>NZ_JBVHMR010000036.1:0-74501 GCF_055558375.1 Streptomyces sp. NPDC025793 | reverse complement strand
CCCCTGTCAGCTACCTCGCCGGACTCCACTTACGCGGGGCGGTCATCTGGCTCCGCAGCCTCACATGAAGATCTCAACTCGGCACACTCCCTAGTGCTGCGCGGCAGCCACGACAACCAGGCCCGCTCGGGGGCGCGCGGTCGCATCGTCGTGGGGGTCGGTGAGAAGCCGACGGGCTCCGCCGCCGTGCGCTTCGCCACCGAAGAGGCCCTGCTGCACGGGGTGCCACTGGAGGCCGTACGGGCCTGGCGCCGGCCCGCACACGCGACCACCGGTCATCCACTGATCACTGGCGAACCTGCCCACCTGTACGAGCAGCAGGCCACGGAGGTGCTGGAAGAGGCGCTGCGCGACCTACCGGAGGGCTTGCGGGTACAACGACGCACAGTCGAGGCCCACGCCCGCGACGCCCTCGTGGCCGCCTCCCGCGAGGCCGATCTGTTGGTGGTCGGCGCACGCCGCCGCCACGGTCACATGGGGCTGCAACTCGGCCGCGTCGCCCACGGGGTACTGCACCATGCCGCATGCCCGGTGGCCGTCGTACCGGAGCCCGACTGATTCCAAGCTCAAGCCGGCCGTCACGCCTCCTTCGAAAACCCGCCGGTGCCGTGCGGCCGTCGGCACGGGGCCGGGGCGGACGGGGCCGGCCAGGTCAGGGCACGGGTGATGTCGGCGACGGTGAGGATGCCGACCAGACGGCCCTCGTCGAGGACCAACGCCCGGCGCACGGGGCTTGTCTGCAGGCGGGGGAGCAGGTCCAGGACGGGTTCGCCGGGTTCGGCCGTGACGACGTCCGCGAGGGGACGCATCACGTCGTCGACCCTCGTGCTCGTGCGGGCCTCGGGTGGGGTCGCGTCGACGCGCCGCAGAGTGAGCACACCCGTCACCGAGCCGTCCGCCGCCAGCACGGGGAACGCGGAGTGCCGGTACTGGCCGAAGGGCCCCTCCGCGAGGAAGTCGGCGAGGGTCGCCGTGGCCGGCACGGTGACAGGGTCCGCGGTCATGACCCGGCAGACCGGGACACCGGCCAGCACGCTGCGCATCTCGGCCTGACGGGCCTCGGCGGTGGCCGCGCCGATGAGGAACCAGCCGATCAGCGCGGGCCACAGGCCGGACAAGTCGTGCCTGAACAGTACGGCCGCGAATCCGGTCACCACCATGAACCAGCCCAGTGCCCGGCCCGTCGCCGAGGCACCGCGAGTGGCTCGCAGCCGGTCGCCGGTGCGGTGCCAGAGGTACGCGCGCAGGAGCCGTCCCCCGTCCAGCGGGGCAGCGGGCAGTGCGTTGAACACGGCCAGCAGGACGTTGATCGCGGCCAGCCAGACGAATGCCTCGACCACGAGCCCGGACGCATGAAGCGCGTCCAGCCCCAGGGCGACTCCGCCGAGTACGCCCCCGACCAGCAGGCTCGTGAGCGGACCCACTCCGGCGATGCGCACTTCCGCGGCCGGCGTCGGTGCCTCGGTGTGCAGACGGGCGGCACCACCGAGCATCCACAGGGTGATGCCGTCGACCTGAACACCGTTGCGGCGGGCGACCACCGCGTGCGCCAGTTCGTGCGCGAGCAGTGAACCGAGGAAGACGACCGCGGTCAACAGGGCAAGCGCCCAGTACACGACGGCGGAGTGGCCAGGGTGGGCGTCGGGAAACCGCCCGCGCGCCAGCGCGACCGTCACGAGGGCGACGATGACCAGCACACTCCAGTGCAGTCCCACCCGCACCCCGCCGATCCGGCCGAGGGACAGGGTCTCGTTCATGAATCCTCGCCTCACCCTCCGAGCGGAGCCTCGCCCGCCATGGGCGGCGCCGCCCGCGGTGTCACGCAGCAGGTTCGTGGTGCCTTCATCCTCCGGCGGCAGTTGCCCTTCGGGCAGGGGCCGATCGGCTCGCAGAGGCGACTTCCGGCCCAGAGGAGCCGCCGCCCGAGCACGGCGGAGAGGATGAGCGGCAGGGCCTGTGTCCCCGTGCCCACCGGCGCCCCACAGTCCCGCCCCGATCCCATCGCGCCATACGACGCCGCCCACGTCCTGCTCGTAGGAGACACTCACGCCGAAAGCCGGTGCCGCCCACTCCCTCGCGGTCGAGCGTCTCGAACGGCGAGGCGGCGAAGACGCCCTTGTCGGGGCGGGTGGAGAAGAACGCGGCCTCGGAGACCACCCCGATCACCCGGCCGTCGCCTCGGAGCACGGGCAGGGCACTGGCCTGCCGCTGTTCCATGCGCACGACGATGTCGTTGAACAGAGCCTCGCGGCCCACCGCGAGACCTCACGCGTCATCACGTCACTCACCCGGTGCGGGCTGCCCTGTGTGCTGTTCTCCTCACGAGGCCGGGCGGTCATGTCAGGTCACCGCTGCCGTAGGGGGCGTAGAGATCGAGCAACCGGATCCGGGAGGCGTGCAGGCGCTGGGCGACCACCCGTCCGACCCAGACCGCGATCGCTCGGCCGAATCCGGAGTCTTCGGCGCATATGGTCCGCACTGTCTCGGCATCGAACTCCCACGCCCGCACGGGGCTCATGGCCTCGGCGCCCAGGTGCCAGAAGTACGGCGGGAAGTGCCAGGACCAGCCGACCAGTTCGCCATGGCCGAGCGACTCGATGACAGCGGGACGGCGGCCGGGCACGTGCAGGTCGAGGGCGACGGTGCCGCTGCGGACGATCCAGAAGCGGTCGGCGCGCCGGCCCTCCTCGAACAGGCGGGTACCGGCATCGAAAGAGACCTCGCGGGCGAGACGCATCAGGCGGTCGCGGTGCTCGACCGACAGGGCCGCGGTCATGGTGGTGGCGGAGGTCATCACCCCTGCTCCCTTCAGGTTCTCTGTTCCCAGCGTGAGCCCGGCCGGCCCCCGCCTCCACAGGCCGCCCGGATCTGCCCAGGGCCTCGGCCCACGTCAGCAGGCAACGTCGCCCCGCACGCCGGCCCTGGAGAGGCCCTGGCCGCCTGCCACCGTCCTCTGGGCCGCCGAGTACGCGGACCGGCACGGCTGGTCCAGACGCCGGCCCGTGCTGCCCTTGTACGACGACTCCGACGTCGACCGCACCCTGTCCGCTGCATGATCATCACCCCTTCGACCCGTGTGCCCCGGGGCCGCCGCTCCACCGGCAGCGCCCGGCCTCTCACGGGTTGCGCAGCCAGTCGTCGGCCACGCCGCGCACGGCCGGTCCGGAGGACTGCGCATGCCGGTCGTCGAAGTGGTAGGTGAGGTGGTCGACCACGTCGACGACCCCGTCCAGCCGCCGGCTCATGGCGACCGCCACACCTGCATCGCTGCGGCGCTCCAGCCGGCCGGTGAGGGTGACCACACCGTCGTACACCTCGACCTGGACGGTGTCCGGGCCGAGCCACAGCGCGTCGACCAGCACCTCGCTCCGCACGGCCTGCCGGATCTCTTCGTCGGAGCGGACGAAGACCTGGAGCAGATCTCGGCGCGTGACGATGCCGACGAGCCGGTCCTCCTCGTCGACCACGGGCAGTCGCTCGATGCCGTGCAGCGTCATCAACCGGGCGGCCTCGCGGAGCGTCGCCTCCGCGCGCACCGTCACCGCGGGCGCCGACATCAGCCCTCCGGCGGTACGCGCACGCATCCTGGCGGAGTTCTTTCGGGCGCCACGCCGCAGCCGGTGCACCCACGCGCCGAGCCTGCCGCTCGGCTCAGAGGGGTGTGCCTGGCGCTGCATCAGGTCGGTCTCGGAGAGGACACCGATGACCTTGTCGTCCTCGTCGATCACCGGCAGCCCGCTGATGCGGTGCTCGTGCAGGAGACGTACGACGTCCTTGAACGGGGTGCCGTACCCGACCGTGACGACATCGTCGGTCATGACGGGGCCGATCTGCGTGGGTTTCATGGCGGACCTCCTTCGGAAGTGGTGATCCCGTCAGCGCAGCCGACGCAGATACGGGTCGTGTACCTGGCGCGGAACGAGGCGGATGCGGGCATCGAGCGTCGTGATCCCGTGCGGCCCGGCCAGCACCGGGTTGAGATCGGCGTCCGCGAGCTGGGGCAGGTCCGTGGCCATCCGTGACAGACGGTGCAGCAGCTGTTCCAGTTCGCCGAGGTCGGCGGCGGGACTGCCGGCGTACCCGAACAGCAGTGGGGAGCAGCGAGGCGAGGTCAGCAGGTCGTGGGCGTCGAGCTCGGTCAGCGGGGCCAGCCGGGCCGCGTGGTCGGCGAGCAACTCCGTCGCGGTACCGCCGAGCCCGAACACGACGAGCGGTCCGAAGACCTCGTCCCGGACGATCCCGGCGAACAGCTCGGTGCCGCGCTCGGCGAGCGGCTGGACGACCACACCGGTCATCCGGTCGCCGAACCGAGTGACCAGATCCCGGTGCGCGGCCCTGACCTGGGAGGGATTCCGCAGGTCCAGGTGCAGGGCACGCTGCTCGCTCTTGTGCAGCAGGCCCGGCCAATAGGCCTTCATCACGACCCGCCCATCGGGACCCGCGAGCCGTTCGGCCGCAACGACGGCCTCGTCCTCGTCGCGTGCCCACGCCCACGGGATCTGTGGGATGGAGTAGCAGGTGAGAAGTGCCGCGGTCGTCTGCGGATCGAGCCAGCCCCCCTCTGGGCCGCCGTCCAGGCAGGCGGCGACGATCTCCCGTGCGCGAACGGTCTCCACGTCCGGCAGTTCCGGGACCGGGCTCGGCAGCCGGGAGAGCCACTTCGCGCGGGCGGTGGCATGGGCCAGGGCACGGGCGGCGTCCTCGGCGTCCGAGTACGCGGGAATCGTGGCCGCGCCGACGGTCGGCAGCAGTTCGCGACGAGCCGCCTGAGTGGGCCGTACCGCGAGGACCGGGCGGGGGAGCCGCTCCGGGGTCTGCGTCAGCGCGTGGACGAGGTCCTCGCCGGTGGCTTCGGCGACGGCCGTCGGGACCAGCGTGACGAGGACCGCGTCGACGGCCCCATGCCTGGCCAGGAGGCCGACGCACGCATGCAGTTGCTCCTCGCCGACCACCGCGGTCACGTCCACGGGGTTGGTGGCAGTGGCGCCGTCCGGCAGCAGATCAAGAAGCTCGTTCACCAGGTCGGCGGCGAGCGTCGGGACGTCGAGCCCGGCTTCTGAGCAAGCGTCGGCTGCGAGGACGCCCACTCCGGCAGCGTTGCTCACGACGGCGACGTCGGTGCCCGTGGGCAGGGGCTGTGCATGGAACAGGGCGGCGGTGTCGAGGAGCTCACCGATGGTCCGGGTGGCGGTGATGCCGGCCTGGGTGAACAGGACCTGCCGGGTCATGGTCGGGACGGCCGCCGCCGCGGTGTGCGAGGCAGCGCCGCGCCGTCCGGCCTCGGACCTGCCCGCGTCGACCGTGAGCACCGGCATCGAGCGGGCCACCCGGCGGGCGGTGCGCGAGAAGGCGCGCGGGTTGCCGAAGGACTCCAGGTGCAGCAGCGCCAGATCGGTGCGGCCGTCGCTCTCCCACCACTGGAGCATGTCGTTGCCGCTGACGTCGTACTTGTCGCCGAGCGACACGAAACTCGAAACGCCGATGCCGAGCCGGGAGAGTCCCGCCAGCAGCGCGATGCCCACACCGCCGGACTGTACGGCGACCCCTGCGGTGCCGGGACCGGGGTGATGCGCGGCGAAGGTCGCGTCGAGACGGACGTCCGCCTCGGTGTTGGCCAGCCCCAGACAGTTCGGGCCGACGAGCCGCATACCGTGCCGCCGGCACGCCTGGACGAGGGCACCGGACTGATGCCGGTCCAGGCCCGCGGACACCACCAGCAGAGCCCTCACGCCTGACTTCCCGCACTCCTCGGCCACCTCGGGAACGGCTGCGGCCGGCACGGCGATCACGGCCAGGTCGGCCACCTGGGGCAAGTCGGCGACGGACCGGTAGGCGTGCACTCCCGCGATCGCACCGGCGTCCGGGTGTACGGCGAAGACCGGTCCGGCGTAGTGACCCGTGCACAGGTTCCGCAGGATCGCCCGCCCCACGGAGCCGGGCCTGCGACCGGCACCGATCACCACGGCGGCCCTCGGCCGCAGCAGCGGCTGCATGCTGAGGACGTCGGCGACCCGTCCCCGGGCCTCGACGGCGTCCAAGTACGTGTTGCCCTCGGCGAGTTCGACCGTGCAGTGCACCTCGGGACCGTCGAAGCGACGGGTGACGAGCAGCCCCAGATCGTGGAAGACCTTCAGCACCTCGTGGTTCTCGGACAAGGCGTCCGCGGTGAATGCCCTCACGCCCGCCGTACGCGCCGTGTCCGCCAGGTGCTCCAGCAACAGGGTGGCCACACCCCGGTGATGCCAGCCGTCGGCGACGGCCACCGCGATCTCGGCGGTGCTGCCCGGCGGCAGAACCTCGTATTCGGCCAGGCCGACCAGACGGCCCTCGTACTCGGCGGCCAGCGCGCGGTAACCGGGCCGCTCGCCCTCGGCAACGCGATCTGCGGCCTTCTGGGCGGCGGCCGGGCTGACGGAGAAGAACCGCAGCCGCAGATTCTCCGGCGACATCTCCTCGTACAGCCGCAGCACCTCTTCGCGGTCCGCCGGACCCGCCTGCCGTATCCGCACGGTGGTGCCGTCGCTCAGCAGCGCGTGCACCGGGACTTCCTGGATGCCGGTCATCGCGAGGCCTCCCTCCGTGCTTCCCTCTTCAGCGTCGGGCGCGTGCTTCCTGGACCACAGGGGCTGAGAGGGCAAGCGCCCGGGCCGAGTGGCCCCGGTGGCCGACGTCTGCCCGGGCAGGCCGCAGCGCGTTCAGCTCCGAACTCGTCGCCGGGATCCGATGGCCGAGCGCAGCTGAGGCTGGTGCGACTGGGAAGGGCTGCTGTGACGCATGTCGCCGTCCCGCTGCGTGTCACGAGGAACGCCGAGCGTTGGGCGGGTGCGGGTCCGATCGCCGTTTTCAGGGCCATGCGGCCCCGTGACAAGGCCGTCCTGAGACGCCAGTGTGCAAGAGCACGCAGCGGAGACGAGCGCCCCACGACAGCGCAGGGAGGCGACCGTGGTGGAGAACCCCGTGGTGCGGAGCCTGATGGACCCCGCGCCGTACTCGGTCAGTGAGGACGAGACGCTGACGATGGCCTGGGAGGTGCTGGAACGATCGGGGCAGCGAGCGCTGCCCGTGGTCCGGGCGGACGGTTGCTGCGCCGGTGTAGTGGACCGGGCCGAGCTTGCGGTGGCCTGTGCGGGAGCCGCGCTGCCCCGGCGAAGGGTGCGCGACCTCGTACACCCTCGCCGGACCGTGAGGCTCCACCCCGACGAGGCCCTGTCGCACGCGGCGGCCGTCATGACGGAGGAGGACGCCGATGCCCTGCCGGTCACAGACCGACGTGGACGACTCGTGGGGTTGCTCACGGCCCGGGACTACGTGGCCGCCGCCGCAGGGCTCCACCATCGCGCAGCCGCGCTCGCGGAGGGACCGGCACGGGTCACCCTGCCCGGACTCCCGCCGCGGCCCGGGGAGCGGGAACACGGGATCGTCATTCCCTAGCCGGGTGCGGGGGACCGTGGACAGTCCCCCTCCCACCCCCATCCTGCGGCAGGACGCCGCGCATTGCCTGAACATGCCGGAGGCTGTCGCATGCCGCTTGCCCCCCACGACTGGTCGTTGGCAGTTCTGGATCGACCGTGGTGGTCGGCGGACCGCTGAACCGCCAGATCCCACGCAGCCGCATGCGTCGCCCTCTCTCGGTCCCTACGTGCTCCCGCACGTGGACCGACTGCTGGCCGACCTCACGGCTGTGTCCCGCCGTGCGGGTCGTGCTGTGAACGCAGCAGGGCTGCGAGCCCGGTCGCAACTCGGGTGAGCCCGTCAGGAGCAGCGCAGAAGGATCATGAAGCCGTAGTCCATGTGCAGTTGTTGGTGGCAGTGGAACAGGGACAGTCCCGGCTGGTCGGCGGTGAAGTCGACGTCGAGCGTCTGGTAGCCGCCGAGCATGACGACGTCTTTGCGCAGGCCGTGCGTGGGGGTGCCGGCGATCTGGGTGACCTCGAACGTGTGGCGGTGCAGGTGGACAGGATGGATGTCGTCGCTGGCGTTGCGCAGCCGTAGCCGGTAGCGCCTGCCTTGCTGGACTTCCAATACCGGCTTGTTGGTGTCCGTTGAGAAGGGGACGCCGTTGAGGGGCCAGATGTTGAAGCCCTCGTCTGCGGCGTTGCGTTTCTCCACGAGCAGGTCGATCGTGTGGTCGGGTCGCTGATTCGTGGAGCCGCCTTCGGCGAAGATGCGGTAGTCCCAGGTGAATGCGGGTGGCGCGATCCACTGCGGGGAGTCGCTGCGGCCGGCGTACTCCACCACGGTGCCCATGCCGGCGTTGCGGTCGTCGTCCGATGTGTCTCCGAGCACCCAGACACCTGGGTGGTTCATCTCCACGATGGCTGAGACGCGTTCGGCGGTGCCGATCCACAGCACCGGCACAACGGCCCGGCGGGGTACCGGGTTGCCGTCGAGCGCGACGACTTCGAAGGTGTGGCCGGGCAGGGCGAGGCTGCGGATCTCGGTAGCGCTGGCGTTGAGGACGTGGAACAGCACGCGTTGCCCGGTCTTGACCTTGATCGGCGGGCCGTGGCCGAGTTTGCGGCCGTTGACGCTGAAGACGCGGTAGCCGACCTCGTATCCGAGTGGCATGCCCCGGGCCAGTGAGTCGGCCATCGCCTTCTCGCCCCTGTGCTTCAGGTCCGGCACCGGGGTGCCGGCCAGGAAGGTCTGGGCCACGTCCCCGCCGTGGCTGAGGGAGGGCTCGAACTCCTTCAGGGTCAGGAACACTTCCTGGTCGTAGGCTCCGGGGTTGGCCTTCGGCTCGATGTGGACCGGGCCGGCCTGACCGGAGTACGTGCTCCGTGCGAGGTCACCGTGTGCCGTCACATGCGTGTGATAGAAGCGGAAACCGGCCGGTCCAGGAGTGAAGGACAGGCGCCGCATGCCGTGTGCGGGGATGTACGGGGTGCCCTCCTCGGCGGCCCCGTCCACATCGGCGGGAAGGCGCTGGCCGTGCCAGTGCAACAGCTCGGGAGTACTGGTGTCGTTGTGGACGTCGACCACGACCGGGTGGCCTTCGGTGAACCGCAGCAGTGGACCGGGGAACCGGCCGTCGTACGTCGTGGTCGACACGACCGTGCCCGGGGCGAGTTCGATGGGCCCGGTTGCGATCCGCAGCGTGTAGTCCGCCTTGGCCCCGGGGACGGCCGCGCTCGTCGCCACCTGTGAGTCGCGGCCTGCAACCCCACCGGCGCCCGTTCCGGCCAGCACGAACGCGCCACCCAGCCTGAGGGCGTCGCGACGAGAGATGGGCACGGCTCTTCTCCCTTTCCCGCTTCCCGACCCGACTGATTCAGGTCGGCAGGCGTCTGGTCGTGCAGGTCGCCCGGTGCGGACGGTCAGAGGCGACCTGCCACGAAGTCGGCCACCCGCGTCCCGAGTTGCTGTCCCGTGCGGTTGTCGATGGAGGTGTGCTGGCCGGACCAGATCCGGCTCAGCCATGCCTCGGTGGCGGCGTCCTGGAAGCCTGCATAGGTTCGGGTGATGCCTTTCGACGTCACCGCGAGATGGTGCCGCGCGCCGTAGAACCCGGTGAGCGTCGTTGCCGCCGCCTGGCTGAGGGCGGCGTGAGCGCTGGGATACGACGGGTCCGGGGCGGTCGTCAGCAGAGGGGTCCAGTGGGGATCCCCGACGATGCGCGGGCTGTAGTGCGTACCGCCGAGGCGAATGGCCGTCACGGGCCGCCAGACGCGGTAGGCGTACTTGGCGTCGTACATCGCGATCGCGGTGTCGGCGAGGGACAGGTCGAGCCGGGCGAAGACCTTCACCGTGTTCTCCAGGCTCGCGTTCGTGGAGGTGACAAGGTTCTGCGCGATCTGGTTCCAGACGTTCCAGACGGGTGCAGCCGCCCAGAATCGTGCGGCGGCGGTCTGCTCGGCGGTGCGGGCGGTGCTGGTCTTGCTCCCCAGGCTCTTGACCTCGTTCAAGGCGGTGGCGTACGCGGCGCTGCTCACGGCCGGCGGCGCTGCCGGGCGGAACTGGCGTCCGCTCGTCAGCACGAAAGGCTCGACCGAGCCCCAGTCGGTGAACGCCGGTGTCGGGAAGTCGGGAGGGGTGGGCCGGTAGTCACCGGCCCTGTCGCCGGCGCGGAATGGCAGCGGCTTCGCCGAGGACCCGTCGTGGGCCCGCATGCTGATCAGCCGGCGGGCGACCGCGGCTCCCACGGTCATGCCCGCCTGCTTGTCCGGGCCGCCCGGAATCGCGGACAACTGGCTGCTCAGCAGCTGGTCCACGCCTGGGCGCTCGGCCGGGTACAGGGCGACCAGCACATCGTGGGCCGCCCGGTCGGCCGCGGCATCGGCACGAGCGCCTTGCGGCGCCCGCGCCGAGAACAGGTAGGCGGGGCCGGATCGGGTGATCGATACCACCGCGTCGTACTCGGCGGCCTGGAGGAGAGCGAAGCTGCGCGTGGGCTGGACGGTGGCCGGCTGCGCCGTCGGATCGGCGAGGATGGTGATGAGCTCGCGGTTCCATTCCACGACCGATGTCCCCGACCCCGTGGCCGTGGTGGGCGGGGCCGGCGAGTGAGCGCCGCCGGCCCCGAAGGCGGGGCTGGTGAGTCCGGCTGCCAGCGCGGTTGCGGCCAGTACGGCGAGTGCCCTCTGCTTTCCACCCATGGCTCTGTGGCTCCTTGTCGCCGGCGGCGGGCTGTGGCGACCGCGGTCGCACACGCAACCCGTGTGGGCCACGGCGGACCATCAGGTCACCGGACACCACCGAGGGAGCGGGGAGTCCGCAGCGCGTGCCGCGAAGAAGTACTCCGGACAGCCGCCCCAGAGTGGGACGGGAACGGCGAAGCCGATTTCCGTCCGGCTGGTGCTTGGCCCGGGCGGCCGTTGAAGAATCCCGGACGGACTCACCGGGATGCCGGCTCATGAGGCGACACGCGTCACCCACACCAACGTTGAGCAGGGTCGACCGGGCGCGTATGGTCCAGCAACCCGATCACCTCTTCACGTCATCAAGGCCGCTTGCCAGATCCAGACTGCCGGGACCCGAGCCACGCCGCAACTCCGCCATCGGGCTTCGCAGGCACGGCCACCTGCCTCGGTCCCGACTTCACGACGCCTTCACGACGCCACGGTCGGCAGCTGAGGATGACGACGCGTGCCGCCTGATGTTCAACGACGCGGCGTGTGAACTCCCGGCCGCGGATGCCCGGGGAGCGATGACGCGTCGACGGCGTGGTCATCGTCTCTTCCGCCGGCCGGGCGGCGTTCTTGGCGCAGGACGTCGAGGACGACGGAGCCGTCGACGGTCTCGTGGGCGACCAGTCGTCCGGCCAGGCGTTCCAGGGCGGGCAGGTGATCGCGGAGCAGCGTGATCGCGCGCTGTTCGGCCTGGCGCAGCAGGCGGGCGACCTCCTCGTCGACGATGCGCTGGGTCTGCTCCGAGTACGCCGGGCGGCCGGGCTCGTCGGTGGTTTCACCGAGGAAGTGGGGGTGGGTGGAGGCGTAGCCGATGGGGCCGAGTTCGGGGGAGAGACCGAACTCGCGGACCATGCGGGTGGCGATCTGGGTGGCTCCGGCCAGGTCGTTGGCGGCTCCTGTCGATCCCTCGCCGAAGACCACGAGTTCGGCCGCGCGCCCGCCCAGGCGCACGGCCAGCAGGTCGGTCAGGTAACTCTCGCTGTACAAGTGGCGCTCGGCTTCAGGGAGTTGTTCGGTGACGCCGAGGGTGACGCCGGCCGGCAGGATGGTGACCTTGGCCACCGGGTCGGCGTGCTCGCACAGGGCGGCGACCAGCGCGTGCCCCGACTCGTGGACAGCCACCGAGCGGCGTTCCTCGGGCAGCAGAGCGTTGGAGGACTCCCGGCGTCCGAGCAGCACGCGGTCGCGGGCGGCATCCAGGTCGTGCGGCTCGATCCGGGTGCGGTCGTCCCGTACGGCGTTGATGGCGCCCTCGTTGACGAGATTGGCGAGATCGGCGCCGGAGAACCCGGGCGTGGCACGCGCGACGGCATCCAGGTCTACATCCGGAGCCAGGAACTTGTCACGGGCGTGGACGGCGAGGATCGCAGCCCGCTCGGACTGGTTGGGCAGGGGCACGGTGACCTGTCGGTCGAAACGGCCGGGGCGCAGCAGGGCCGGGTCGAGGGCGTCGGGCCGGTTGGTGGCGGCGAGGACGACGATGCCGCTGGACTGGTCGAAGCCGTCCATCTCGGACAGCAGCTGATTGAGGGTCTGTTCGCGTTCGTCGTTGCCCCCCAGCCGTGCCCCGCCGGCGCGACGCGACCCGAGCGCGTCGATCTCGTCGATGAAGATGATCGACGGGCCACGCTTGCGGGCCTGGTCGAACAGGTCGCGCACCCGGGAGGCGCCGACCCCGACGAACATCTCCACGAACGCGGAGCCGGTCACCGACAGGAACGGCACGTCCGCCTCGCCGGCCACCGCTCGCGCGAAGAGTGTCTTGCCGGTGCCGGGCGGTCCGACCATGATCACGCCACGGGGCCCCTTGGCGCCTGCGGCGGTGTAGCGGGCGGGGTTGCGCAGGAAGTCGACGACCTCGCTGATCTCCTGCTTGACCCCGTCGTAGCCGGCGATGTCGTGGAAGCCGGTGGTGGGCCGCTCCGCCTCGATGATCTTCGCGCGGGAGCGTCCGATGGCGCTGAGCCCGCCGGTCACCGACCCTGCGGCCCGGCGTCCCATCCACACGAAGAAGCCGATCAGCAGCAGGAGCGGCAGGAACGAGAAGAGCACGGACGGCCACGCCGAGCCGCCGCCGCTGCTCTGGCCGGCCGTGATCTGCACGTGGTGCGAGGTCAGCTGCTGCTGGAGCTGGGCCCCGGTGCCCAGCGCGGTGGGGATCTGGGTGGTGAACTTCGTGCCGTCCTTCAGGGTGCCGCTGACCGCGCCTTTGTCGTTGATGTCGACCGTCTGCACCTGGCTGGCGCCGACCTTGCCGACGAAGTCGCTGTAGGACAGTGATGTCGTGTGCGGCCCGGAGCGGGCGCGCGACAGCAGCAGGACCATGACGAGCGTCATCAGGATCCACCACACCATCCACCGTCCGCCGAACGGCTGTGGTTGCCGGGACGGAGGACTGGGCGGCTCGTGCCGTGGCCCGGGCCTGGCGGGCGGCGTCAGGTGCCGGTGCGGCATCCGCACTCGTGTGATCACCGATCCCACGCCCTTCGGCCGGCATGAACCCCCGTCTGCCAGCCTCAGCCCGGTCGTTCCTGGGCGGCAGGGGCCGAATGGCCCTGATGGGGCCGCCCGGTCAGGGTCCGCCCAGCTCGCGGCGACCGTCCGCCGGTGAACAGGGGGCGACTGAGAGGTGCGCACGCCGTCTTGCTGTCACATTGACGACCCAGTTCCGGCTGGAACGTCACGCTGAGTTCGCGTACGAGGCAGACATCCGGCGACGCGCCGAGGGCCTGGGCGACCCGTGCGGCGACCGGCGCCCCTCCGCGGGGCAGCCCCAGCACCACGACGTCGGAGCCCTTGAAGTGCTTCAGCCGGGCTGTCGACTGCCGGCCGGTATCTCGGTGATCAACGAAGTACATGAGCGGCTTTCTTGCCGCGGCGGGGCACGGCGTGGCAGGGCGAGCGACGCCATGCGCTCCGCACCTCCATCCTCATTTCGGTCAGCCCGTCATTCCCGACCGCTTCCGAATTCGTCGGCGTGCGGCCCGTTCCTGCCTCCCGGGGGTGTCTCGCGCGAAAGGGCCGTTCGGGCACAGCCCGTGGGACAGGCGGATCCTGGAGTGGGAGCAGCCGCGGCACGCCAACCCGAACGTGTCCGGACGCGGCGGCATCTTGGGACGCCCTGCTGCCCGAGGGCGCGGCCCCAGACTCCATCACCGCGGTGTCGGGCACGCCGGGCGGCGACGTGGACGCCCCCGGCACGCACGGTCAGACCGTGTTCACCGCGCACGGACGCCTGTCTCTGCTGGACGCGCTGACAACGCGCCAGGGCCAAGGCCCTCTTCCTCGATGACCACCCCGGGTCACCGCTGCGCCTGTGGGCCGGCCCGGACTCCGGCCGGCTCGCCCTCATCGAACAGGAACTGCGCCGGTCGTGGTTCGGGAATGCGGATCAACGCCGGTTCTCCGGCCCGGTGCTCAGCGGCCGTACCCACAGCTCGTCGTGCTGCGGAACGGTGGTGCCGCCGCCGACCCGCACCGCATCCACCACGGCTTGGTGCAGGTCACGGCTGCCCTGTCGAGAGGGACAGGGCACCGGGCTGCCGCTCAGCGTGAACCATTGGGAGGTGCCGCTGTACTGGACCTGGACAACGGCCCGCCTGCCGTCCCACGTGGTGTGCACGGTCAGGTCCCCGGTCACGATTCCGGCCTCGTCGGTACGCACGCCCCCCTGCCCCGTGAACACGCCGGTGGTCGTCCATGATGTCTGGACCATGACGCCTTCAGCCTTCCTTCGTGAATGTGGTGGTCTCGCTCGGTTCCCGAGGTTCGCCACGGGACCCACCTCCCTGACGCTCCGAGCTTCATGGTGACCGGTCGGCCCGTGGCAGGGGGTGTGCCATCCGTACCGCTGGCAGGGGCCGACCGGCCCCCGGCGCGCACGGCGGCCCGGTCGCGGCTTCGTCGCAGAGGCGAGCGGCCGGTCCCGACGGCTTGGGGTCGTCTCCCACAAGCCTGTCGCATGTCGTGGGCCCCTCTTCCACGAGATCGGGACGGACATGCCCGCACTCCTCGCACGCCACCCGCAGACCGTCCTGCTCGACGAACCGGCCCACGGCAATGTTCCGCAGTCCGACAAGGAGGCCGCCCGCTCGTGGCGAGGCCGGACTTCGGCGGTGACCGGAACCTATACGTCGTTGCTCGTGGCGACGGTACGGGCGTATCGGTGGATCTCGTCGGCGATGCGGTCGGCGAGCGGCCCCACCCTGGCGGCGACCCGTGCGGACAGGCCCGTGCCCAGGCTGGAGTCGGCGCCCTCGACCGCGTACACGACAAGCCGGTCCGGCAGCCGGTCCAGCAGGCGGGCGAGTTCGACGGCGTCGCCGAGGCCGAGCCGGTGCGAACTGGTGGCCCCGCTCTGCTGGGGCAGCCGGTCGCCGTCGACCTCAAGGCGGTGCACACGGCCGGGACGGGCGGGCTCGGCGCGCGCGCAATCGATCACGACGGCCAGGCAGGCGTTCTCCCACAACGAGATCAGCCGTGCGGGCTCGCCGTCGCACGTCAGTAGCGCCGTCCCGGCCGGAAGGGGGTCCTGTCCGGTCCGCTCGGCCAGGACTCCCACGACCGCCCGGCCGACACCGTCGTCGTGCCGGAACTCGTTGCCGATTCCGATGACGGCGATCCGAGGAGGGCCGGGAGGGGCGTCCATGCCGTCACCCCTTCCCGCTCGACTTCGTCCGCAGCTGGGCCGGACGAGGTATCAACGAGACCCCCCCGGGCCACGACAGCCATGTCGGCAGGCCCGAACCCGGTTGCGCGCTCATAGTGGGGACGTGAGGCACGAGACAGCGGATGGCGGCGGCACCACGGCGGTGATCGGCAAGGACGGCGTGGATGCGCTGATCGGTGTGCTTGCCGGGCGCGGCCGCACCGTGATCGGCCCGACCGCACGCGACGGGGCCATCGTGCTGGCCGAGATCTCCCGGGGCGACGACCTGCCCTACGGCTGGGGTGTCGAGCTGGAGGCCGGTCACTACCGGTTGCGGCCGCGTGCGGACGGGGCCGCGTTCGCGCACAGCGCGGGCCCGCAGGGCTGGAAGCGGTTCCTGCATCCGCCGCGGGAGCGGCAATGGACCGCCGACCGCACGCCCGACGGCCAGTGGGTGGTGGCGGAGGACGCCGCCCCGCCGCCGTCGTATGCGTTCGTCGGCGTGCGCCCGTGTGATCTGCGGGCCATCGCCGTGCAGGACCGCGTGCTCACAGGCGGCCCCTACACCGACCGTGCCTACCGAGGGCGACGGGAGAGAACCTTTGTGGTGGCGGTGGAGTGCACCGAGCCGGGGGCGACCTGCTTCTGCGTCTCCATGGGCGCGGGGCCGGCTGTCGGCGAGGGGTACGATCTGGCGTTGACCGAGGTGCTGGACGAGCACGGGCACCGCTTCCTCGTGCGGGCCGGGAGCGAGGAGGGGGAGTCGGTCCTGGCCGACCTTCCGCACCGTCCTGCGGATGCCACGACCCGGACCACGGCACGAGAGAGCGTCGCGGCTGCGGCGGGCCGCATGGGCCGGACCATGCCCGAGGTCGACCTGCGGGTGCTGATGCGCGAGACTCTGTCGGCCGAGCGTTGGGACGATGTGGCGGGGCGTTGTCTGACGTGCGGGAACTGCACGATGGTGTGCCCGACGTGCTTTTGCACCACCGCCGAGGACGTCACCGACCTGACGGGCGATCACGCGGAGCGGTGGCGACGCTGGGAGTCCTGCTTCGACCTGGAGTTCACGCACCTGCCGGGCGGCCCGGTGCGGGCCAGTTCCCGGAGCCGCTACCGGCAGTGGGCCACCCACAAGCTCGGTACCTGGTACGACCAGTTCGGCAGCTCGGGATGTGTCGGCTGCGGTCGGTGCATCGTGTGGTGCCCGGTCGGCATCGACATCACCGAGGAGGCGCACGCGCTCAACGGTGAGCGCGAGGCCGCGTCGCGGCGGGAGGAGTGATGACCACGGTCGGGCATGGCTTTCTCGGTGAGTTGTCAGCACCTCACCGTGAGCGCCTGCTGTCCATGGCCTGTGGGACGTCCTTCCCTGCCGGTGCGCGAATCTTCGACGAGGACGGGGCGGCGGAGCGGTTCTGGATCCTGCGCTCCGGCACGGTCGCCCTCGATGCCCAGGTTGCCGGCCGCGATCCGGCGGTGGTGGAGACCCTCGGAGAGGGCGAACTGCTCGGCTGGTCGTGGCTGTTCGAGCCGTACCGCTGGCACCTGGGTGCGACCGCCCGCAGTGAGGTGGAAGCGTACGAGTTCGAGGCACGGCAGGTACGCGCCGCGATCCAGGAGGATTCCGTGTTCGGCCTGGCGATCACCCGGTGCGTGGCATCCGTGGCGATCGGCCGGCGCCTGCGGGCCTGCCGCATCCGGTTGCTCGATGTCTACGCCCGGCCGGGCCCCGCGGCGGAGGCGGAGGGGGGCGGTAGGGGATGACCGCCGCGACGGTGGCCCCGTGTGCGGCAGGGCCTCCCGTGCCGTACCGCGTGGTGCGACGTACGGCCGACACGCCGGACACGGCGACGATCGCGCTGGAGCCGACGGGCCCGGCGCTGCCGCCGTTCGCGCCCGGACAGTTCGCCATGGTGTACGCGTTCGGGGTCGGCGACATCCCGGTGTCGGTGTGCGGGATCGACGGGCACCGCCTCAGCCACACCATCCGGGCGGTCGGTGCGGTCTCCGCCGCCCTGTACGAGGTGCGGCCCGGAGCGGTGGTGGGGGTGCGCGGTCCGTTCGGCACCGGCTGGGACCTGTACGCTGCCGCTGGGCGCGACGTCCTGATCGTCGCCGGCGGCATCGGCCTGGCACCACTGCGCCCCCTCGTTCTGGCCGCGCTGGACGGGCCCGCGCGGTTCAAGAGCCTCAATCTCCTCGTCGGTGCGAGGACGCCGGGCGACCTGCTCTACGCGCGTGAGGTGAGTGCCTGGCGGGAGGCCGGTGCCAGGGTCCTGGCAACGGTGGACCGGCCGGACGGGGCGTGGGACGGCGATGTCGGCGTCGTCACCGCACTGCTGGAGCGTGCGGCCTTCGATCCCGACCAGGCGGCCGTGTTCGTCTGCGGCCCGGAGGTGATGATCCGGCACACGGCCCGCGACCTGCTCGACCGCGGCCTCGCGCCGGAGCGAATCCGCGTCTCCTTGGAACGCACCATGCACTGCGGCACCGGGCACTGCGGCCACTGCCAGCTCGGGCCCCTCCTGCTGTGCCGCGATGGCCCTGTCGTCCCCTGGAGCCTTGCCCAGCCCCTGCTCGCGGTGAGGGAGCTGTGACATGACGCCCCCTGTCGGCCGGCGCGACGGACGCCCGAGGCTCGCCGTGTGGAAGTTCGCTTCGTGCGACGGCTGCCAGCTCACCCTGCTGGACTGTGAGGACGAGCTGCTCGGTATCGCCGAGCAGGTGGAGATCGCCTACTTCCTGGAGGGGGCCAGCTCGTCCGAACCCGGCCCGTACGACTTGTCGTTGGTAGAGGGATCGGTCACCACCCAGCAGGACGCGGCGCGTATCCGGCACGTCCGCGCCGCCTCCCGACGTCTGGTGACCATCGGGGCCTGCGCGACGGCCGGAGGGGTGCAGGCGCTGCGCAACTATGCCGACGTCGCCGAGTTCCAGGCCGCGGTCTACGCCAGGCCCGACTACGTCGACACGCTCGCCACCTCCACCCCGATCAGCGCGCACGTCCCGGTCGACTTCGAACTGCGCGGCTGCCCGATCGACCGCGGCCAGTTGATCGAGGTCATCACCGCCTACCTCGCCGGACGCACTCCCGACGTGCCCCGGCACAGCGTGTGCTTCGAGTGCAAGACGCGCGGCACCGTGTGCGTGACGGTGGCCCGTGGCACACCCTGCCTCGGCCCGGTCACCCATGCCGGCTGCGGCGCACTGTGCCCGGCGTACGGGCGCGGCTGCTACGGCTGTTTCGGCCCCTCCGACTCCACCAACTTCCCCGCATTCGTCCCGCTGCTGCGCCGGGACGGTATGGACACCCTGGACGTGGTGCGGGTGCTGCGTACCTTCAACACCGCAGCCCCCGAATTCGACGAGGCCTCACGAAGGGAGGAGGAAGGGTGACCCACCGCGCATCCAGGGTGCTCCGCGTCGGCGCCCTCACCCGCGTCGAAGGCGAGGGAGCACTGCGACTGAGCGTGCACGGCAACAAGGTCGACCGGGCGAGCCTCACGATCTACGAGCCTCCGCGCTTCTTCGAGGCGTTCTTGCGTGGCCGCTCCCACACCGAGCCGCCCGACATCACCTCACGGGTGTGCGGGATCTGCCCGGTCGCCTACCAGATGAGCGCCTGCCGGGCCATCGAGGACGCCTGCGGCACCGTCGTCGACGGACAGCTCGCGGTGCTGCGCAGGCTTCTGTACTGCGGGGAGTGGATCGAAAGCCAGACCCTGCACGTCCACCTGCTGCATGCCCCCGACTTCCTCGGCGTCGGCAGCTTCATCGAACTCGCCCGCACCCGGCGGGAGGACGTCGAACGCGGTCTCCGCCTCAAACAGGCGGGAAACGCCGTCATGGAACTTCTCGGCGGCCGCGCCATCCATCCGGTCAACATCCGTGTCGGCGGATTCCACCGCGTCCCGGCCGCATCCGAACTGCGGCCGCTGGCCGAACAACTGCGCCGGGCTCGGGACGACGCCGCCGAGACGGTGCGCTGGGTCGCCGGGTTCGACTTTCCCGACGCCGGATGCGACAACGACCTGTTCGCCCTGGCCGAATCCGGTACATACGCCATCGAATCCGGCACCCCCACCGTGATGCCCGCTCCGAGTACCGCGGGGCTGCCCGCCGACTCCGACCGCGCCCTGCCCACCCGCACCTTCCCTGTCCAGGAGTTCAGCGGCCATGTCGTGGAGACCCAGGTACCGCACTCCACCGCGCTGCACTCGCAGCTGGACGGGCGTCGCCATCTGACCGGCTCACTGGCCCGCTACGCGATCAGCGGACGGTGGCTGTCCCCGATCGCACGACAGGCCGCCCAGGACGCCGGGCTCGGTGACCCCCGTGACGGTGCGGTGTGCCGCAACCCCTTCCGCAGCATCGTCGTCCGGGCCGTCGAAGTGCTCTACGCCGTTGACGAGGCGCTGCGCCTCATCGACGTCTACACCCCGCCGCCCCGCCCGTACGTGGACGTCCCGCCCAGGGCCGCCACCGGCCACGGCGCGACGGAAGCGCCGCGCGGCCTGCTCTACCACCGCTACGCCCTCGATGCCGACGGCACCGTCACGGATGCCTGCCTCGTCCCGCCGACCGCGCAGAACCAGGGGGCGATCGAAGAGGACCTGCGCCGCATGGTCACCGACCGCCTGGCCACAGGCGACCCCACCGATGCCGAGCTGACCACCCTGTGCGAGAAGGCCATCCGCAACCACGACCCGTGCATCTCCTGCTCCGCCCACTTCCTCGATCTGACCGTCGAGCGGAGGTGAACGGCCGGCGGCGGTGAACAGTCATGTACGCGGGGCGGTGCGAGGCGTGGGTTCCCGGCCCTTCGTTCTCGACCCTGACGCCGCCCCGAGCCTGCCGGCCGGGTGAACCGACGCGACAGATCCTCGCGGTCGAGACGCGGACGGACGGCAGGGGGCTTCGCGGGCGCGTCGGTCACCGATCGGTGGCCGCAGGATGAGAGGGGAGAGGTACCGTGCCGCCGACGGGGTCGTGGCGGATTCGGCCAACGGGCAGGTTCATGGCGGTCAGCCGCCGCACCGTGTCGGTGACCATGGAGGGCGGGCCGCTCATGTGGGCGAGGTGGCCGGACCAGTCGCCGTGCCGGGCCACCGCGTCGGCCACCGAGCCGTCCCCGGCGGCCGCGCCGGAGCCCTCGCCGATCACCGGGACCACGCGCAGCCACGGCAGACACTTCCGCAACTCGGCCAGGGCTGCCGTGTCGTACAGGTCCTGAAGCGTGCGCGCGCCGAGGAACAGGTGCGTGCCGCGGCCGCGTGGGCGGCGTAACGGCCGGCTCGTCCAGCAGTGCTTTGGCGGTGGCCCATCCGGTGCCGCCGGCCACGATCAGCACGTCCCGCGCCAGGCGGTCGTCCAGCGTCATGGACCCCTGTGCGGGGCCCAGGCGCAGCGGGTCGCCGACGCGGGTGTGCGCCACCAGCGCCTCGCTCACCCCGCCCGGGCCGGTTCGGCGGATGCGGAACTCCAGCTCCCCGTCCGGGCGGGGAGCGCAGGCGAGGGAGTACGGCCGCCACGTGCGCGGCAGCAGCGGGGACTGGAGGCGCGCTCACCCGGCATATCGGGTCCACCGTCGACCCGGATCCGCAGCGGCGGGTCGGCTACGAGGCCGACGTCCAGTGCGCGCACCGCCTCGGCCAGTTCAGGCAGCACGACACCCGGGGCGGGAACGACGAGCCGGACATCCGAGTCGCCGCCGTCGGGGAGGAGGTACGCGCGCCGCCCGGCCGGGTGGCGGGCCGGCACCGCGCGCGGCGCGGCGGTGACCTCAGGATCGTGCGGCGGCGACAGGCGGGCCCGGCGCCCGGGCCACGTGCGGATCGGCCGATCCGCTGTCCCCCGCGAAGCCCCGAGGGGGTTCTTGCGTCGCACTGCGCGAACCCAGCCGGGCGCAGCCATCGCTCGGCAGGGCCTTTCGGCCCCGGACACTCCTCCTCGTGCTTCAGCGGGCGGCCGCGCCCGCGGGTACGGCGGGCAACTGATCGGCTCCTACGATCTGCACGTCCCGCTGGTCCTGCGGAAGACAGACAGGGGAGGCTGCCCGCAGCTCCCGCAGCACGGCCTTCGCGCCACCGGCCGCGTCCGCCCTCCTGGTCAGCGCCTCCGGGGCAACACCTCCTGACCGACCCGGACGGCCACGCGCACGTAGGCGGCGCCTCTTGGCGGGGCGGGCAGGGGCGGCGCGGCGATCGGCGGCGGGCTCGGCGCCTTCGCGTCCAGCTTGCGGCAGCTGCTGGCCACCGGATCCGTCCAGCGCAGACCGGCCGTGAGAGAGCGCTCTGCCAGACTCTCATCGAGGTCGGACTCCACCATGTCCTGCCCGCCCAGGACCGGCGCGCGGGCCTGAAGCACCAGCGGGTCCGGCAGCAGATGCGCGGCCCCGGGCCGGCGAGGTCTCCTCCTACGGTGGCTGTCCGGCGCACCATCGGGTTGCCGACGGCCGCGGCGGCCTGCCGAGGGGTGCGTGGCACACCTCGGCAAGCCCGGTCGAGTGCGACGGCCGCGCCGACGTGGCCCCCGGGCCGAGCGCGCTCGCCTCCGGCAGGCGGCGCAGCGACATCGCCGGGCCCGGAATCCGTGCTTCCGCCAGGCGGTCCACAGCAGCGCGGCGCAGCCGACGGGGACCGCTCCGGCGCCGACACACTCCCGGCGCCTTCCGGCAGCGACGTGGGGAAACGCAACAGCAGGCCGGATCACCTGCTCTCGTCGGCGCGGCGCCCCACGCCATCGCTGTGCCGGTCCCGCGATGTTCCCTGTTCCACAGGATCGTTCCTGACCAGGACGCGATCGGACCAGACGCGCCGTACCGACGAGCGTATGAACCTCCCTGGTCGCCTTACCCGGTGAACGCGGCCAACTGGGGCACGGATGAGCTCAGAGCAGCGTCTGCCAGTAGTCCCACCAGCGGGTGGCAATCAGCATCACGACGGCCAGGTACCAGGTGACCGGTACCACCCAGTGGAACTCCAGCACACCCGCGACCACTCCTCGGGGCGCGCGGAGGATGCCGTGCCGCAGGTTGTGCGCCGTGGTGTACCAGAACATCGCGATGGTCGCCGCCCAGGCCAGGCAGCACCACAGGCACAGCGCGTTGATCTCGTACAGCGCCTGCGTCATCAGCCACATGCAGAAGCCCGCTCCGAACAGCGTGCCGGCGTTCAACCCGAGCCAGAACCAGCGCCGGAAGCGGGCACCGGCGAGCAGTGCGAGGCCGACGAAGGCCACCACCGGGTACGTGAGCAGTCCGAGCATCGGGTTGGGGAAGCCGAACACGGACGCCTGGGCGCTCTTCATGACGTTCGTGCAGGACAGAATCGGGCTGAGGTCGCAGGAGGGCGAGAAGTGCGGATCCCGCAGGAGCTGGAACTTGTCCATGGTGATCACGAAGGAGGCGAGGACGCCGAGCGCGCCGCACACGATCAGCAGCCAGGCGAAGGCGCGCGAGGCACCGGCGCCTCCCTGCGGAGTGATCACCCGCCTCTCTTCCCCGGCCTTCGAAGTGAGCGGGTGGGTGGTCGTGGTAGCGCTGGTCATCAGGGTTGGTCCGCCTTACCGGTGGTGGTGGTAGTGGGCCGAGGGCCCACGCTGGTCGACAGGTGCTTGTGGCCGCGTGAGCGGCAGCCGGCGTCCCGTGCCGGTGCGCCGGGTATGGCCTCGCGGGCGGCCCCCTGCGGCCGGACGACCTTCACCGGAATGCCGTGAGCCCGGGCGTACGCCACCAGATGCGCGGTGGCGTCACGGCCGTTGGAGGGCAAGTCGTCCCACACGGCCGGCATCTGCCGGCACTCCGCGATCACCCACTCGTCCGCGCCGACGCACGCGTCCCGGTCCGCCGGGGCGTACGCCCGAAGACGCGCCTGCTGGACGAGCGGCACCGGCTCGCCGACCGCCACCCGGTGCCGAACCGGAAGCAACGCGGGCACCAGCCCCTGTCTGGGAGTCAGCACGATCAGCTCCCGCCCCGCCGCGGGCGCCGCCCTGCCGAACGCCATCGGCACTCCGGTCCGCGCCCGCACCAGCCCCTGCGTCCGGCCGGTGAGGCGGATCAGCGCCACCCACAGTTCGGTCTCGACCAGCCGCACGGCGTCCGACGACGTCAGGCCCGCGTGTCCCACCGCCGCGATCATCTCCCGCTCGCCTCCCCGCCGTATGGCGCTGTGCCGGCCGTCTCCGGGCACCGCACACCCCCGCCCGCCGCTCGTGAGCGGGACCGCTGTGCCGAGCCCACGAGCGGGATCCGAACACCACGGACGGGGCCGCGGGATCAGTGAAGTGAGTACGGCCTGCGGACGACAAGGGCCGAACGGCCCCGGCACGACATGGTCAACGCGCTTTGCACGGAGGCCGTCAGACCTGGCAGCGGCCCCGGCCCCCGGCCCCGCGCGGCGGACAGGTACCGCCACCGCCGTCAAGGGCAGCCACGGATGGCACACCAGCACCGCAACCACACGACGGCTCATACCGGGGTCGGTGACACCTCGCGCCCCCGGCGTCGGCACGGTTGGAGACGAAACCGCCCGCCGCCTCGTCAAGGCCCGTCGGCAGCGCGCGGCAACCGCCGGCGGTGCGCGCCGCGCCGTCGAGCTGGATCCCGCAGAGGCCCTGCGCCTGCTCGGCGGCGTCTCCCTGGGCCATATCGTCTTCTCGCGGCAGGCGCTGCCCGTCGTCCGCCCCGTCAACCACGTCCTCGACGACTGCGACATCGTCATCCGCACCCACGGTCCGCCGCCCTGGTCGCGCGCACCCGGCGGGACAGCCCCGAGGGGATCGTCGTCGCCTACGAGGCCGACGACATCGACCTCGACACCCGCACCGGTTGGAGCGTCGTCGCCACCGGCTTCTGCCGCCT
The DNA here is from genome assembly GCF_055558375.1 of Streptomyces sp. NPDC025793. Classification (NCBI taxonomy): domain Bacteria; kingdom Bacillati; phylum Actinomycetota; class Actinomycetes; order Kitasatosporales; family Streptomycetaceae; genus Streptomyces; species Streptomyces sp. NPDC025793. The sequence continues at coordinate 50,359 of NZ_JBVHMR010000036.1, read as the reverse complement.
CGTCACGGACCCCGGCCAGTGGCCCGCTACCAGGAGATGCTGGACCCGTGGTCGGACCAGCGCATGGACCGCCTGGTACGTGTCCGGCCAGACCTGATCACCGGGATCAGGCTGGTCCCGGTGGACGGCGAACTCTGCCGACGACCGGTACGCCCGACGGGTCTTCCAGCCGCTGAGCCCGACGGATCGGACGGCGGAGAAAGGCCTGGGCGAGGGAGTGGACGCGCATCACCCGAGCCGTTCGCTGTGCCCGGGGAAGGCGAACCGGACACGCCGGACCACGGTGGTGACGACCCTGACCGACGCCCGCCGCCACCCTGCCCCGGTTCTCGTCGGCGCACGGCCGGACGGGCGGAGCTTGCACCGGCGGTCACCCTGTCGGAGGACGATCGGCGCCGTGACCGCCTCGACGAGCGCGTGCGGCAGATCAACTGCGGCAGGATGCGTGACCAACGGAGTTGCCGGGGTGGAGAGTCGAGCCTCGGTGCCTCTCTGAACAGCCCAGGTGCTCCGCCCGCTTCACCGCTGTCCCGAGTCGCCCGATCAGGGGCGGCTCTCAGTACCCAGGGTCTGGTAGAGCTGGTAGAGGGTGAGCAGGGCCAGCATTTCCTGTTCGACGCCTACGGGGCCGCCAGCGCGCAGTACGCGTCCGTTCATGATCGCGTGCCGGAAGGCGTTGGCCGGGCTGAACTGGCCCGGCACGCCGCCGATCGATCTCGCCGTGCCCGAACCGTCGGGTCGGTTCGAGGTGATCCGGATGCCGGACGTGACCGGCCTCGGCAGCTGCAGCGAGTATCCGGCTCGCCCCGGTCGAACTCGGGGCCGTGTCTACCAGCGCACCGGCAGCGCGCGCAGGCTCCGCATGAGGCTGGTGCGCCACTGCGGTGTGCCGTCACCGTCGAAAGCCAGGCGGGGGCAGCGGTCGAGCAGGATGCGCAGGGCCAGGGTCGCCTCCAGGCGGGCCAGCGGGGCGCCCAGGCAGTGGTGCAGGCCGTACCCGAAGGCGAGGTGGGCGCGGGTCGCGGCCGGATCGCGGCGGATGTCGAACCGTTCGGGGGCGGGGAAGCGCGCGGGGTCGCGGTTCGCGGCGGCAATGGAGAGGACGACTCGCGCACCCGCCGGTATCCGGGCGCCGCCGAGGGTGAGCGGTTCGGCGGTGTAGCGGTAGGTGCCCGCCGGCACGGGAGACTCGAAGCGGAGCGTCTCCTCCACGGCGCCCTGCAGCAACTCGGGTTCGGCGCGGAGGGCGGCAAGCTGCCCGGGGTGGCCGAGCAGCAGGTGGACGGCGTTGGCGATGAGGTTGACGGTGGTCTCGTGCCCTGCGACGAGCAGGAGGAAGGCCATGCCGAGCAGTTCCTCCGGGGTGAGCCGGTCGGCGCCGTCCCCGTCGTGGGTGCGGACGAGGGCGTGCAGCAGATCGCTCTCCGCGGCGTCCCGCAGCCGCCGTTTCTCCTCCGCCAGCCCGGCGAGGTACGCGGCCATCTCCTGCGCGGCGCGGGCGGACTGCTCCGCATCGTCGAGGGCGACGACCTTCGTGGACCACTCCCGGAAGGCAGCCCGGTCCAGGTCTGGCACGCCGAGCAGCTCGCAGATGATGGTGAGCGGCAGCGGATAGGCGTACGCAGCCACAAGGTCGGCACGGCCGTCGGCGACCACGGCGTCCAGGAGCGCACCGGCCGCCTCCTGGACGCGGGGCCGCAGCGCCTGGACGCGGCGGGCGGTGAACTCGCGGGCCACCAGCGTCCGTAGGCGGGTGTGATCGGGCGGATCGACCTGGAGCATGTTGCGGCCCACGGCGTACAGCCCGTCGTCCTCGAAGTCGGCAGAGTGCCGCACGTCGTTGCGCAGCCTGGGGTCGATGAACGCCGCGCGCACTTCCTCGTGTCCGACCACCAGCCACGCCTCGTCCCCGGTGGGGAAGCGCACGTGATGGACGGGCCCGCGGGCGAGCAGCGCGGTGAAGGCGGAGTAGGGGTCAGCGGTGAAGTCGTCGGTGAGGTCGGCGAGTTGGACGGTGGCGTGCTGTGTGCGCATCGGGCGGCTCCCGGGACAGAAGTGGGGAACATTCCCCGTTTAGGCGTCGGGGCGACCCTAGCATGAACCGGGGAACGTTCCCCGGTTCTGTCCCGCCTCCTCGGCTGTCGCTGGACAAACGGAAGACGTCCTGGTTGTCGTCCGGCTGCCGCGGCGAGAGCGGAAGCGTCGTGTCGGCCGGCGTTTGACGCCGTGGGCTGCGGAGTTGTGGGCGGCCGGCCTAGGGCCTGTCGTCACCTTCCCGCCTGCCGTGCGGCGTCTGGCACGCGCTCTCCCAGAGGGGGCACCCCCAGCCGCGTTGTCGTCGGTCGCCGACTCCCCCACGCTCGGCTTCGCTCGGGCGGGAGGGGCCCCCATCGCGTCGACTCCCTCCTCCGCATTGCAGCCGCACGCACCGGACGCCGCGCGGGCCGCCCTTCGGGCGGACGACGGGAATGTGACGAAAGGCCCTAGAACACCGCCCACACCGCCACGGTGGCCGACCGCCACCCCTGCCCCTGCTTCGGCCACCTCGTCCACGACGAACCGCGCGTCTCGAACGACATCTGCCCGGTGTGCTTCTGGGAGGACGACCTCTCGCAACTGCGCTGGCCGACCACGACCGGCGCCAACCGAGTCTCACTGATCGAAGCGCAGCGCAGCGTGCAGCGCTTCGGGGCCTGCGACCAGCGTGGCCTGCGCCTCACCCGTCGCCCACTCCCCGTCGAACCACTCGACCCCCTCTGGCGACCGATCGACCCGCACCAGGACTCGTTCGAGGCCCCGGACGACCCCACACCCTGGCCCGACTACCAGCCGGACCTCTACTGGCGGCGGCCGACGTTCTGGCGGCGCGAACGCAGATGACCGGCAGGACCGGCCTGGCCCGCAAGCTGCCGCTCGCTGTGGCCCGATCCACCGAAGGTCTCGTCCAGTTCCCCGGTGCCCACGGAGCCCCGGGAGGCGGTCGGCAACCGGTGAGCGCCCCGCCGCACGACATGTTCCGCCCTGTCCGAGAATGATCGTTGACACGGTCGTGACGGTCGGACGGGGGATGCGATGACGACGGGTACGAAGCGGGGCGGGAGGAGTCGGTCGGGCGATCTGGAATATCCACGCCGCCCGGTGCTGACCGCCTTGTTGGTTCCGGTGGCCGCGCTACTGCCCCTTGTCGGCGGGGTATTGGGGCCGCTGCGTTGGATGCTGGTGCCCTCGATCGTGTTGTGTCTGGGCGGCGTGGTCTGGCTGCTGGTCGCGGTGATGTCGTTGTCTCCTTCCGCCGTGCTGCGCAGGGTGGCCCTGGCGCTGATGTTCGCGCCGATGATCGCCACACCGCTGTGCGCCATGCAGGCGTCCCAGGCCCTGATCCTGCAGGCACGAGGTGTATCCGAGTCGGCCGTCATCACGCGGATCGAGGTCCACCACGGGAAATCGACCAGCTATGACTGCACGCTCCGCTACGACGGTTCTGCCGAGCCGACCGCCGATGCCATCTCCTGCGGTGCCGAGGACCGGGTCGGTGACCACGTGCAGGTGGTGCGGGATCCCGGGGGGCTGGTCGATCCGGAATTCGACTGGCGGGTGCGTGCCGCCCGGGTCGATGTCGTGTTTGCCGCCGCGGCGGAGATCGCCTTGATGGTCGTCTCAGTCCTGGCCGTCGCGGTCGGCGCGGTCATCCACAACGTCAACCTCCGGCGCGCAGGCGCGAGCTGCCCCGCCGGCACAGACGCTCGGACCCTCCAGCTCAGGCGCTCGCCGACCAGGTGAGGTCTCAGCCAGAGGCCAGTACGGCGCAAGAGCCGGGTCGCTGTCGTCCAGGACTGTCGTGACGACCGTCCTCGCCTGTCCCTCAAGCAGTGCCGATATGTGCCTGATGAGATGCGCCCTTCGTCGATACAGCCATGCGCAAGAGGCTGCAGAGAGAGTTGCGCAGCCTTGCCGTGAGGATCCGGCCGACGTACAGGCCTGGCGGTAGTAGCAGTAGCGCGAGACAGCGCGTCGCGAGGACACCCCAACACCGCCTGCCAGGGGGATCCATGAAGAACAGCCTTGTCGAGGCCGCGGCGGTTGTCGCTGTCCGTGTCGCCGCGATGGGTGTGGCGAGCGCGCCGGCTCTCGCCGCCGACCAGGCGACCCACATCGTCCACCAGTACCTCACGGGCCACCCCGACACTCCGGACAAGGCCGGCCGCACCACCTTCCCGGCCGCCGTCACGTACAAGCGGAACGACCGCAACACCCGGAGAACGGCTACTACACCAGTTCGGCCAGCTGGCTCCTCCGTCGGGGCCCGGCTGCAGAGTCGCCAAGTCGGCGATCGACCGAAGGCACCCTGTCTTGGGGAACGAGTACTGCACCTGGGGTTCCATCCTCACGCAGCTCTGAGCCGATGTCCTGACGCGGGAGCTTCGTGTCACCAAGTAACCGCGTCTCCGCCATGCCACGAAACGAGCTCCGGGTCGTCGAGGTCGAGGTCTTCAAGGCCTGCGCGGCGCGCGAACCCGACCACGTCGCAGGCCCGAAGGCGGTGCCGACGTACTCGTCGCGGATCTCTACTCGTCGACCGGCCCCACTGCGCGCCCGGCGCCGGTACGTCCAGGGCATGCCACGTGCTCGCCGATCGGGGCCGGGGGAGTGGGTGGGGAACCAGCATGCCGGCACCTGTGCATCCCGCGGCGAGAGCTCGATCATGAATGCACCGTGAGGTTGAGGGTGACGGGGTACGGATCGGGCGGACCTCGGAGATCACCGCCAGCCGACAGGGGCCGGCTCACCGCCGGACAGCGGACGGCCGGCCTCGGCGCCGTCGTCGACCTGCGATTCATCGGGCTCGGCGACAAGGCCCTCGCCGCAGACGGTCCCCGGTCGAGCACGGCTTCGCCCACCTGCAGCACTGGCGGGTCCTGGGCAAGGTTCGCACCAGGCCGAAGTGGGCGACGCCCTGGTGAGGGTTCTGCTGACCCTGACGAACCGCGAAGTCTCCCGGTGACCGATGATCTTCGCCGAAGTCATCCGCCCGCGACCAGCACGAGCATCTGCGCTCCCGCACACACCAGACCGCTGACCAGCAACTTCACCATGGGAGCAGCTCAATTGGATATTCCCGGTCCGGATACCGACGAACGGTGAGATGAGCGGTGGTCTCAGACGGAAGCGGGCATGTTCATGAAGTCCTGGTAGAGGCTGAGGACGTGAGCCTCGGTGTGGCGTACGGGATCGTTCTGGAGCCGTTCGAACCGCCCTCGGAGATCCTGCCAGGCCATCACGGACGCTTGCGGATTCCCGGACGGTATGTCGATTTCCGCGTTCAGCTGCACCTGCTTGAGGAACCGTACGACTTCTCTCGGGTTCGTCTCGTTCCGCACGAATTCAAAGATGGGGTCGGCGAGTTGCTGCTGGGTGTTCTGCTGGAAGCCGGAGTACTGGGCGATGACGTCGTACGCCTCCTGACCGGCCAGGCGTTGGCTGCTGATCTCCTCGATGAGCTCCGGCATGTGGTGCGCGAGCATTCCGATCGCGCTGTTGGCGGCTCCCTGCCCTGGCCACAGGTTGTTGGTGTTGTTGTTCATCGCGTCCAGCAGGCCCTGGACATCGCCCAGGGAATTGAGCTGCGTGTTGTTTCCCGCGGTCCGGGAGCCCTTGGCATCCCACCACTGCTGCAGCGCACCTTTCATCGCGTGGTGCGGGACGATGTGCCTGCGGTGCTGCCCCTGGGCCACGGGCATGGCCGTCCGGGTGGCCGCGCTGAAGTTGTTGCGCCGCAGCATCCGTTGGACAACCGCGTTGCCGACTGTGCGTTGCAGGGCGGCGATCGTCGGCGCGGCTGGTGACACCGAGGCGGTACGTGGCGTTGAACGCGGCCGGTCTGCGGTGGTGTTCGGTAGGTGGCGCGGCTGGTGCGCGTGTGAGGGCAAGAGACCTCCCAGGACTCCTCTCCTCCCTACCGGCCGTACGCGCGTGGGGACAACGTCCGCTCGGGCAGCCACGGGGCAGAACGCACGGAGGTCCGGGGCAGCGTGTGCCGTGACCGGCACCCTGACCGATGCTCTTCGCCCAAGTCATCCACCTGCGACCAGCACGAGCATCTCCGCTCCCGCACGCACCAGACCCGTGACCGGCAACTTCACGATGCACACCACTTACTGGTAAGCCGTCGGCGCCCGACCGGGACGTGTGCCGAAACCTGTCGTGAGGAGTGCGCCACCAGGCATCGCGTCGTGCACCTCCATACAAGGCGAGCCTTCACCGCCATGTGCGTTGTCCGCGAGTGCAGCGCTCATGGCCTGGAAGTGCCAGTGCAGGTCATGTCCCGCAGAGTGATGTGGTCACGGCGGCTGTTTCGGTCCGGGTTGTGGGGTGATCTGAGGTTCGGGTTCGGTCGGCTTGGTGGTGAAGAGCTCGGCCACGGAGGCTTGGAAGAGGTAGCGGTGGTCGAAGGCCTGCCGTGCGTCGCGGAGTTCGGCCGGCACTGCGGCGGCGAGCCGGTCCGGGGCGTCGGGGTCGGGAAAGACCCGGACGGCGTCGGCCCGGCGATTGATCTTCCGGTTCAGCGGCTTCAGCGGGTTGGTCGACCCGATCTTCTTCCAGCGCGCCGGCGGGAAGTCGGCGAACGCGGTGATGTCTGTCGCCGCATCCGGCAGCATCGTCTTGATCTGCGGAGACTGCCGTCCGAGCATGTCGGCGACCACATTGGGCTGGGTGCGCACCTGCTCGCCGGTGGTCTGCGCGAAGACAGTGCGGATGGTCGGGGCGACCATCTCGCCGGAGCCCCTCTCGATCACCGAAACGCGGCCCGGCGGATCGCAGCGACCAGACCGCTTAGGCCGTCGGAGATGACCAGCTGGACGTTTTCCGGGCCGCGGGCCCCCAGCGGGCGCAGGAACTTCGTCGAGAACGATGTCGACTCACTGTCGCGACCATGGGACCGAGGATCTCGCGATGCCCGGTGGAGGGGATCCGGTGGCGATGACCACGATCTGGGGGGGCGATCCGGTGGTCGACCCGGGCCTTGCAGGAGGTGGCGTCGAAGACGATGCGGCGTTGTCGCACGTCTTCAGCCTGCTGGCACCCGTGCGATGGCGCCAACGACGCCTATCCCACGGTACGTGCCATCGCTTGAGGGCCTGCGACTGAGGGCCTGCGACGTGGCTGGCGACCAGGTGCTCGACCACTCGGCGGGCACATCACCGAACACCTCGGTGATGTGGTTGGGATCCTGACACGGGACGACCTGCTCCGTTGCCCGTCGTTTGTCCCCTGACCAGCGGAGCGCTCACCTTGGGGTGCTCGGCAGCCGCCCCGGTGGCCACCGGCTGCTGCAGATGCCCGCGCCTGGACGCAACTCAAGCGGCCGGCTTCGTCCATGCCGTGGAAGGGTCACACAACCCGGCGCCTGTCCTGGCAGGCAGGCCCTGGGCGTCCGCTGAGGGCGGGTGACGCCGGTGCGGCTGCCCTGGACGGCCCGAGCAACGAGGGCTGCGGGCCGACCGCCGCCAACGGCCGACCCGCATGTGGCTATGGGGAGACGCCGAGGTCGCCGTCACCACGCACGCCCGGGCCGCCCTGCAGAGATCTGTCTCCGCGGGACGCGAGCGGGCCCCCGATCGATCTGGGAGCCCGCGTGGTCTCCATCCCTGCCTGCTGTTCATGCCCGGCGTAGTGCGGAGCGGCCCGCGTAGCGGGCCGCGTCGCCCAACTCCTCTTCGATCCGGATCAGTTGGTTGTACTTCGCCGTGCGGTCGGAGCGGGAGAGCGAGCCGGTCTTGATCTGACCGCAGCCGGTCGCCACCGCCAGATCCGCGATGGTGGTGTCCTCCGTCTCGCCCGAGCGGTGGGACATGACAGTCGTCCAGCCCGCCTGGTGGGCCGTGGCCACCGCGGCCAGCGCCTCGGTCAGGGTTCCGATCTGATTGACCTTGACCAGGACCGAGTTGCCGACGCCGGTGCGGATGCCCTCGCGCAGCAGCGTCTCGTTGGTGCAGAACACGTCGTCGCCGGTGAGCTGGCAGCGGTCGCTGACGCGGGCGGTCAGCTCGCGCCAGCCGTCCAGGTCGTTCTCCGCCATCGGGTCCTCGATGGAGACGACCGGGTAGGCGTCGATGAGCTTGGTCAGGTAGTCGGCGTGCTCGGAGGGGGTGCGACGAACCCCCTCGCCCGCGTAGTCGTACATCCCGTCGCGGAAGAACTCCGACGACGCCGGGTCCATGACCAGGCCGATGTCCGTGCCGGGGCGGTAACCGGTGCGCTCGATGGCGGTCATCACGAAGTCGAGCGCCTCCTCAGCGGTACGCAGCGCGGGCGCGAAGCCGCCCTCGTCACCGACGCCCGTGGAGTGCCCGGCTGCCAGCAGATCGCGGCGCAGGGTGTGGAAGACCTCGCTGCCCATGCGGACTGCTTCGGCGAAGGTCTGCGAGCCCACGGGTGCGATCATGAACTCCTGGAAATCCAGCGGATTGTCGGCGTGGGCGCCGCCGTTGACGATGTTCATCATCGGCAGCGGCAGGAGGTGGGCGTCGGCGCCGCCGAGGTAGCGGTACAGCGGCTGGCGGTGGGCAGCGGCTGCGGCCTTGGCGGCGGCGAGGGAGGTGCCGAGGATCGCGTTGGCGCCGAGCCGGGACTTCGCGGCGGTGCCGTCGAGGGCGACCAGTGCGGCGTCGAGACCCGCTTGGTCCGCCGCGTCCAGGCCGCGCACGAACGCCGCGATCTCCCCGTTGACGTGGGCCACCGCGCGGTCGACGCCCTTGCCGTGCCAGCGCGCCGAGTCTCCGTCGCGCAGCTCCACGGCCTCCCGGGTCCCGGTGGACGCGCCGGAGGGGACAGCAGCGCGCCCCAGGGACCCGTCCGCCAGTACGACGTCGACCTCGACCGTGGGGTTGCCCCGGCTGTCGATGATCCGGCGGGCGGTGACGGTCTCGATGCCGGCGTCGACGGTTCCGACTGCCTTTGTGGACATGGGAGGTCCTTCCCGTTGTCGTGTGCCGTGGCCCGGCTGCGACAACGCTGGCGCTGAGCCCGACAACTCCGAACTGTACAGCAATGCTGCTCAGTTTTGCTGTACAGCATTGCTGTGCAGGTCGGGTGCACAGCTTTGCTGACCAACGGGGTAAAGTGCCCTATGACCACCTCGGAAGCCGCCGCCATCGCCGTCGAACTGCGCACCGCGATGGGCAAGCTCACCCGACGCGTCAAACACGAGGACCGCATCCCGCTGGGCCAGGCCGCCGTGCTCGGTGCACTCGACCGCAACGGCGCCATGACCACCAGCGACCTCGCCGCAGATCAGCGCGTACGCCCCCAGTCGATGGCCCGGGCGGTGGGGCTTCTCATGGAACAGAACCTGATCACGCGCCGCGCGCACCCCACCGACGGCCGCAAGTCGTTGGTCGAACTGTCGGACGCGGGCCGGGCCGCGCTCGAAGCGGAGCGCGGCCGCCGGGCCGGGTGGCTCGCGCAGGCCATCGAGGCTGAACTCACGGAAGAGGAGCGGGTGCTGCTGGCACGGAGCGCCGCCCTGCTGGAGCGGCTCGCCACACGCTAGCGCCCTGACACACAACGTTCGCTCCGTCGAGACGCCCGGCAGATGCTTACGAGCTCTCGGCCTCAATGCGAGCGGGGAGGTACCCCCTTCACCGCATCGGCCGAAAGCCCACGTGCGTCCAGCACGACGACTTCCGGTTCCGGCTCGCCACGTACGTGACGGGCGTCGACATCTCCGCCACGGCTCTGTGTGATCACCGCGACAGCGGGGCGGGGTGGGAATACAGGCGCCGGCGGCCGTGTGCGCGCAGCGCGCCACAGCAGTGCCGCCGTAGTCGTCGAGGGAGATCGCCGCGACTGCGTCGTCGAAGTGCACGGACGGGGGATGCAGGCCAGCCGGTCGAGCTGGGCAAGTTCCCCGTCTCCGGGGCATACCACTCCGGTCTGCCCCGACTCCGTGTATCTCGGGGCAGGACGGGAGCCTTCGTAAAATCCGGACGTTGCCGGTGCCAAGATCGGCGGCCGCGGCCGAGAAGGGGTACTGGCCAGGCACGGATGGGACTGGCGTCGCCAACCGAGTACAGACCTCTCATAGGCCGGCTCACGTCGGCATCCTGTCACCTGCGGGTCCAGATGAGGATGGCGGGCGGGTGCAGTGCGGCCTGGTAGGCGACGGCAAGCTTGTCCGTCCGGCTTGCAAGGCCCCGCCACTGTTTGATCCGAGCGATGCATCGCTCGACAGCGTTGCGCTCTTTGTATGTCTCGGCGTCGAAGCCGAGCGGGCGACCTCCGGCGCTCCCTCGCCTCAGACGGTGGCCGATCTGGTCTGAGGGCTGGGGGACAACGGCACGGAGGCCGCGTCGACGGAGGTGCCCACGAACCGTGCGTGAAGAGTAGGCGCGATCCGCAAGGACGACTGCGGGACGGGTTCTTGGCCTGCCGAGTCCGCTTCGTGGGATCCGGATGCCGGCCGCCTCGAAGGCCGGCGCGTCACCGGCCTGTCCTGCGGTGACGCGGATGGGCAGAGGTCGTGCATGGCTGTCACCGGTCAGGTGGACCTTCGTGCTCAAGCCACCGCGGGAGCGTCCGAGGGCGTGATCCTCTGGCTCGGCCCGCTCGGGGCCCCTTTTCCCGGCTCCGGCCGAATGCTGGTGAGCTCGGCAGACGGTGGAGTCCACCGAGACTGTCCACCCCACATCGTCGCCGGTATCCGCCACTGCAAGGACAGCCGCGAGGACCTCGACGCCGTCACTGGCGGACTGACCCTGCTCCTCGAACGTCTCCTCATCGCACTTGGGGCATGCCCGATTCCGCAGTTCACGGAGCCTGCAGGCGCTTGGGTCGCTCAGCGTCGACGTGGTATGCCCAGGGTCCTTATGAGTTGGGCGAGTTCCTCCCGGAAGAGCTTCTCCGGGCTGGTGGTCTGGGTGTGCATGTGGCCGTAGACCTCCAGTGACACCAGTCCATGCAGGTGTCCCCAGATGCGCAGGGCGAGGGCGACGGCTGCGGGTGGCAAGTCGGGGAACGCTGGACGCACCTTTTCGAGGAGCCCAGGGTCGAAGTCGGACCAGTCGAAGGCGCTGTCCTGGTAGAGGTGCCGGGCGTGGGGCCAGGCGGCTGCCGCGAGGGCGGTGAGCCCGGTGCAGACCCGGCGTGCGGCATCCGGGGCGGGGCCTCCCTCGGGGGCCTGGTAACCGGGCACGGGGTCACCGTAGATGAGGCGGAACCCCTGGGGGTTGACCAGGGCCCAGGTCCGGAAGGCGTTGGCCCACGCCTCGATCCGGACGGCGGGATCGGCGGAGGGCGTGGTTTCCCAGGCCATGTCCACAGCGTCGGCCAAGGCGGTGTACACGTCGTTGATCAGGGTGGTGACCAGGTCGTCCCTGGTCGGGAAGTACCCGTAGATGGCGTTGGCGGTCATGCCCATCTCGCGGGCGATGGCTCGCAGGGTGATGGCGTCCGGCCCGCCCTTGGCCATCAACGCCAGTGCCACCTTCTTGATTTCGGCGGTGGTCTCGGCCCGGAGCCGCTCGCGTCTTCCCCTGCTTCCCGTGGCTGTCACGACAGGCACTCTACAGCGTCGACTTACTTAGCCATGTAACCGAACTTCACGCCGTATAGTTTCTGCACGGCGTCACCATCTGTGGCGTCCCACTTCTGCATGCACAGGGGAGAACATGCACATCGGAGTCATCGGAGCCACGGGCACCATCGGCAGCCGGGTCGTCACCGAGGCCCTCGACCGCGGCCACTGTGTCAAGGCGTTCAGTCGGGACGCCGTTCAGGCGCAGCGCGAGGAGCGTCGGGACAACATCACCTGGACGAGCGTCGACGTCCTGGACCCGAAGAGCATCGCCGGCATCCTGCCCGGACTCGACGTCCTGATCAGCGGCTTCCAGCCGGGCAATGCCGCCAAGGACTTCGCCGACACCGTCCGGCGCTCGATCGCCGACCCGACCGTCTATGCGACGGCGGCGCGGGCTCTGCTGAGGGCTCTGGAGAGCCGCCCACAGACCCGGCTCATCGTGATCGGCGGCGCCGGCAGCCTCGAAATCGAACCGGGAGTGGTGCGAGCAGACTCCGACGAACTGCTGCACGCCGCCCTCGACCGGCTTGGGCTGCCCCGCGAATACGCCGCAGCGGTACGCGGTCACCGCGACGCCCTGGCCGTCCTGCGGACCTCGAACCGGCTGTGGACCTACTTCAGCCCCGCGGAGGAGATCGGCCCCGGCGAGCGCACCGGCCGCTTCCGGATCGGCGGCGACCAGCCGGTCCTGGACGCCGACGGCCGCAGCCGCATCTCGGTGGAGGACGCGGCCATCGCCTTGATCGATGAGGCGGAGCTGCCGCGCTTCGTGCAGCGCCGCTTCACCATCGGCTACTGACAGCCACCGCCCATGTCCCCGTGGGGGACCTCATGAACTCCCCCCCGGCCCAGGGCAACGTCCGTCTGAGCCAACCTGGCTGGTCTTCCAGCGTTGTCAGCCCAGCCATGGCCCCGGAGACTGCTGTCGGTCCAGCTGCGCGGCGGATCCGCACTTGGCCGTGGCCATCAGGCACCGCGGCCAGAGCCCTGAAATTCCCCAGGGCTGCTCGCGTTCCCCCCGGATTGCGCGGTGAGCGGAGGAGTCGGATTCGCCCGCCAGTTGTTGATTCGGACCGCTCCTCCCCGTCAAGGGTGCCTACGGCTCATGCAGCCGCTCTGACCGCCGGTACGACGTGGCTTTGCCACGCTCTACCGCTCGGCCGGTGCCGTCCTCACCGTCGATCTCGTAGATCCGCCCTCGAAGCCGCTCACCGGCCCAGTCCAGCCCGACGCCCAGGTCGAACCAGTGCCGATCCTTGCGGACTTCGGGCCGTGAGAGGTTCACCGCCGCCCAGGAGAACATCCCGAGGAGGAGGGAACGCCCGTGCCGTGCTGTGCGCACGGACAACGCAAACGGCGCGGCGAGTGCCGCGCGGGTGACCAACGTGACCCGTTCGTCTTCAGAATGTCGACGTCCACCCGTGAGAAACCAAGAGGAACACGCCTACGACCCCGCCAACCTGCTGGAGGCCTGGCCAGGACCAGACCCCGGCAGGAGACGAACTCCGTACACCCGGTTCACCCGCCCGACGTCCAGGCTTGCGGCCCACCGCCGCGCCACTCGATCAGGTCCGAGTCGTCGACCGTCGTGTCGGTCTCGGGGAGGCCCTTCCGGCGCAGAAACTCCACCACATCGAGCAGGTGGTACGCGGTGCCGACGAGCTCGCCATGGATCGTGACCTGCCGGCCACCGTCGGGGCCCGGCGGCTGGACAGTCACAGGCGCGCCTTCCATGCCCACCGGGTTCCCCGTCGCCGAGGCACTCATGCCGGCCCGCGCCCGTCGAACTCCGTCCGTGACCGCGTATGAGAGGCGTGGGCGGTCCTTCCCGCTGACCCGACCGGGCGGCGTGCGAGGGCGCCGCTCACCCGGGGCTACCGCTGGGAACCGCGAGCTCACGGCCACGATAGAAGCCTTCCCGCTCCTCCACGACGTAGGGGGCCATCGCGGCACGCCGCTGCGTCTCCGGTTCAGAGGCCCGCCAGGCGTCGCACGTCTCCTGGGAGTCCCAGAAGGACACGCCGGTGATCTCCTGTCCGTCCCCGGACCAGTACGCGAAAGCACGGCGCATACCCCGCGGACGGGTGGGCGGCCGCCACACCGTCTCGAAGTCATCGAGGGTGCCCGGCCGAATGCGGCGCGTGGTCACCCAGACGAAGTTTTCCTCCACCCCAGCCTCCTCCGCTACGTCGGCCCGGCTTGCCGGCGCTCATGTGACCACCGTAGGTCCGTGGCACCGATGGCGCCTGCGCGGCGATCTCACGTGCTCCCGAGAATCCGGCACGGAAGGCGGAACATGATGGATGTATATCCCCGTTCCAGGAGGAGACGTACGGAATGACTGAGTCCTGCCCCGGTGGTGCCGAGGGCGTGGCGGGCGGCAAGTCACGGTTCGACGACATCTACGACCGTCCGGACCCCCGCGCGTACTTCCGGCGGCTGGCCCCGCTTGAGTACGAGATCCCGCATCACGCCCAGCCCGTCTTCCGGCAGGTGGCGGCCGACCGGGCCGCGCTCGCCGATGGCCACCCGGGCAGGCCGGCGCTGCTGGACGTGTGCTGCTCGTACGGGATCAACGCCGCACTGGTGAACCACGACGTCACGCTGGCGGAGATGTACAAGCGGTACACCGCCCCGGAGCGCCGGACGATGTCGACGGCGGAACTCGCGGCGCAGGACAAGGAGTTCTACGCCGAGCGGCGTCGACCGGACGCTGTACCCGTGTTCGGGCTGGACGTTGCGGCACCCGCCGTGCGGTACGCGTGTGAGGTGGGTCTGCTGGACGCCGGCTTCACCGACGACCTGGAGCAGGGCCCGCCGGGGGCCGGCCTGAGCGGCGCGCTCGCCGAGGTCGGCCTCATCACGCTGACCGGCGGCGGCAGTTATGTCACCGCCCGGACGTTCACGGCACTGCTGGGCGGCGTCCGAAGGCCGGTGTGGGTCAGCGCGTTCGTCCTGCGGACGGTGTCGTACCACCCGATCGTCCGGACACTGGCCGCACACGGGCTGAGCACTACCGTCGACGTCACCCGCACCTATCCGCAACGTCTCTTCACCGACGAGCGGGAACAGCGGTATGCGATCGAGGCGGTACGGGCGCTGGGAGGCGACCCCGCAGGGCGCGAGGAGGACGGTCGTTTCCACAGCCTGCACTACGAGTCCCGGCCCGATACGCGGTGACACCCACGCGGCCGGGCAGGGGCTCACCGTGCGCAGCCGACGTCCAGTACCTCGACCACGTCGCCGTGCACGGTGTAGACGAGCCAGCACCACTCGCCGAACGCCGCTGCCAGGTCCGGCGCCCGGGTCTGCGCGCCCTCGGCGACCGCGTCGATGAGCGCGATGATCTCCTCGTGCGTCTCGTCCGGCATGTCGAAGAGCACGTTGACGGCGGGTTGGATCAGTTCGACTCGCATGACACCCCCGCAGACGGGCAAGCAGGGCACCAGGTGAAGCGGCGTACACCTCCGCTCGGCGCTCGATGACCGGGCAGAGCCCGGGGAGAGTCCTTCACGACCACCATAAGTCCACTGCATCGGCGTCAGCGCACGGCAGCGCGCGCCGCCCGACCCGGCACCTGCCGTGCCGGGCGCAGGACAGGCGAGAAGGCTCTCGCACCAGGACGCAGAGTGTGCGGGCGGTGTCGTCGGGGCGGCGGTGGCTGAGCGGGCTCGGGGCCCTCAGGTCTCACCTCCCTGTGTCGACGCCTGGTGGCCTTCGCCTCGGGCACGAGGACGGTCCGTCCGTCCTCGTGCAAGGCTCCGGCTCTTCCGCCTTGACGTCGGCGAGCAGCAGGCGCGGTCCATGCGCTCGAACGGATCCTCGAACTCGGCGACGATCGGTTCACCCCACCCGAGCGATCGCTGTGCCGCCGCTCCTGCGAGGAATGAAGCGGGGCGTTCCTGCTGACTCGGAAAGCATGGCTCGGTCCGATGGCGAGGTCGCGGTGCTGTTTCCAGGAGTGCGCAGACCTGATCGCGATCACCGGTGGCGAAGCGTACAGGGCGCGCGTCTACGAGAAGGCCGCCCGCGCGAGCGGTGGTCACCACGCCGATGTGTCCACGCTGGACACCAAGGAGTTGCAAGGAGATTCCTGGGATCGGCAAGTCGATCGCGGAGAAGGCCGAGGAGTACGTCCGCTCCGGCAGTGTGCCGGCGGTCGACGAGCTGCGCGCGCAGATACCGGCCTGCGTCCGGCGACTGACGGCGCGATCCCCGCGCTCGGCCCGAAGAAGGCCCCGGCCCTCAACGAGGAACTCGGCGTGTCCTCGGTTGAGGAGGTCGTGGAGGCGGCCCGCGCCGGCAAGCTGGGCGACCTGAAGGGCTTCGGGCCCAGGAAGGAGGGGAACACCCTGCACGGCGGCGAACTCCCGCAGTCCTCCGGCGACCGTTCTCCTCGACGTGGCCGCGGACCTCGCCGACGGCATTGTCGGGAGCCGTCCCACGGGACCGGCTGCCGCAGCTGCACCTACGCCGGGTCACCGCGTCGCGTGCGGCAGGACCTCCACCAGCTGTGCCCCCGCCTCGGCCGGGCACCCTGACCCTTTTTCGTGTTCCCCCAATAGCCCGGGACCATCTTTGACCGGCGTGTAGTCGGTGCCGGACGACGCGGCGCCGATAATTCGCGCAGACATGCACGTAATTCAAATCTCAACATGTGGGCGCTTCTGCCCATTCCGTAATTCGTTGAATAGCATTCCGCTAATCAAAGGAGTTGCAATGGGTGAACACGTTCACGTCCGCGTGTGGGACGGCCTGAGTGTGAGCGATGGCGGCGAATTGATCGAGTTCTCGCACTGCCGGTGCGGCGCCACCTGGTCCACGACCCACCGGCTGGACGAAGGAGCCCTGGGGGAGTAGGCAGGTGCTCGCCGGAGTCGATGGTGTGCCTCCGGCGAGCGCGGTGCGTCGGCAGACCTTGGAGAGGCGGTGGCGGGACCTGGTAGGTCTCGCCCTTGGCGGTGTTGTGCAGCCGTAGCCGGGGCTCGGCTCCGGGTGACAGCGCGTTGTGCAGGCCGGTGATCCAAATGACACCCCCCAGGTCGGCGGCGCGCCGGGGGCCGCCGCGCTTGAGGAGGGCCGGACCGGTCAGCCCGTCGGGCAGCGGGTCGAAGTCGGGGAGCCCGGAGATGTCGGGGCCGCGTTCCGGCTCGCCCCCGGGCCGCCTCTCCGGACTGCGGCGGGGGCTCCAGCACGGCGCGGTCGACGGAGGCGTGCCCGGGCAGCCGCAGATCCGGGTACGGCACGCCGTCCTCGGCTGCCCATGCGCTGGGGTCGGTGATCGTGCCGGTGAGGGCGGGAGACGGCGGCGGTCTCCGGAGAGCGGAGCCAGACCGCGTCATCGGCGGTGTCGGAGCGGCCGGGGAAGTTGCCCGGGAAGGTGCGCTGGAAGTTCCGGCCGTGGGCGGGGGCCTGGCCCATGCCGATGCAGCACAGGCAGCCTGCCCGGTGGATACGGGCTCTGGCGGCGATCAGGTCGAAGGTGGCACCCGTCCTGGTGAGGTCGGCGAGGATCTCGCGGGAGGCGGGGTTGACGTCGAAGCTTACGGCCGGGTCGGTCTGGCGGCCGGCGACGATGACCGCGGCGACGGCGAAGCACAACGCCGAGGTTGCGCGCTCCGCCGGGAAGCGGCAAGCCGACGCGTGCCGGCCAGTCGACCGCCGGGAGGGCACGCGAGACCAGACTGTCCCGGGCCGGGACGGCCGCCGGGCTCGAAGAACCGTCACCCGGCCGGCCGTTATGACGTGGGCATGCTTCTGATGACCGGGGAGGCGTACAGCCGGCACGCCCACCACAAGGTCGGCACGAAACTCCGCCGCAGCGGTGAGGGCAGTCTGAGCGGTAGTCGTCCTGGTTCAGTTCCACCACACGTGCCTGCTCCGCAGCGTCCGCTTCATCGGCGGCATCGGGGTGGATCGGGAGTGGGTCATCCTGGTCCTGCCGGTCCTCCGTGTGGTCGACGGTGGGGTGGACAGGTGGCAGGAGAGGCCGGCGGGCCAGGACGTACACGTCGTCGGCTGTCAGCTCGATCGCGTGGTCGGGTGCGGTCCGGTTGGCCGCCGCTCCGTCGATGAGATGCCGCCCGCTGATTTCCGCCGGCGGGTGGACCCCGCGAAGCCGCAGAAAGAACCGGCGAGCCGGCCGAGCCTCTGGTTCGACGAGTCGGTAAGGGCGTGTAGCCGGACACGCGCAGAACTACCGGGCACTGGTGTTGCCCAGCGGGATCTCAGCCTTCCCGCGTTCCGCCGCCACCGCTCATTCCGATTCACCGGGTACGGGGAGGGGCTGCCGGCACGGCGTTGATGTGTCGATGTTCGGCGCGGCCCGGGCGATGGCCCTGGCTGTGGCCGCAGCTTCTTCGTCGTCCCGTGCGGACACCGCGAGAAGGCGGAAGGGTGCGCCAGGCCGGAGTTCGACGCATACCGCGGGTCTGTCCCGTCCCACTGCTGCGAAGTCCTTCCCGGCCTGATGACAGCGCGTACCGATGGACAGAGTGCCAGCCACGCAGATGCCGCACTCGTGCACCCCGCGCAGGGCTCGCCACCAGTCACGTTCGACGGTCACCCGACACACGGCCGCCAGCGGCACACGAACGTCGCCACGACGAGTGGCCGCCCTTTCCCACCATGTCAGACGTACGACCACTTGATCGTCTGTGACGAGCATCCCCGCCATGGTTGAGCGCCTCCTCACCCCGGGGGACCTGGGGCCGTGGATGTCCCGCCACGGGGGACGCCGGCCTCGGGACCTCGTCCCGGGCCCCTTGCCCCACGGGGCGGGTGGTCGGCCTTGCAGCCTTGGTGCGCCTGTCCGTGGAGAGCGCTTGCGGTGTGGGCGCCCGGTGTGGCTGGACCGGGCGGCGCAGGAGCGGGGGCTGCTCGGCCCAGACGGTCTTGCCGGTGGGCGTGTGCCGGGTGCCCCAGCGCTCGGCGACCTGACCCACCAGGAACAGGCCGCGACCGCCCTCGTCCAGGGCACGGGCCCGGCGCAGGTGCGGAGTCGTACTGCTGGCGTCGGAGACCTCGCAGATCAGGGCGGTGTCGTGGATGAGCCGCAGCTGGATCGGGGGGCGGGCGTGGCGGATGGCGTTGGTGACCAGTTCGCTGACGATCAGTTCGGTGCTGTCGGCGGCGTCCCGCAGTCCCCAGACCGAGAGCTGGCGTGCGGCCCGTCGGCGTGCGGTGGCGACGACGGATGGATCGGCGGGGAGATTCCAGGAGGCCACATGGGAGGCGCCCATGATGTGGGTGCGTGCGACGAGCAGGGCGGCGTCGTCGTCCGGGGTGCCGGGCAGGAGCGTTTCGACGATACGGTCGCACGCCGCCTCGGGCGAGGGAGTGGCTCGGCTCAGGGTGTCGAGCAGGGTCCGCTGTCCGGCGCCGATGTCGCGGTGGCGAGTTCGGACCAGTCCGTCGGTGTAGAGAACGATCAGGCTGTCTTCGGGCAGCCGGCTGTCGGTGGCTTCGAACGGCAGCCCGCCCACGCCGAGCGGCGGCCCGGGCGCCACATCGAGGAAGCGCACCGCGCCGTGGGGGGTGACGAGGGCCGGCGCGAGGTGGCCCGCGCTGGCCATGGTGCAGTGGCCGGAGATGGGGTCGTAGACGGCGTAGAGGCAGGTCGCGCCCACTTCGCCGACCGATTCGATGCCCTCTTCGATCTCTTCGAGGATGAGGTCGTCGAGCTGGGTCAGCAGCTCGTCAGGCGTGAGATCGACGTCGGCGAGGGTACGCACCGCCGTGCGCAGTCGGCCCATCGCGGCGGAGGCGTGGATGCCGTGGCCTACGACGTCGCCGACGACCAGGGCCACGCGGGCGCCCGAGAGAGGGATGACGTCGAACCAGTCGCCGCCCACACCGGCCTGCGCGTCGGCCGGCAGATAGCGCGTTCCGGTCTCCACGGCCAGCCGCGTCGGCCGGTGGTGCGAGAGCAGACTGCGTTGCAGCACCAGATCGGCGCCGTCGGCCCCCTGTGGAACGTCGGCCTGGAGGAACCACTGCACGTGCTGCTCGGCGTCCATCAGCGGACAGGCCCGCAGGTCGGCTTCCACCTGGCGGCCCTCTCGGTCGCGCAGCGCAACCCGCCCCGTCCACGCCTGTCTCTGTGCGGCCCTCCGCCGGGCCGTCTCGGGGAGGCCGGAGCCCAGGAGACCGGCCGCCGGGCGCCCGACGATCTCGCCCGGCGTGTATCCGAGCAGCAGCCGGGCACCACGGCTCCACGCGGTCACGACGCCCTGCGCGTCGATGGCCGCAACGGCTGTGTCCGCCACGTGCGGAGTGACATACGTACGCATCGTTCTCAGTCCCGTATGTGTCCCGGCGGGTCGGCGAACGCGCCGCACACCGCCGTGTCACGACGGCCGAGAGCCAACATTCAACCAATGGAACACCGACAGGCGGATGAGCATTCCGCTGGCGGTCTCGTACTCCTCGGCCACGGCCATCGCCAGCCTCCCGTCGCTGTTTGCTGTCCGGTGCCTTCGCCGGGGTGGCCGGAGGCCGGCCGAGGATCTCCCCGAAGAATGAGGCGGTGTCGCGGGTGTGGAGGGGTGATGAACGCCGGTGCGACCTGCCGCCACGTACTTCTCCCACTCGGTGGCGAGTTTCCCCTGCCAGGTCCCGAAGTCGCGCAGCGGCGATCGGCGAGCAGCGCGCTCGTCCAGGAGGGAACGGATCGGCCCGATGGCCAGGGTGCTACATCGCTCCTGGGCGTGGGACACGGCTTCGTCCGTGTCCGGCACGGCGAAGTACGGCGTCTGTCGGGCACGGCCTCGAAGCTGTCCCGCTCCGACAACTCCAGACCGGGGTCGTGCTGCCGGCCCTCGCGCAGCCGGAACTCACCGTGCAGCCCCGTCCCGGAATGCCACGCCGCCCGGTGCGCCCCGCCGAGCCGCAGCCGCAGGCTTTCGACGTCTGCTCTCCACACACCGACGTCAAGGCGGGGATCGCGCACCCGGCCCGCGCCGAAGCCGGGCCGGGGGTCGAGGCCGAGCCGCACGCGTGCCTCCCTTTTCGGCCGTCACCCAGCGGCTCACCCGTGTCAGGGTGCCGTCCTCGTAGTACCCGCCCCCCCACACGCCACCGGGCGACCCGGTTCGACGCCGAAGCATCCGCCACCTCCGATCAGGATCCGCCACGGCGCCGCGTTCGCCGTCGGCGAGGACCGCGTACTCCCGCAGCACCCACACGGCCGTAGGCCGAGGGAAGGTCACGGTGTACCGACGGACGGGGCCGGGCGCTCGGTTTGTGCCCCCGTGCTCCGTGGATGGGACGGCCGCGCCGGGGAACTCGTCCTCCAGTGCGGACTCCGGCACGAAGTGAAGAGGCCGTCACGGAAGGCGGAGGAGAGGCGTCATGCCATCCGGATCGAGTGCCAAGAGGGAACGGCAGTACGAGCACATCAAGAAGAGCGCCGAGGACCGTGGCGAGTCGACGCGGCGGGCAAAGGAGATCGCCGCGCGTACGGTCAACAAGGAGCGGGCGAGGTCGGGCGAGTCGAAGACCGCGAGCAAGGTCTCGACCCGTGACCCGAAATCTGCGTCCCAGCGCGGCGGGCAGCGCTCGCACAGCGGTGCGGAAGGTCCGACGAAGGACCAGCTCTACGAGGAGGCGAGGAAGCGCCACATCCACGGGCGCTCCTCGATGACCAAGAGGCAGTTGGAGAACGCCCTCGGCCGTTGACGACTGATGTACGAGGAACGGCGAGATGCCCAGGTCGGTCCGACCGGGCTCCGCGACGGGGAGGTGGGAGCATGCCGTCCGGTTCCGTCGCAAGCCCCTCGGGCGGCGGCGATCCTTCGGGTCTGGAGGAATGGCTGCGTGGCATCGAGGTGCTCGCCAGTGCGGCCGAAGGCGTCGACACCCAGCAGGTCCCGGAGGTTCTGTGCCGGGCCTGTGTCCGCCTGCTGCCGGTCACCGGTGCCTCGGTGTCGATCTCTGGTGGCCCCACGGCACGAGCCATGTGGTGTGCCAGCGACCGTGTGGCGGCCCGGCTGGCGGAGGCGCAGTACACCCTGGGTGAGGGGCCATGTCAGGCTGCGCTCGGTGCGGGCGGCCCGGTGCTGGCCGTGGACCTCGCCGAAGAGCCGGGCAGCGGGCGGTGGCCCGTCTTCGCCCACGAGGCCGTCGGGCTGGGGGTCCGAGCGGTGTTCTCCCTGCCGTTGGGCACGGACGAGGCGGCGATCGGGACCCTCGACATGTACCGTGACCAGCCCGGAGGACTGTCGGCGAGCGAACTGGCCATCGCGCTGTGGGCGCGGGACGCGATCACGCTCGCCCTCATGAAGCTGCTTCCCGAGCCCGGCTCCGAACGGGTGCCGGGAGACGAGGGAGCGCCATGGATGAGGGCTTCGCAGGCCGAGCACAGCGAGGTGTATCAGGCCATGGGCATCGTGATGGTGCAACTCGGCGCGGATCCCGAGGAGGCTCTCGACCGGATGCGGGCGCGCGCCTTCGCCCAGGGGCGTACCGTCACGGAGGTGGCTCGCGACGTGGTCGCCCGGAGGTCCGGCTTCCGGCCGGAGTGAAGGCCTGAACGTCACCGGGCGAGGGTGCGCCGGAGACCGCCGCGCCGTGTCCGTGGCACCGGGTGAAGCGTCTGACGTGCATGCTCACGAAGGTCCGGATTCTTGGGACACGGGGCGTCGAGCCCGGCCCCTGCGGGTGCGGTGCCGTGACGGGCTGTCGGTGGTACGTGTCCGTGCCACGGCTGCCGTGAGTTGCCGTTGGACCGGGTCCGGCAGGGGCGCTCCCTGTACGGTGCTGACGACGTCCCTGGCCAGGCGGTGCAGCTTGATGTTGGTGTTCTGGGATGCCGTGACCAGTACGTCCCAAGCCGCGTCGGGGTCCAGGCCGAAGGATGCCATGAGGATGCCGCGGGCCAGGTCGATCTCGGGGCGGGTGCGCATGGCGCGCCGGAGCTGGATGACCTCGGTCTGCAGGAGACCTTCGTCGGTGTCCTCGCAGGGCGCCCCGGGGTTCCGGGCGGGGGAGAAGAGGGTGTGGGTGTCGGTGTAGGAGAGCAGACGTTGAACGGCGGGACTGGCGGCGGTGACGGTGACCGTCTTGCCCGCCGCGATCGCCTCGCGGCGTACGGCCAGGAGCACGTTGAGTGCGGAGCAGTCCGCGAGGTCCAGTTCGTCGAGGTCCAGGTCCACGCCCTCTTCGGAACGTGCGAGGGCGTCGTCCAGGGCACGGCGGAGGGTCTGGCTGTTGTCGAGGCAGAACTCTCCGGTGACGGTGACGGTCACACGGGTGTCACTCGGCCCCGCGTGCGCCAGCAGGCTTCTGATCGTCGGTGGCGTGCGGCCGGCATCATCGTCGGCAGCTGTCGTGTCCCAGGCCGGTAGCGCCATGCTCGCCTCCTCCGGTTCGCCGGATGTCCCTCTTCAGGCTCACTCCGCCCCCGTGACCCGTCAAGCCCTGCACGAATCAAAGTTCGTGTTTTGGATAGCGTGAACAAGCGGTCGTAGCATGGTGACCATGATGGAAGTCCACGGAGTGCCCGAGCCGCACAACGGGTGGACGTTCCTGACCAACCATGCGCGCGTGCTGGCCAGCATCGCCGACAACCGCAACGTGCGCGTCCGCGACATCGCCGCGCGTTGCCGGCTCACGGAACGCGCTGTGCAGAAGATCATCGCGGACCTGGAGCAGGCCGGGTACCTCTCCCACACCCGCAACGGCCGGACCAATCAGTACAGCATCGACCCGGCCAAGGTCCTGCGCCATCCGGCCGAGGCCGGCCTGACGGTGGCATCCCTGCTGTCGATACTGCTCAGGGACGAGGCCGACCGCCATGGCGGCGACGACGACATCAACGTCCGGCACGGGTCGTGAGCGGCCCGCCCCCGTTGCTCGTGATCCATGAACGTGGTCACGCCGGCGGCGGCCTCCAGGTAGATCGAGGAGGCTCCGTCCGTGCGGGAGACGGTGAGCTCGAAGGCGTGCCTCATGCCCGGCATCCCGGCGTGCCCGAAGAACAGCGCCCACAGCGACCAGCCGAAGGCGGCGAACGTGCCTTCGGACACCAGCGTGTCCATGGTCGCGGCGCCGTGCCGGGCGCTCGCCCAGGTGGTCCGGTGGAAGGGGAGGGCGCCTCAGGCCATGACCGGTGCGCCCAGGGTCAGCGACAGCCGCTGCCAGTTGTCGAACCGCAGACCCGGCACCATCGTCATCAGGACCACGGGCACGGTGAGCACCAGCGACACGAAAAGCCGCTGCCGCAGTGACGGCAGCTCGCCGTCGACCGGGGGAGCGATCTCACCCGTGCCCTCGTCGGCTGCGACGGGTGCGGGCGGCCGCTCCCGCGAACCTGGTTCGACGCGGTGGCGGCAGGGCAGGTGTTGCGTGACACGCCACAGGCGGCGGTGCAGCTCACCCTCCTCGAAGGTGTGCACCTGTGTTTTGGCTGCCCAGAACGCCGAAGTGGTGTGGGCGGCGGGCCGGGTGATGGTCTGAGGCGTTGCACACGTCTACAGGTCGCTGAGCGGTGCGTACCCCCTGGGGGTAATATGAGAACTCGGTGATCGATCCGCACGGCACAGGTGGAGTTCATGGCGGTACGGGCGGTGCGCGGCGGCAGCGGTGCCGTCCGCTGGGCGTACGGGGTGTTGCTCACCCTGTGCGTCGCGCTGGCCGTGCTGGTGCACCACGACACGTCTGTGATGAGCGCCTCGCCGTCCATGCCCCGCTCCGTGCATGCCGCACAGGCCATGTCGGACGATGCGGCACCGTCCGCCTCGGGCACCTCCCCGCACAACTCCGACGACAACGGCTGCGCCGTGCCCGGGATGAAGCACTGCGGTGCGGCGGGCATCGGCTCCGTACACCTCGTGTTGCCCGGCCGGAGCACGACCGACGTGATCACGCCATCAGGCCCCGTCGGCGAAGGGCGCGCACCGGCCGCTGCGGTCGGCCGGGCCCCGCCCGATCTGTCCGTCCTCTCGCAACTGCGCATCTAGGCCGCGCCGGACGGCGCGCGATGTGCCGTCCCTCCGTGACCACATCGGCAGTTACGACACAGAGGACGACAACCCATGAACAGCATCAACCGCCGCTCCGTTCTGCTCGCCGGACTGGGAGTCGCCGGCGCCGGTGCGCTGGCCGCATGCAGCGGCGGCGCCAGCGGCAGCTCCGGCTCCGCCGGTGGCAACGCCCTGGTGAGCCCGACCGCCTCGGCCGTCGCCGCCGCCGAGAAGAAGCGCAGGGGCACCGGACGGCAGCGGAAGCTCACCCTGACCGCGGCTCCCGCCATGATCGACCTGGGTGGCGGCGTCATGCCCAGGACCTGGGCCTTCGACGGCCGCACCCCGGGCAAGGAGGTCAGGCTCTCGGTCGGCGACGCCCTGGTGGCAGAGCTGTCCAACCAGCTCCCGAACAAGACCACCACGTCCATCCACTGGCACGGCATCGCCCTGCGCAACGACATGGACGGCGTGCCCCCGGCCACCCAGACGGCCGTCCGGGCGGGTTCCACCTTCACCTACAGGTTCATCGCCGACGTCCCCGGCACGTACTTCTTCCACCCGCACGTCGGCGTCCAGCTCGACCGCGGCCTGTACGCCCCGCTGATCGTCGAGGACCCCAAGGAGCCCCTCGCCTACGACGACGAGTGGGTCGTGCTCCTCGACGACTGGGTCGACGGCGTCACCGGGACACCCGACGAGGTCTTCGCCGATCTCCGGCGGGGCATGGGTGACATGAGCGGCATGGACATGAGCGGAATGGACATGGGCAGCGGCCCGAGCCCCAGCAGTTCGAGCGACAGCATGGGGAACATGGGGGACATGGGCGGGATGAGCATGGGTGATTCCGCCTCCCCGTCGGCTTCGGCCTCCTCCGGTGGCATGTCGCAGAGGTTCATGCTCATGGGCGCCACCAGCAAGCTGCTCGGCGGCGACGCGGGTGACGTGAAGTACCCGCACCACCTGGTCAACGGCCGGGTGGCGGCCGACCCGGACGTCTACACGGGCAAGCCCGGCAAGAAGGTCCGGCTGCGGATCATCAACGCGGGCTCGGACACCGCCTACCGGGTGGCTCTCGGCGGCCACAGGCTGACCATCACGCACACCGACGGCTTCCCCGTCGAGCACCAGGAGGTGGACGCCCTCCTGGTCGGTATGGGCGAGCGCTACGACGTGCTGGTCACCCTCGGCGACGGCGTCTTCCCGCTCGTCGCCCTGGCCGAGGGCAAGAACGCGAACGGCCTCGCACTGGTGCGCACGGGCTCGGGGAGTACCCCGAAGGCGACCGTCCGTCCGAAGGAACTCGACGGCATGATCATGACGGCCTCTGAGTTGCGGGCCGCCGACGGCGTGCGGCTGAAGTCGGCGAAGACCGACATCACGCACCAGATCAAGCTGACCGGCACCATGATGAAGTACAACTGGGCCATCAACGGCACGCCGTTCGACATGAACCGTCCCGAGGCGCACCCCATCGTCATCGAGGAGGGCCGGCGCGTGCGGCTCGACTTCGTCAACACCACGGACATGTGGCACCCGATGCACCTGCACGGCCACACCTACCAGATCGGTGACTCCGGGCCGCGCAAGGACACCGTGATCGTGCTGCCCAAGAAGACGGTGTCGGTCTTCCTCGACGCCGACAACCCTGGCCAGTGGATGCTGCACTGCCACAACGCGTACCACGGCGAGTCCGGGATGATGGCGAACGTGGCCTATCGCGCCTGACGTTCTGTGCGGCGGGTTCCGGGGCGGGCTCGTGCGGCGGCCTTGAGCCCGCCCCGGACGGGTCGGCCCCGACCCCGATCAGCCCGGCGTCGCGCCGACGGCGTGGGCCGCCCGGTCGGAGGTCGCATCGAGGGCGGCACCGCGTCGAAGGAACCCGCGGGTGCCGCCCTGTCGATCACCCGGGGATCAGCTGACGTTGACCGCCGACCAGGCCGCGGCCACCGCGTTGTACTCGGTGCTGCCGGAGCCGTAGAGGACGGCTGTTGCCGAGAGGGTGCCCGAGCGGGCGTCCGAGTAGGCGGTGGTCGAGGTGAAGTACTCGGTCAGCGCTACGTCGGCGAGCCGTAGCTGATCCCGTTGATCGTCTTGCTGCCGCTGCTCTCGGACAGCAGGTGGAAGAAGTGGTTCGGCACACCGGACGAGTGGTGCACGTCCAGGTTGGCGACGTCGGAGGACCAGGAGTCGGCGGATTCGCCGTCCTTGCTGAGCTTGCCCATGTAGCGCGGCAGGGTGCCGTCGCCGTAGGCCATGCAGAAGCAGCTGTCGTCCCAGAACGCGTTCGCGTAGTCGTTGTCGGAGTGGACGCGGGAGTAGGCGCCGACGCCGTCGGTCTCGATGCCGCTGCGGCCGAAGGTGTTCATGTAGAAGTCCCAGGTCTCCTGAGCGCCGTAGGCCGCGTCGGCGGCGGTGGACTGGTCGCTGGACGAACTGGAGGCCGGCGTAGGTACGCTCGTAGCGGGTGCGGACGGTGCCGTCGGCGTCCTTGACGGCGTCCTTGACGATCAGCTTCGCCTTGGTGCCGAGACCTGTCTTCCGCGCGGTCTGGGCCGCGCCGGCCTGGGCCTGGTGGAACAGGGTCGTGCGGGCCGCGGCGGTCAGGCTGGTGGCGAGGAGGGCTCCTGCTGCGACCGCGGTGGCGATGACCGGAGTGGTGCGCTGGTGGCGCAGGTAACGGGGAGTTGGGGTGTGGCTGCGCTCTCGCACTTCTCGGCCCCGCACCACTCCGCGTGCTTCTCCCCGCGTCAAGCCGGCACCGGCGCCACGCAGGTGGGGAGGGGGACCGATTCCCCTGCCCCGCCCCACGGAACGGGCACTTGGCTGACCAGCCGTCGGCTGCCGCCGACGTGACCGGTGCTGTCGAACGACTCTGGCTCCGCTCCTGCCTCGCCAGGCGGTGTCTATGCGAGGAGCACAGCAGCCAGTTCACGCCAGGCGCTGCGCGCGAACGTGCCCCGCGAGTCGGTGGCGATCTGCACGGCGATGTGGTCGGCGCCTGCCTTGCGTCGTTCTGCGAGACCTGCCGCGATGTCCTCCGGCTTTCCCCAGAGGAAGAGGGCGTCGACAAGGCGGTCGCTTCCGCCGCCGGCCAGGTCCTCCTCTGTGAACCCGGACCGCAGCCACGCGGACCGATAGTTGGCCAAGGGCATGTACGGAGCGAGCGTGTCCCGCGCGCGGGCGCGAGCCGTTGCCGGGTCGTCGTGCGGGATGACGGTCTGCTCCAAGGCGAGCAGCGGCCCCGGCCCCAGCAGTTCCCTGGTCCGGGCCACGTGCTCGGTGTCGACCAGGTACGGGTGGACGCCGAGGGACCGACGGGCCGCCAGTCGGGTCATCCGGGGCCCGTGTGCCCCGACCAGCCGTGCGGTGGCCGGCAGTGCCATGGCTGTCGAATCGAGTCCGTCCAGGTAGTCGGCCATCGCGGTGTAGGGCCGCCGGTATGTGTCGACTATCTCGCCGTGGCTGACGCCCAGGCCGACCACCAGTCGCTCTCGATCACCCGCTGGAAGTGCGTGGTAGGCACAGGCCAGACGACCCGCGGGCTGGGCCCAGATGGAAACACAGGCGGTGGCCACGGTGACGTGACGCGTCGCGTTCAGCACCCCGGCCGCGCGGAGCAGGTCACCCCGCGGATTGCCGCCGGGCTCACCGCCGAGCCACAGGGCCCCGTACCCGAGTTCCTCGGTCTCCGCCGCGGCGTCGGCGGCCTCGCCGCGGTCGCCGTGGGTGAACGCCAAGCTCCAGATCCCGAACGTCCCCAGTTCCATAGGCTTCCTCCTGATATCGGGTGCCGCCCTTCTTGTCCGGTCTTATCCGGGCGGCCACCTCCACCGCCAGAGCGCCAACGGGGGAGGCGCGCTCGGACTCGTGCAAATGAGCCACGCAGAAATCGCGGCCAGTGAGGAAGCGGACTCCCCGGCCGTGGGGCTCACATCCGCCTGGTTCCGGACAGCCAGCGCCAGGGGCCTTCGCACCGGCCGGACTGACGGGCGCGCGCCGGTCGGACGAGCCTCGCGCATGACCCGTCGGACACGGCACAGGAGTCTCGCGTCGTGAGAGTTCGCTGCCGGCGCAGGAGAGGCTGAAGCTCTCATTCGGCAGCGGGAAGTCCGGCGTGATCGTGTCAGCCGACGCGACCACGGCCGCGCGGTCGGCGGCCAGGTCGCGGACGACGGACAGACAGAACGCAGCCGGTCCGTGAAGGTGAAGGGTGCAGCGTTCGTCAGCCCCCACCCGCGGCGGCGCAGCACGTACTCGGCGCGCGGTCCGCAGCGGGGCAGTCACGCTCTGGGCGGCCGCGGCCATCGCCCGGCTGACCGTGAAGGCAGGCCAGAAGGTCACTGTCGGCAATGAAGACTCCGCCGCGCACACCGTCACCGCGACGCAGGGCAACGCGTGCGCTGCCGAACGCATCGCAGGCGGTAAGCCCGGCAGCTTCACGGCGCCGTCGTGGAAGGGCGCCTTCGGCCGGGATTCGAGCGTGCCGCTGGACACCCCGCGACGGCGGCCCTTGAGCACTGCGGCCCGGAGGATGCCGACGGCGTCGGGCCGGGCCGCAATGTCACCTGCGGAGCCGGTGTCGTTGACCAGGGCCTGCCGGAGGGGCGTCCGCCGGCCGCGCGACCTTTGAGCTCGTCCTGTCGTGATCGCTCATCATGCCGGGCATCGCGGAGGCGTGCTCCTCGGCCAGGTCGGCCATGGCGATGGCCAGGCGACGGTGGGGGATCGGGGGATCATCCCCGCCGCAAGCGGCTGGCAGAAGCGCCGTCATCGCTGCGGCAGCGGTCACGGTGATGGGACGGAGCAGAGCGTGACGTGCTCATGACTTGGGAGTTCCTGGAGATGCCGAAGGGACCTTGGGCGTGCCGGTACGTCGCCGGTGAACAGTGCGGCGGCACACCACGCCGCAGGGACAGTTCTTCAGACCGCGGGCGCCGGAAGTTCCCGGCGGCTCCCACGGCTCGCCAGGGGCTTCATGTTCCTCAGTCGTGTGGGGTGTAGGTTCCGGCGCCCCACCCGGCCGCTACCCGGCTGCCCGAATATGACCCTGGGTGCCTGATCCATTACGCTGTGCATGTGATCGGGCTGTGGATCAGGGGGAGGGCCGGCGGACGTTCGGGCCGTGTCGGTCTGCTGCTCGGTCTCGTCGTGATCACCGTCGTCCACCTCTCGGGCACGGTGCACGGTGCTTCCTTCGAGGGGCCGCACCTGGACGCCGTCGAGGCTGTGGGCGCGCACCACGGTGCATCAGACGCCCCGACCCCGGAGCACGACCACAAGGCCGGCGGGCACATCGATCACGCCGCAGACCGCCCGCGCTCCGTCTCCGCCGACGACATCGTCCTCGAACCCGGCGCCGACGCGCTCGCCCTGATCCCGGTCGGCGCAACAGGCCCCTTCGGCACAGGCGCCACCGGTCCAGGCGGCCCGCCAGGCGGCAGGGGCTGCCCCGACGGCCGGTACACCCTCGCGCTCCACTGCATCTGGCGGCAGTAGGCAACGCCCGCACGCCTCGACCCCGGCTCACGCGCCGGCCGGAGGCGTGCCCGCGTGCCCACCGAACCGTCAATCACCGCCCCTGCCATCGCGCAGGGCGCGAAGGAGCCGTACGCCCATGCACCTCTCCCCGCTCGAACAGCTGGAACCGCCCGAACCCCTCGGCGCCCACGCGCCGCTGCCCCTGATCGCCCGCAGGCCGGCCCAACTCGTCGGCAACACCCCGGTCCTGTGGATCGACCAGCCCTTCGCCCCGCCCGGCCGAGGCTTCTACGCCAAGCTGGAGGGCACCAACCCCGGCGGCATCAAGGACCGCCCCGGACTGCACATGGTCCGCGAGGCCCGGCGGCGCGGCGACCTCACCCCCGGCGCGCCGATCGTCGAGTCCTCCAGCGGCACCCTCGGCCTGGGGCTGGCCCTGGCCGGACTGACCTACGGCCACCCCGTCACCGTCGTCACCGACCCCGGCATGGAACCCGCCATGGTCCGCCTGCTCACCGCCCTCGGCGCGCACGTCGACCGGGTCGCCGCCCCGCATCCGGAGGGCGGCTGGCAGGAGTCCCGCCGCGGGCGCGTCGCCGACTTGCTCGCCCGCACCCCGGGTGCGTACTGCCCGGACCAGTACCACAACCCCGACAACGTCGCGGCCTACCGCCCGCTGGCCGCCGAGCTGATGGCCCAGCTGGGACGCATCGACGTCCTGGTGGCCGCCGTCGGGACCGGAGGCCACTCCGCCGGCACCGCGTCCGTCCTGCGCGAATCCTTCCCCGGCCTGATCCTCATCGGGGTTGACTCGGTCGGCTCGACGATCTTCGGCCAGCCCGCCGCGCCGAGACTGATGCGCGGCCTGGGCTCCAGCATCCACCCCGAGAACGTCGACTACGACGCCTTCGCCGAGGTCCACTGGGTCGCCCCGGCCGAAGCGGTCTGGGCCTGCCGCCGACTGGCCCGCCGCCACTACGCCTCCGGCGGCTGGAGCGTCGGCGCGGTCGCCCTGGTCGCCGGGTGGGCCGCGCGGACGTATCCGCCGGGCACCCGGATCGCCGCGATCTTCCCGGACGGTCCGTACCGCTACCTGGAGACCGTCTACAACGACGCCTGGTGCCGCGAGCACCGGCTCTTCAGCGAGGAACAGCCGTGGGAGCCCGACGAGATCGCCGCCCAGGACGCCTGCGTGGTGACCGGCTGGACCCGGTGCAGCCAGGTCCACGACCCCCTGGGGCGCGAGCGGGTGAAGGCGGTGGTCGTCCGATGAAGGGGTTGCGGGCCCAGGTGGCCTCCTTCGACCGCCCGGCACAGCTGTTGATGGTGAACCAGTTCGCCATCAACCTGGGCTTCTACATGCTGATGCCCTACCTCGCCGACCACCTCGCCCACGGTCTCGGCCTCGCCGCCTGGACCGTGGGACTGGTGCTCGGCATCCGCAATCTCTCCCAGCAGGGCATGTTCCTCGTCGGCGGCACCCTCGCCGACCGCTACGGCTGTAAGCCGATGATCCTCACCGGGTGCGTCCTGCGGACGGTGGCCTTCGGCCTGCTCGCGGTGGCGGGGACTCTGCCCGCGCTGATCGTTGCGTCGGCGCTGACCGGCCTGGCGGGCGCGCTGTTCAACCCGGCGGTCCGCGCCTACCTGGCCGCCGACGTGGGAGAGGAACGACGCGTCGAGGCCTTCGCCGCTTTCAACGTCTTCTACCAGGCGGGCGTCCTCATCGGCCCGCTCGCCGGACTCGCCCTGCTGACCTGGGACTTCGGGGCAGTGTGCGCTGTCGCCGCACTGATCTTCGGCGCCCTGGCCGTTCTCCAGACCCGCGCTCTTCCGCCTCGCCCGCCGCAGGCACGCGGCACTGAGCCGGCCTGGCGCGCGGTGGCCGCCGACTGGCGCACCATCGCCGCCAACCGGCCGTTCCTCCTCTTCGCCGCCGCGATGGCCGGCTCGTACGTCCTCGCCTTCCAGGTCTACCTCGCCCTCCCGCTGCGCGCCCGTGAACTCTTCGGTGACCGCACCGGGGTCGTGACGGGTGCCGTCTTCGCCGTCTCGGCGCTCGCCGCGCTGTCGGGACAGCTGAGACTGACGGCGTGGGCGAAGAAGGCGCTGTCCGGTCCGCGGGCCATCGCATACGGGCTGGTGGTGATGGGGGCGGCGTTCCTGCCGCTGCTGCCGGGACCGTACGGCGGAGTTCTCGGCACGGCGTGCGGCGTCGTCGGCCTCACCTTGTGCGCGGCTCTGCTCGCCTGGGGCGGGGCGCTTCTCTACCCGTTCGAGATGGACATCGTCGTCCGGCTCTCCGGGGACCGGCTCGTGGCGACGCACTACGGCGCCTACAACACCGCTTCCGGCATCGCGATCTCGCTCGGCAACCTGGCCGTCGGGGCGCTCTTCGACACCGGCGTGCGCTGGCTGCCGTGGACCGTGCTGGCGGCCACCGGGTTCGTGTGCGCGGGGCTGGTGGCGCGGCTGCACCGGGCCGGGTACCTCGCGGTGCCCAGCCCGGTTCCGGTGCCGGGGTGACGCGGTAGGCGGTCAGGGGTGGGCCGCGTGCAGAGGGTCGGGCCGGTAGTGGTGGCTGTGCCGCCAGCCGGTCCCGACCCGCGTGGCACCCGCGAGGTGTGGGTGGTCGCCGTCGAGGCCGGCGTGTTCGTGCTCGACGACGACCAGCGTCTCCCGCTGCGACCGCGACTGTGCCGACGGCGGCCTCCACAGCCGCAGGGCCAGCAGGGAGGCGGCCAGCGCGATCACGCCCAGCGCGACCACGGCCGCCTCCGGTCCGGCCTCCGCCCCCACCCACCCTGCCAGCGGGTACGTCAGCAGCCAGCAACTGTGCGACAGCGAGAACTGCGCGGCGAAGGCCGCCGCACGCTCCTCGGCCGGCGCCGCGTTGCGGATCAGTCGCCCGGCCGGGGTCAGCACCATCGAGCAGGCGGCACCGAAGGCCGCCCACACCACCAGCAGCGCGGGCCAGCGCCAACTCCCGCCGTGCGCGGCCGTGATCGCACCGAGCCCGGCGAAGACCACGCCGAGCAGCAGGGCGCCGCGCAGCATCACCGTCCGGTCGGAAACCGTCTCCAGCACACGCGGCAGGAGGAGGGCCACGATCATCGAGCCGCCGCCGTACGCGCCGAGTGCGAGGGGCACCATTCCCGCCGACAGGTCCAGGAAGTCGCGGACGTAGACGACGGAGTTGACGGTCACCATCGCACTCGCG
The DNA here is from genome assembly GCF_055558375.1 of Streptomyces sp. NPDC025793. Classification (NCBI taxonomy): domain Bacteria; kingdom Bacillati; phylum Actinomycetota; class Actinomycetes; order Kitasatosporales; family Streptomycetaceae; genus Streptomyces; species Streptomyces sp. NPDC025793. The sequence goes on along the minus strand of NZ_JBVHMR010000036.1, from coordinate 17,121 downwards.
GCGGCGACCGCGAGATTCAGGGCGAGCAGGGCGCGCAGTTGCGGGAGGGTGAAGAAGAGGCGGCTGCCCGCGGTGGCCTTCGCGTACGGGCCGCCGGTGCGCGGCGCGGGCGTGGCCGACGTGGTCGAGGGCTTGGGCAGGACCGCCGAGACCACGAGCGCGGCCGAGGCGAGGAAGCCCAGCATGGTGCCGGTGAACAGCCAGTTGTAGGTGATCACGGACAGCAGGGCCGCCGCCAGCGCGGGGGAGAACAGGCTCTCCAGGTCGTAGGCGAGCCGTGACATCGACAGGGCCTGCGTGTAGTCGCGCTCCTCCGGCAGGACGTCCGGGATGACGGCCTGGAAGGTCGGGGTGAAGGCGGCCGAGGCGGACTGGAGCAGGAAGACGAGGGCGTAGACCTGCCAGACCTGGTCCACGAACGGCAGGAAGAGCGCGACCGCGGCCCTGGTCAGGTCGACGGTGACCATGAGTGCCCGGCGCGGGATCCGGTCGGCGACCGCGCCGATCGCCGGTGCGATCAGGACGTAGGCCACCATTTTGATCGCGAGCGCGGTGCCCAGCACCGAACCGGCGTCGGCCCCCGCGATGTCGTACGCGAGCAGCCCGAGGGCCACCGTGGCCAAGCCGGTGCCGACGAGGGCGATGACCTGGGCGGCGAAGAGGTGGCGGTAGGTGCGGTTGCGCAGGACGGCGAACATGGGGCGGCTCCCGGGCGTGACGGGTCGACAGCACGACGGCATGCCGATCGGCTCGGCGTCGAGTGTAGCTGTCATGTGCGCACCTGCGCACATGACAGCTGGATGCCACCGTTCCCTGCCCGTGTCCGCTCCGTCGCCGGCTGGCTCTAGGCTGGCCTCATGCCCCAACGCGACGCTGTCCCAACTGCACCATCGGCGCATCTGCGTGCTCCGGACAGCGCCCGGCTGGCCGAGGCGACCGAGGTCTTCGCCCTGCTCTCGGACTCGACCCGGCTGCATCTGCTGTGGCTGCTCGCACAGGACGAGGCGGACGTCGGTTCACTGGCCGAGCGGTGCGACGCGTCCCGGACGGCGGTCAGCCAGCACCTGGCGAAGCTGCGGCTGGCCGGGCTGGTGGAGACGCGGCGCGAGGGCCGGCACATCCACTACAGCCTCCGCGACGGGCATCTGCGGCGCCTGGTCATGGAGGCCCTCAGCCACGCGGACCACCGGGTCAGCGGGGCGGCCCCGCACGACTGACCGGGCGGCCGTCCTGCCGGATCCACCCTTCGGTGATGAAGGTCTGCCAGGCCCGGTAGCCTTCGAGGGCCGGGGTGTTGATCTGGTTCGCACGGCGGCAGTTGAAGGCGGCGGCGATGTCGGCCGCGAGGCTCTCCGTGCTGTCCCCGCCGTACTCCTCCAGGCTTCATCCGTCGGATGAGCACTCCCGGTCACGTGCGACTTACGGCGGCCCGTCGACCGGCCGGTCAGAGGCTCGGCACAGCCGCTTCTTCCTGCCTCGGCTCGGCGACGGTGCCGGCGGCGTCGCTCATGCCGAGGCGGAGGTGCTCAATGTGGTAGACGGCCTGGTCGAGGAGTTCCGCTACGTGGTTGTCGTAGAGGGAGTAGACCACGGAGCGGCCCTTGCGGGTGCCGACCACCAGGCCGAGGTTGCGCAGCAGACGCAGTTGGTGGGAGCAGGCGGACTGCTCCATGCCGACCTCGGCGGCCAGTTCGGTCGCGGGCAGGGGGCCCTCGCGCAGGCGGGCGAGGATGAGCAGCCGTGAGGGGGTCGCCAGCGCCTGGAGGGTGGTGGCGACCTTGGCGGCGCTGGCGGCGTCCAGGCGCTGACGCGGAACGCCTTCTGCTGACGGTGCGGCTCCATGACCCATGGGCCCATGGTAGCGGTACCTTCCATGAACACATGAATGCCTCTTCATTCTTTCCTGCTACGGTGGTGGAATCGGACAGCGCTCCGCCCCGCTACTGATGAAGGACCCCACGTCGATGTCATCCACGCTCACCCGACCCGCGCCGCCCGGCGTCGCCCGTGACGCGGTGGCGCCCCGCCGCCGCACCCGGATCCTCGCCCTGCCCGAGGCCCGCTGGGCCGCGGCCGCGCTGGTGCTGTTCCTGCTCGCGCTGCCGCTGTACCTGGCCGGGGCGCCGGCCTGGGCGTGGGGCCTGCTGTTCGCCGCCGTCTATGTGACGGGCGGCTGGGAGCCGGGCTGGGCCGGACTTAAGGCACTGCGCGAGAAGACCCTGGACGTGGATCTGCTCATGGTCGTCGCCGCGCTCGGGGCGGCGGCGATCGGGCAGGTCCTGGACGGCGCGCTGCTGATCGTCATCTTCTCCACCTCCGGCGCGCTGGAAGCCGTCGCCACCGCCCGTACCGCCGACTCCGTGCGCGGTCTGCTCGACCTGGCCCCCGCGACGGCCACCCGTCTGACGGACGACGGCGGGGAGGAGACGGTGCCCACCGAGCGGCTGCGCGTGGGGGACACGATCCTGGTGCGGCCCGGCGAGCGGATCGGCGCCGACGGCCGCGTACTGGACGGGGCCGGCGAAGTCGATCAGGCGACCATCACCGGCGAGCCGCTGCCGGTGGCGAAGGAGGCCGGGGACGAGGTGTTCGCCGGCACTCTGAACGGCACCGGTGCACTGAGGGTGAAGGTCGAGCGCGACCCTTCCGATTCGGTGATCGCCCGCATCGTGGCGATGGTCGAGGAAGCCTCCGAGACCAAGGCCCCGACCCAGCTGTTCATCGAGGAGGTCGAGCAGCGGTACTCGATCGGGATGGTCGCCGCCACCGTCGCGCTGTTCGTCCTGCCCCTGCTCTTCGGCGCGGCGTTGCAGTCGACGCTGCTGCGGGCGATGACGTTCATGATCGTTGCCTCGCCGTGCGCGGTGGTGCTGGCCACCATGCCGCCGCTGCTGTCCGCGATCGCCAACGCGGGACGCCACGGCGTGCTGGTCAAGTCGGCCGTGGTCATGGAACGTCTCGGTCAAGTGGACGCGGTCGCCCTGGACAAGACCGGCACGCTGACCGAGGGCACCCCGCGGGTCACCGACATCCGCCCGCTGACCGGCTCCGGTGTGAGCGAGGACGAGCTGCTGCGGCTGGCGGCGGCGGCCGAGCACCCCAGCGAGCACCCGCTGGCCCGCGCGATCGTGGATGCCGCCCGCAGCCGCGAGCTGGACATTCCCGTGGTGGAGGACTTCGCCTCCGCGCCGGGTACGGGCGTCACCGCGACCGTCGCCGGCCGGAAGATCGCGGTCGGCAGCCCGGCCCGGCTCCTGGACGGCGGCACGCACCCGGCCGTCGCGGTCGCCGCCGGCCTGGAGGAGGAGGGCCGCACCGCCGCGCTGGTCACGGCCGACGGCACCCCGGTGGGCGTGCTGGGCATCGCCGACCGGCTGCGCGAGGAGGCCGCCGGCACCGTCGCCGCGCTGGGCGAGCTGACCGGCACCCCACCGGTGCTCGTCACCGGTGACAACCCGCGTGCGGCGGCGCGGCTCGCCGCCGAGGTCGGCATCACCGACGTCCGCGCGGGACTGCTCCCGCAGGACAAGGTCACCGCCGTGCAGGAGATGGAGCAGGCGGGCCGGAAGGTCATGGTGGTCGGTGACGGCGTCAACGACGCCCCCGCGCTCGCCGCCGCCCACACCGGCATCGCGATGGGCCGGGCCGGATCCGACCTCGCCCTGGAGACCGCCGACGCGGTCGTCGTCCGCGACGAGCTGGCGACCATCCCCACCGTGATCGCGCTCTCCCGCCGGGCCCGCCGCCTGGTGGTGCAGAACCTGGTGATCGCCGGTGTGTTCATCACCGGCCTGGTCATCTGGGACCTGGCCGGCACCCTGCCGTTGCCGCTCGGTGTCGCCGGGCACGAGGGCTCCACCGTCATCGTCGGCCTCAACGGCCTGCGCCTGCTGGCCGACGGAGCCTGGCGCCGCGCCCGAAACGGGACCGGCCGGTGAGCCGCCGTACCCGCGAGACCGGCCCCACCACGGCGGGGGCGGCCCGCTGCACGGTCACGGTGTGCCGGGGCTGCTGCTGCGGCACCGCGAAGATCCCCGGCCTGGACCACGCCGGCCAGCTCGCCCAGTTGCGACAGGCGCTCCCCGAAAGCGCCCAGGTGAGAGTGACCGGCTGTCTTGACGCCTGCGAACACGGCAACGTCATCGTCGTCCAGCCCTCCGCCACAGGCCGGGCCGCCGGCGGTCGGCCGGTGTGGCTGGGCCTCGTCAACGACACCGACGCCGCCGACGACATCGCCGCATGGATCGCCGCCGGCGGCCCCGGCCTCGCCGACCCGCCCGGCGTGCTCGACCTGTACGAGTTCACCCCCTCCCGCCGCATCCGCCGAGCCGTCGAGGGCTGACCCGACCCGCCAGCGGCAGCGGCCCAGGTGACAAGAAGACACGGACGGGCAGCAGCAGCCCGGCCAACGGCAGGACGATGAACACCACTTGGTGGACGTGGTCCTTGCCCGGCGGCAGTCCTCCCACCAAGTGGGCGATCCAGAAGGCCGGACAGAACCACGTTCAGCAACGGGTACCCGGGCAGCGGCCTGGTCCGGCTGGAGTTCGAGTTCGGTCCAGCCAGGTTGTGGAACACCGCCTACGGCAGGATGCCCGTCGGCCCGCGTCCCGGCAGCGCGGCAGCCACTCCGGACCAGTCGGTACGGATCGCCGACCGCTGGCCGAGCGGCCGCCGAAGCGGACTGCGCGCCGCCGAGCCCGAGCTCACGACGGTGTCACGAGGCGGTGAGGCCGCCCGTGCAGGCCGCGCCCGGCTCGGGGGTCTGCGGCCCTTGGACGTACTTGGTGAGGAACTGGTCGACCCTCGGGTCGGAGGCCTTGTCGACGCTGAGCTGATGGCCCCAGGCCGACAGCGTGATCGTCCCGGACTGAGTGCTGTCCGGGCTCATGAGCGTGTACGGGGTTTTGGTGATCCGGTCGGCGAGGGTCTTGACGTCCGCCGACGTGGCCCTGCCGTTGAACGTCACCCAGACCGCGCCGTGTTCGAGGGAGTGGAGGGCGTTCTCGTTCGGGACGGCCTTCGTGTAGACGTTGCCGTTGCAGGTCATCCACACCGGGTTGTGGTTACCGCCGACGGGCGGGTTCATGGGGTAGGCGACCTTGCCCTGGACGTGGTTGCGGCCCAGCTTGCCGGCGTCCCAGGTCTTCTCGCCGGATATCGGCTTCGCGGCTGTGGCCGCCTTCTGCTCCTTCTTCTGGTTGGCGTTGTTGATGGCATACGTGCCCCAGCCGATCAGGCCGGCGACGATGACCGTACTGATCGTGACGGTGATGATGCGATTGCGGCGCTCGCGGGACTTCTCGGCGCGGCGCATCGCCTCGATGCGGGCCTTGCGGTCGGCAGCCTGCTTCTTGCTGTTCTTGCTCATGACGGTGTGTTCCTCGTCCCCGCCGCGTGGTGTCGTCGGGCGGTGGTGGGTGCAGGAGGGAGATGGACGGACGCCGGCGGCCGCATGCGTCAGCGGCCGGCACGGTGGCGTCGTCTATGTCCGTTGCACCTGGAGGACGTGGAGATCGGGGGCGCCGCGCGTGGGCGTGAGGCCGAGGGCGCAGGCGAGGGTGGCCGGGCCGGGGAGACTCGGGTTGCGGGGCAGGACCGCGGGTACGGGTTGCGCCGTCGCGGGGAGCACCGCGCGGACGGCTTGAGTGTCCTGAGCGCAGCACATGTCACCGGTCGGGCAGTGGCCCGGGTGCGCCACGCGCAGCGCGTGGTGCTCGGCCGGGCCCTCCGCTGACGTCCGGACGGCGGACATCGCGGTCATGTGCGCGGGGGCGTGGTCGCCGGCAGAACGCGCCACTGAGCCCAGGCACATCACCAGCGCCATGAGCAGCACGGCCAGGGCAGGGCACAGCGCCGCGGCCGGCGTGGTCCGCCACGCGCTGCGGGGCCTGCACCGGGGGCGACCGCTCATCGTGACGATGCTCAGCGGTTCCGTGAACGCTCTTCCGGGCGGGCTCCGGCATTGCGTGCTGACGCCCGAGGGGCACCGTTCGTTACCGGGCCGCCCGCCGCTCCAGCGCACCACCGCACGTGACCGGCGCGGCAGCCGCGATACGGCGGTGTCGCGCCGCACACGCACTTCTTCACACCTCCTTCCTTCGTGTCGCCGTCGAGCAGGGACAACATCCCTCCGCAGTTCTCACGTGTTCAGTGCCTCTCCAACTCGGTGATCCGGTACCGGGCCCACTCCAGCAGCTCCGGATCTCCTCAGCCGGCACGGGAGTTGGCGGCCGGCGCGGGTGCTGTGACGGCGGAGCCGGGCGCCTGGGCGGCCGTAGCGGACTGCCCACCGCTGTGCTGTCGTACGACGGTGACGATCTTCGCTACGCGGGTGGGTAGGGCCGGGGGCGCTGGCCTGCGAGGTGGTGGCCGAGGGGTGGCCGGGTCGCCGGCCCGCACGGCGGCTCCCGGAGCGCCGATGATCCACTGCAACCTCCACAGAGACCCACTCGCTGTCACGCTTCGGTAACCGTTCGCGCGGGCGGTGGTGATGAGGCTGCCATGGGGTCTCTATGAACAAGCTATGCGATGGTCAAAAAGACGTCGTCAAATCATGGCATAGCAAGGCATTTAGGGGTATGAGGTGGCTGGATGGCTACTGGTCGGCGCGCGATGCATGTGTTTTCAGGCAAGGCTTACCTAAGTACGGTGAGCCTTGCTTTGCTGATGGCGGGTGTGTGCCGTGGGGGCGGCGTCGGCGGCCCGTCCGTGTCTTGCTTCGGAGGTCCCATGTCTCGTGTCGTCCTGCGGTCCGCGTGCCGGTCCGCTGTGCTGGCGACGGCAGTGTCGTTGTCGGTCCTGGCGCTGGCGGGGTGCAGCGGTTCGAACGATTCGGGAAGCTCGGCCACGTCGTCGTCGGGTGGTTCGCTGAAGGGGCAGACGATCACCGTCTACAGCGGTCAGCACGAGCAGACGGTCAGTGCGCTGGTGAAGGACTTCCAGGCGCGGACCGGCATCAAGGCCAACGTCCGCTCCGGTGACGAGGCCGAGTTGGCCAACCAGATCCTCACCGAGGGACCGGCATCCCCGGCGGACGTGTTCTTCGCGGAGAACCCGCCCGCGCTCACCACCCTGGAGAACAAGGGCCTGCTGGCGAAGGCGGACGCCGCCGGCCTGGCGGCGGTGCCGTCGGCCGACAGCTCGGCCCAGGGCGACTGGGTGGGCGTCTCCGCCCGCGAGGCCGCGTTCGTCTACGACACCAGCAAACTCAAGACGGCCCAAGTGCCCGTCGGCGTCAAGGACTTGGCGGGCCCCGCCTGGAAGGGGAAGCTCGGCATCGCGCCGAGCGAGACGGACTTCACTCCTATCGTCACCAGGATGATCACGACAGCGGGCGAGGCCGGTGCGAAGAGCTGGCTGGAGGGGCTGAAGGCCAACAGCAAGGTCTACGGCAGCAACGAGGACCTGGTCGCCGCCGTGAACCGGGGCGAGGTCGAGGGCGGCGTCATCGACCACTACTACTGGTACCGGCTGCGCGACGAACTCGGCGCCACCCACGTCCACAGCGCACTGGGCTACTTCAAGCAGGGCGACCCCGGCGCGCTGGTCGACGTCTCCGGCGCGGCCGTCCTCTCCCACGGCAAGCACCAGGCGGCCGCCCAGGCGTTCCTCGCCTACTTGACCAGCAAGCCCGCCCAGCAGATCATCGCCACCTCCGAGAGCTACGAGTACCCGCTCGCCGCCGGGGTGAAGAACACCAAGGTGAGCCGGGCGCTGGCGGCCTCCGGACCGGTCACCCGGGCCGCCGACCTCGGCGACGGCAAGGACGCCCTGCAACTCCTGCAGTCCGTCGGCCTGCTGTGAGGGCCCTTCGTACGATGCCGGGTCCGCTGCCGCTGGTGGCGGGCCTGGTCGCGCTGCTGGTCGCCTCACCGCTGGTGTTCGTCGGGCTCCAGGCTGCGCAGGCCGGCGGGGACACCGCGCACCGCCTGCTGGTCCGGCCCGTGGTGGGCACGCTGCTGTGGCACACCGTCGCCCTCACGACGGTCGTCACCGCAGGCGCGCTCGTGCTCGGCTTCGCCGCCGCCTACCTGGTGGAACGCACCGACCTGCCCGGACGCCGGGCGTGGAGCGTGGCGCTGGCGATGCCACTCGCCGTGCCGGAGTTCGTCCACGGCTACTCCTGGGTCTCGCTGTTCCCGCAGGTGCAGGGGTACTGGGGTGCCGTGCTGGTGATGACGTCCTCGCTGTATCCGCTGGTGTTCCTGCCGGTGGCCGCCACGCTGCGGCACGCCGACGCCTCCGCCGAGGAGGTTGCGCGCAGCCTGGGGCGCGGCCGGCTCGCGACCCTGTGGCGGGTCACACTGCCGCTCACCCGCCCCGCCCTGGCGGGCGGTGCGCTGCTCGTCTCGCTCTATCTCCTGGGCGAGTACGGGGCGTTCGCGATGCTGCGCTACACCACGTTCGCCACCGCGATCTACAACGAGTACCAGACCAGCTTCGACATGGCCTCCGCCAGCCTGCTCACGCTCGCCCTGGTCGGCCTCGCCCTCCTCCTCGTCGCTCTCGACGCGCGCGCCGCGCGGCGCGGCCGGGTGGTGCGCGAGGGCGCCACCGGACGAGACTGCGCCCCCGTGCCCCTGGGCCGGTGGAAGCCGGTCGCCGCAGGCGTGTTGACCGCGGTGGTGGGGGTGACGCTCGGGGTGCCGGTCTTCGCGCTCGTCCACTGGCTGCTGCGCGGCAGTTCCACCACCCTGCCGTCCGCCTCCATCGTCACCGAGACCGTGACGACGCTGGGGTACTCCCTGACGGCGGCTGCTGTCGCCACGACCGCAGCGGTGCCGGTGGCGCTCTACTCCTGGCGCCGCCCCACCCGCCTGGCCCGTACCGTGGAACGCGCCGCCTATCTGACCAGGGCACTGCCCGGCATCGCCGTCGCCCTGTCGGTGGTGTACTTCGCGATCCGCTACGCCCAACCCCTCTACCAGCAGCCGTCGTTGCTGGTAGCCGGGTATGTGGTGCTGTTCTTTCCGCTCGCCCTGACCTCCGTGCGGGCCTCCCTGGCCCATGTACCGCACGGAGTGGAGGACGTCGCGCGCTCACTGGGCGTCCGCGGAATCCTCGTCCTGGGCCGGATCACCCTCCCGCTGATCCTGCCCGGACTCGGCGCGGCCTTCGCGATGGTCACCCTCACCGCGAGCACCGAACTCACGGCCACGCTGCTGCTGCGCCCCACCGGCACCGAGACCCTCGCCACCCAGTTCTGGATCTACACCACCGGCCTCTCCTACGGGGCGGCGGCACCGTACGCCGCGGTGATGGTCGCGCTGTCCGTGCCCGCAGTCCTGATCCTGACCCGCCGCACCTTCCGCACGCCCTCAACCGCCCCTGAGGAGAACTGAGATGACCGGCCAGCCGGGCCTCTTGATCGAGAACCTGGAGGCGGCACACAGCCGCAGCGCGGTGCTCACGGGACTCGACCTCACCGTCGAGGACGGAGCCCTCGCCTGTGTCCTTGGCCCCTCCGGCTGCGGCAAGAGCACCTTGCTGCGCATCGTCGCCGGCTTCCATCCCGCGACCCGGGGCACGGTCACCCTGCATGGCCGCGTCCTGGACGACGGCCGCACCAGGGTCCCCGCCGAGCGCCGGCGCATCGGGTACGTGCCGCAGGACGGGGCGCTCTTCCCGCACCTGACCGTCGCCGCCAACATCGGCTTCGGCCTTCCCCGCGCGGGCCGCCGCGAGCGGGTGGGAGACATGCTCGACCTCGTCGGGCTGGACGGGCTCGCCGACCGCCACCCGCACCAGCTCTCCGGCGGCCAGCAGCAACGCGTCGCCCTCGCCCGCGCGCTCGCCCCCGGGCCCCAACTACTCCTGCTCGACGAACCGTTCGCCGCGCTGGACGCAGCACTGCGTACCGAACTGCGCACGGAGGTCGCCGCCACCCTACGGCGCGCGGGCGCCACCGCGATCCTGGTCACCCACGACGTGGACGAGGCACTCGCCTTCGCCGACACCATCGCCGTGATGCGCGACGGCCGCATCGTGCAGGCCGACACCCCCCACTCCCTCTACCACCACCCGGCCGACGCGGACATCGCCCGAGCCCTGGGCGAGGCCAACCTGCTGCCCGCCAAACCCGCTGACGGGTACGCCACCACCGAGTTCGGCCCGCTGTCCCTCACCATCGACACCGAGCGGGGAGACGGCGTCGTCATGCTCCGCCCCCACCAACTCCGGATGACTTCCGAACCCGGCCCGCACACCGTCCAGGCCCGAGTCGCCGCCTGCCTGTTCCGGGGCCACGACCACCGCGTCGAACTCGCCCCGAACTCCGGCCGGGACCTGCCCGAACGCCTCGTCCTTTACACGGACGCCCTGCCACCGGCAGTCGGCAGCCAGGTCCACGTCCGTGCGCAAGGCCCCGCCCATCCCCTCCGCGTCGAGGAGCGATTGCCGTAGACGGTGCCCACGGGCCCGTGCCGGAGGTAGCGCCTGGTGGAGGCGCACGGCTGCGGTGGGGCGGGACGTCGTCGACGCCTTTGGCGCGGCAGACGCTTGAGGCTGCGGAGCCATGGCTTGTCGCGCCGGCGCCGGCGCAGCGCACGCGACGCGGCTGTGCAGGCTTCGCCTCAGGCCGTCGGGTCCCAGAGCCCGGCGGCCTTGCCGCGGGCGAGACGCTCGGCGTAGACGTCGACCTTCCAGGCGATGACGGATCGGCACTCCTCCAGCGCCTGGATCTGTGCGTCGACGCGCTGTCCGTCGCCGGTTCACTCGCCCTCGTTGTCGGCGTTCCCGCCGGGACCTGCCTGGGCCGGCAGAGCGACTGGCGGGTGCCCGTCGCCATGCCGGCGGCTCTGGGGCTCGTCTCACTCGTGACGATCGCCGTCCTGCTGCCGACCTCGCGTCCGGAGGAGGAGCCCGCCGCCTACGGAACCGGTCCCGACGTCCGCGGGTTCGGGACCGTACTGGCGGCCGGGGCCCTGTCCGCCACCGGGGCGTTCGCGGGATACACCTACATCGTGGAGTTCCTGCACGACGTGAGCGGGTTCCCACCGAACACGGTCAGCGTCCTCTTCGTGGCTTTCGGCCTTGCGTGTCTGGCCGGGGTGAGCATCACCGGGACACTGCTGGACCGCTTTCCGGGCGCCGCGCTGACCACCGTCGTAGCCACGCAAGCGGTGGGCATGCTCGGCCTGTACACGGCCGGCACCGAACCCGTGGCGGCGGTGGTTTTCCTGGTACTGATGGGCGGCGCACTCGGGCCGGTGTTCATGACCACCCAGAACGAGATGCTGCGCTGCGCACCGGGCCGCACGGACATCGCACTCGCTGCGAACTCCGGTGCCTACAACGTCGGCATCGCAGCAGGCGCCGCGCTCGGGGGACTGGTGCTTCCGCTCGCCGACGTGCGGGGCGCCTTCCTCGCGGGCGGCCTGGTGACCGTCGGGGCCTGCACGGTGCTACTCGGTGGGCGGCTGCTGCCTGGGAGCGTCGAGGAATGATGCGGGGCCCCCACGGCAGCCGACGCATGACCATGCCCTCGCCGCCGCCCACGCCGTCGAGACCGCCTGGCGCGTTGATCACCTGTATGGCCTTGTGCCAGTTCGAGGGTGGCGGCGAGCAGGTTGCGGCAGAAGACCATGTGCGGGTTCTCGTCGTTGGCGACCTGCGCCAGCATCCAGTCGCAGACCAGGTCGCCGGAGGAGCGGGCGGCGTTGCGGTGGTAGATCCGGGTGGCCAGTTCCTGGCAGGCGTCGCAGGTCACCGTGTGCAGCGGCGAGTGCCGGTTGTCGGAGACGAGGCCGCCGCCCATGCGGACCATGCCCGCGCGTTCCAGCGCCACCGGGTCCACATGTCCCGTGTCACCGAAGTGTGAGCACGCGCCAACAGAGGCTGAGCCGGGCGAGTGATCGCTTCAACTTCGGGTAACCGTGATCTCATGGCCGTTGAGCACTTCGACGAGGCGCTCGGGCTCATCAGGTGTGATGACGGGCCTCACGCGTCGGCCGAGGTCGACGATCAGCGCCACGCGCTTTCGTGGGCGGGAAGTGTCGAGGTTGAAGTAGTGGACGAAGTCACCCGAACCCCAGAGGCGCCAGCTTCCCGTGCGGAGATCGAGCGGGATCCACCGCACCCCGCGGATTTGCGAGTAAGGGATCCGCTTGGCTGAACCCCAAGGGAAGTAGTAGCGGCGGATGATGAGCTCGCTGTCGGTGCATGCCAGCAAACCGTCGTCGTACATGATGTGCGGCTTAGGTGGTCTCCACGCCTTCCCCGATGACGAGGCGTCAGCCGGGCTGGAAGCCGCACTCGCGGCAGCGCGGGGTGACGGTCTTGACGCCGTCGTAGAACTCACCGACGTCGCGCCCCCTGTCGTACGCGATCGGGTCCGCGCCCGCCTCACCCTGCACGGCACGCTCACCACCGCCGCAGGGCCCGGGCTGGGCCTTCGCCGCCGTCCGGGCCGTCCTCGCCGAGAACAGCCTCGTCCATGACATCACCCCCGATGACCTGGCCCATGCTGCCCCGACCCGCTGGCCGCGTACGAGGCGAGCATCCACACCCACCTTGATGCCGCCCACCCGGATGTGGTCGCCCGCCCGCCTGACCCGGCTCGTCGAGCCCCGCCTCCTGCTCGGCGGGGTCTGTGTGCAGCCTGCACGGCTTGACCGGTACGGACTCGTCCTGCGCCTCGAACACGCACGCGGCCACCACGATGTCCGCCTCGCCTTCGCGGCTCCGGCCGAACGACCAAGATCACGTGGAGGTGCGAGACCGCCATGAAGCGGATATCGGAATTGCTAAATTTCGCAATTGATTAGATGCTGTCTTCGCTGTGCTCGCAGGTAGCCACGGGCACAGCTTCTGTCTGTCTCGCCCCCGGTGGGGCTGTGCGAGGGAAGCTGAGGGGTCGTGTCGGTTCCGCTGTACCAGGCGAAGGCCGAGTTCTTCCGGATGCTGGGGCATCCCGTACGGATCCGGGTGCTGGAACTGTTGCAGGACGGGCCGATGCCGGTGCGGGAGCTGCTGGCCGCCATCGAGGTGGAGCCCTCCAGCCTGTCCCAGCAGCTGGCGGTGCTGCGCCGCTCCGGGATCGTGGCATCCATCCGCGAGGGCTCGACCGTCGTCTACGAGCTGGCCGGCGGTGACGTCGCCGATCTGATGAAGGCCGCGCGGCGGATCCTGACCGAGATGCTCGCCGGGCGGAACGAGCTGCTGACCGAGCTGCGGGAAGCCGAGGTCGCGGCCCGATGAGCACGACGTTCACCCGGGCTGTGCGCACCCGGATCACCTCGCTGCTGCCGTCCCGCGCCGATCTGGCGCAGATACGCCGTGATCCGCGCCGGGACCTGCTCGCCGGGCTCACCGTGGCCATCGTCGCGCTGCCCCTCGCCCTCGGCTTCGGGGTGTCGTCCGGGCTCGGCGCCGAGGCGGGACTCGCGACCGCGGTGGTCGCGGGCGCACTGGCCGCCGTGTTCGGCGGGTCGAATCTCCAGGTCTCCGGGCCGACCGGCGCCATGACCGTCGTCCTCGTACCGATCGTCGCGCAGCACGGGCCCACCGCCGTGCTCACGGTGGGACTGATGGCCGGTGCCATGCTCGTGGTCCTCGCCGTGCTCAGAGCCGGGCGTTATATGCAGTACGTGCCCGCGCCCGTGATCGAGGGCTTCACGCTGGGCATCGCCGGGGTGATCGGGCTCCAGCAGGTGCCGAACGCACTCGGTGTGCCCAAGCCCAAGGGTGACAAGGTCCTCGCGGTCACCTGGCACGCGGTCGAGGAGTTCGTGAAGGCGCCGAACTGGACGGCCGTCGGGCTCGCGGCCGCGGTGGTCGTGTTCATGCTGGCCGGGGCGCGGTGGCGGCCGACCGTGCCGTTCTCCGTCATCGCCGTGATCGCCGCCACCGTCGTGGTGCAGGCCGCCGGGCTGGACGCGGAGCCGATCGGCGACCTGCCCTCGGGGCTGCCCGCGCCCTCCCTGTCGTTCCTCGACCTCGGTTCGCTCGGCTCGCTGCTGGCTCCGGCCGTGGCGGTGGCCGCCCTGGCGGCGCTGGAGTCGCTGATGTCCGCGGCCGCCGCCGACGCGATGACGGTGGGACAGCGGCACGACCCGGACCGCGAGCTGCTCGGCCAGGGCCTGGCCAACATCGCCGCCCCACTGTTCGGCGGCGTCCCGGCCACCGGCGCGATAGCGCGCACGGCGGTCAACGTCCGCACCGGTGCCGGCTCCCGGCTGGCCGCCCTTGTCCACGCCGCCGTCCTCGCGGTGATCGTCTTCGCCGCGGCGCCCCTGGTGTCGAAGATCCCGCTGGCCGCGCTGGCGGGCGTGCTGCTGGCCACCGCGATCCGCATGGTCGAGGTCGGCTCGCTGAAGGCCATGGCGAAGGCGACGCGGTCCGACGCCGTGATACTCGTCCTCACCGCGGCCGCCACCCTCGCCCTCGACCTCGTCTACGCCGTCATCATCGGTCTGGTCGTCGCCGGCGCCCTGGCGCTGCGGGCGGTGGCCAAGCAGGCCCGCTTCGGCCAGGTGCCGCTCGACCACGGCGACCACAGTGCCGAGGAGCACGCGCTGCTGGCCGAGCACATCGTGGCGTACCGGATCGACGGGCCGCTGTTCTTCGCCGCCGCGCACCGCTTCCTGCTGGAGCTGACCGAGGTGGCCGACGTACGGGTGGTCGTCCTGCGCATGTCACGGGTCTCCACGATGGACGCCACCGGCGCTCTCGTTCTCAAGGACGCGGTGGAGAAGCTGAGCCGACGCGGCATCCTCGTCCTGGCCTCCGGGATACGGCCCGGTCAGCGGCGGGTTCTCGACTCTGTCGGCGCGCTCGGCCTGTTGGGGCACGGGGGCCGCGACTACGCCACCACGCCCGAGGCGATCGCCGCCGCCCGCGACCACCTGGAGATGGCCGGAGTCCTGCCCGCCGTCCCGGCCCGGAAGACGAGCCCGAAGAGCACACCCGCCAGTGAGGAACCCATCCGATGAGCCCGCCCTCTCCTGTCCCGCGCATGGTCGAGGTCTCCGGCGCGGAGGCGCTGTGGCTGCTGGAAGCCACGCAGTTGGGGCGCCTGGTGTTCGTCCAGCGTGAGACGGCCGTCGTACGGCCCGCCCGGCACGTGTGGGAGTACGGCCGGCTGATCGCCCGCACCCCCGTCCAGGCGGCCGCCGTGCCGCTGACCGCGACCTACCAGGCCGACGACATCCAGGCCGCGACCGGCACCGGCTGGACGGTGACCGCGACCGGGCCGGCCGAAGCGGTCACCGACCCTGACGAGGCCGCCCATTACCGGCGTACGCTCGCGGGCTGGACGCACGGCCCCCACGACACGCTCGTGCGCATCCACCCGCAGACGGTCACCGGTTTCCGCCTCCTGCGGGGGGCGGAAACACGATGACCACGCAGCTGGAGGCGTTGCCGCACCGCCACGTGCTCACTTTGCCGACCGAGCCGGCTGCGGTCCGCGTCGCCCGGCAGACCGCCGAAGACGTGATGGTGGAGTGGGGCATCGGCCTGCGGCACCCCGCCGTGGGCCCGGCGCTGCTGATCCTGAGCGAGCTGGTCACCAACAGCGTGCGGCACGCCGCCGTTCTGTCCCCGCAGCTCGCTGTGTTCTACGCCGCGGGCCGGGACTGCTTCGCCTTCGCCGTCCACGACCGCCACCCCTACCAGCCGCCGTTGTACGCGTCGGCCCCCGGCACCGGTGCCGGGGGACTTGGCACCGTGATGGAACTCGTCCTCGGCCTGGGCGGCACCGCCATCGTGCGTCCGGACGCCGACGGCCAGGGCAAGAGCGTCTGGATCACCCTGCCCCTGTGACCCCGGCCCTGCCCTCGCTCAGCCGCGCCCCAGCCCCGCAAACCCCCGGCAGCACAAGGAAGTTCCCCCGCATGACCATCGACTGGCGCTACACCATCGAGCAGGATCTCGGCATCCTCTCCGTCGCCGGATACCTCGGCCCCGAGGCGGTACGCCGCTTCTCCGGCGCGATCGGCTGGGTCGAGGCCCGCGGCAGCGGTCCGGTCGTCCTCGACCTGGCCGAGCTGCGCGGCTGGTCCGCCGAGGGCCAGCTGGCCATCACCGAGGCCGCCCGCCGCCTCGCCGGCTCCGGCCGGATCCTGGAGCTGGCCGCCATCCCCGCCGACGGCTCCCTGGTCCCGGCCGCCGACTGCCCCAACATCCCGGTCCACTGCGACCTGACCGCGGCCCTCGCCGCCCACGGCCGGGTCCCGTCGGGTCCCGGCGAGGCGCAGCAGGAGTGGCGCACCGACGGCTGGTCCGCGTCCGCCTGACCCTGCCTGCCCCCCGGCTCATCTTTGCATCGACTCATCGAGAGAAAGACACTGGTCCCATGAGCGACACTCTTCCCCCTTGCCCCGAATGCTCCGGTGCGTACACCTACGGGATGGGCGCGCTTCTCGTCTGTCCCGAGTGCGGTCACGAGTGGTCGCCGTCCGACGACGCGTCCGGTGAAACCGGCGGGGACAAGGTGATCAAGGACTCGGTCGGCAACGTGCTGGCCGACGGCGACACCGTCACCGTGGTCAAGACCCTCAAGGTCAAGGGAAGTCCGACGGGTATCAAGGCGGGCACCAAGGTGCGCGGCATCCGGCTCATCGAGGACGGCGTGGACGGCCACGACATCGACTGCAAGATCGACGGGTTCGGTGCCATGCAGCTGAAGTCCAGCGTCGTCAAAAAGGTCTGAACCCGCCCGTCGCCCGGGCTGAGGGCGCCATCGGTCAGCCGCGGGTGATGTCCCGTACCTGGGGCACGCTGTGCGGAGCCGACTGTCCGTGACGGCCGCTGAAGGACAGCCTGAGCATGCGGCCCTCGCCGCAGCGCGGGCAGGTTCCGTCCGAGCGGACAGCGGTCGGTCGGCATTTCAGTCGGCAGGCAGGGCACTTGAGCCATACAACGCCACTGCCGCGCAACGGTGTGATCTTCACGCAAGCCTCCCTCGTTTGAGCTATGGAATTGCCAATATTGGCAATTGCTGAGGTCGTCACCGCTGAATGTGAGCGGCCCGGCCGCTCGGTGCGGGTTCGGTTGTGCCGGTGCCGCACGCGAGGATGGGTCACATGTTCTTGACGAGTGGGTGGATGCGATGCCGAGTGCACCGGCTGGTGAGGCCGTGTCGTGCTGGACGGGGGACGGCACGGTGAGTACGCCGCT
>NZ_JBVHMR010000035.1:0-75947 GCF_055558375.1 Streptomyces sp. NPDC025793 | reverse complement strand
ACCCTCGTCACCGCCGCCCAGGCCTTCCTCACCCTCCGGCGGCTCGACCCAAAAGCACACCCGCCGGCCTGACCCTCTACCAGGTCCTCGACGTCCTGCAGGACCTGTTGAGGTGCTGGACCGGCACCTGCACCACCTGCGGGCGACCCCTGCCGACCAGCAGAAACAGAACCTAACGAAGCACTAGTAGTCGGCGGTCGCATAAGGCTGCCCGATGCCCCGGTCAGCAACACGATCCGGCTGCACCGCAGGTACCGGTCCGCGCGCAAGCCGGATGAACGACTCGGCGATGCTCTGCACGGCAACAGCAGTCATCACTCGCACATCCGACTCACCGCGCGCGGTCAGCGCGCCCCGCAGCGTCAGGGCGTTCATCAACGTACCGAGCATGCCGATCTCGTCTGCCTCGGCCCGCCCGATGCCCCAGCTCCCGGCCAGCGTTCCCCGGAAGTAGTTGCCACCTCCAACGACCACGGCGATCTGGACACCCACGTCGTGCACCGCGGCGACCTCGTCCGCCAACTCGGCCAGGCAGACCGGATCGGTACCCACTCCGGCCGTCCCTGCGAACGCCTGGCCACTGAGCTTGACCGCGACCTGCGCATACCGTCCCACGGCTCTCCCTCCCCTCCGTGTGGGATCTCCGGCCGTAGGGACAGGCACAAGACCAGGGTCGGGTGGTTGCCCCGTCGGCGCACCTCGCCCTGCGGAAGATCCCAGTGACCCTCTGCACATGGCGCCTCGGGTGTCGTACGGCTGTGCGGCTGCCAACCGGCCCCGCCCGCCCTAGCATGGAGCCCTGGGCAGGAAAGAATGAGAGGCCACTGCGGCGCCATCGATGCCCATATGAGACGCCACCGGACCGGGCCTGTGCTGCAAACCGCCGTTACCCCGCCGCCGCTGAACTAGTCAGCCTTCGCGTATGCGGATGGGGAGTCCTGGTATCAGGCGAAGCACGTGAATTCCGCGGACAGACTGGAAGGGAAGATCAATGCCCCCCCACGCACCCACCCGACTTCGAGCACTCCATCCACAGCGCGAACATCTGACTCAAAGCGGTGTCGGAAGCCCTGGACACGGAGGACCGCCACCTCGCCCACCGGATCCTGCAGACCTGACTGCACACGCTCCGTGACAGACTCACCGTCGACGTGACCGCCAACTTCGCCGCACAACTTCCCGAGTTGCTGCGGGGCGCCTACTACGACGGCTGGGACCCCAGCGTCGTACCGGTCAGGTACGACCGCGCGGAAGACCGCTTCGTCCAGGAAGCCAAGATCACCGCCGAGGAGGTCCCCCGGATCGCCGCCGCGGTCACCGCCGTCGTACGCGAGCACGGCTCGCCCCGGGCACCTGGAAGCGGCGCTGGAACAACTCCCGCACGACATCCGCGCTTTGCTCCTCCAGTCGGCTGGCTGACCGGCGGCATGGGACAGCGCGCATCACGTTTGCCGCGCGTGGTTCGTCTGTGCATTCTGTGCGTCTGACCCGACCGACGTGCCCGGGAAGCAAGTGGACGCTGCGGCGGTCTCTCAGGGGCCCGAGGGTGGAGGGGAACCTGCCTCATCGGCGCTTGAGGAGGGAGTGGGGACATGCTGCACCGGAGAGTCGCAGATCTCATGACGACAGGTGTGGTGCGCGTGCCGCGTGGCACGGGTTTCAAGGACATCGCCGTGCGGCTCGCGGAGCACGACATCACGGCGGTCCTGGTCGTCGACGACCAGGACCGCCCGATCGGCGTCGTGTCGGAGGCGGACCTGCTGCACAAACAGCAGGGCCAGCCCGATCCGAGCGGACATCTGGCCGACGAGCACCTGGCACCGTCGGAAAGCGCCAAGGCACATGCGCTGACCGCAGAAGGGCTGATGACCAGCCCGGTCGTCACGGCGCGGCCACAGTGGTCGGCAGTGGAGGCGGCCCGCGCCATGGCCCGCCACGACGTCAACCGGCTGCCCGTCGTGGACGACGCCGACCGGCTGGTGGGCATCATCAGCCGCGGTGACCTGCTGAGCGTCTTCCTGCGACGGGACGTCACGATCTGCGAGGAGATCACGACCGAGGTCCTGACGCGGGCCCTCGGCCTGGACCCCGCCTCGGTCACGGTCCAGGTCGCCGACGGTCGGGTGACGCTCAGTGGCGTCGTGCCGCACGGCGGCCTCGTCCCCATCGCGGTGCGTCTGTGCGAGAGCGTCGACGGCGTCGTCGACGTCACGAACCACCTCACCTTCGACGCCGATGACACGGGAGGCACACCACAGCCGTAAACCCACTCCGTTCCGCGCGGCCCTCGTACAGGGGCGCTGCCCGGCCATGCACGCGGTATGTCGACAGCCCAGACTGACCATAAGCCCGAATCGGAAGGAGACGGCCATGTCCACTGCGCGGGACATCATGCACACCGGCGCCACCTGCATCCAGGAGAGCGAGACTCTGGAGGATGCAGCGCGCAGGATGAAGGAACTGGACGTTGGAGCCCTGCCGATCTGCGGAGAGGACGACCGCCTGCACGGGATCATCACCGACCGCGACATCGTGGTGAAGTGCCTCGCCAAGGGGAAGGACCCCCGGTCTATGACCGCAGGGCAGCTTGAGCAGGGTAAGCCGGTCACGATCGACGCGAACACAGACAGTGGCCGTGTCCTCCAGGTCATGGAGGAGCACAGGATCCGGCGGCTGCCGGTCATCGAGAACCACCGCCTCATAGGCATGATCAGCGAGGCGGACCTCGCCCGCCGCCTGCCGGAGGAACAGGTGGGTCACTTCGTCGAGGTCGTCTGCGCGGCCACCTGAACTCGGACGCCGCGCACAGTCTCCTGGTCATCGCGCCACGGCCGCTTCCCGGGTGGGCAATGCGGTGACGGGGCTGGGCACGGGTATCGGCAGAAAGCGACGCATTGGCCCTTGCCAACGGCTTGGATTCCGACAGCCGTGACCGGGGTGGACCGCCGTTGCCAACGAACGCTGTTGAGGGCAGGGATCAAGGTTGCTGATTCAGCACGTGATGAACGCGCCGCCGGCCACTGTGCTTCCGACGGAGTCCCTTGAGGATGCGGCGCGGCACACGGCCGATACCGGCGTTGGTGCCTTGCCTGTGGTGGAAGGCGACGAAGTGATCGGCATCGTGACCGATCGGGATCTCGTGGTGCGGGCGATGGCCCGCAGACTCCCACCACAGACCCCGGTGGAAGTGGTCATGTCCCCGGCCCCGGTGACCGTGGAGGCAGACACGGCTGTCGCGGTCGCCATCATCAAAATGCGCTCGATCCGGGTGCGTCACCTTCCGGTGGTGGCCGAGGGACGCCTCATCGGCATGATCTCCTTCGACGACCTGTTCTGGCGACTGACCCAGGAACTGGCCGACCTGGCAGCCGTGGTCGACGCCGCCCGGAAAATCCCCGAGACATTTCACGGTACGAAGCAGGCGCCGCTGCTGGACGGCTGATGCGGTAAAGCTTGACTGCCAGCGCCCGGACCCGCCCGCATAAGGGCCTGCGCACGCAAAGGAAGGGAGGATCACCCGCGTTGGCGGGTTCCAGTTACGCGGTGAACAACATCCAGTCGCTTACTGGGGACCCAGAATTCCTCAGATAATTCCGGGATGACGGCCGCCGGAAACCGCAGGAGGCGGAGTACCTCGTCGCTGAATCGGGCGAGCGTTCCCGAAGGCAGTCCTGTGAAGGTGCCGTACTCCGCATCGCCTTGGATGTCGCCGATATTCGGGACCATCGGCCCGGGGAGTGACCGGACGCAGAAGGAGCACAGTGAGAGGCGGGGGTGACGTCGCGCGACGCGCAGACAGGAAGGAGGTGCGACGATGACCGCCCAGCACAGCACCGTCAGTGAGGTGATGACACGAAATGTCGTCACCGTTCGACCGGACACCCCGTTCAAGGAGATCACGTCCGTCCTGTCCAGCCACGGCATCAGTGCCGTGCCCGTGGCCGACGAGCATGGTGCGCCGATGGGGCTGGTGTCCGAAGCCGATCTGCTCCGCAAGCAGGCTGAACAACCCGAAAAGTACGGTGGGCAGGTGGCACCGCCCGGTTGGCCGCACGAGAAGGCCAAGGCGCGCGCGGAGAACGCCGCCGGGCTGATGACTTCCCCCGCGGCCACCGCTCATGCCGACTGGTCGGTCGCCCAAGCCGCCCGTGCGATGGACCGCCACCATGTCAAGCGACTGGTGGTCGTGGACGAGACAGATCGCATCATCGGCATCGTCAGTCGCCCGGACCTGTTGCGCGTCTTCCTGCGCCCCGACGAGGAGATCCGCCAGGAGATACGCGACGACGTACTGGCAGCGATACTGCGGCTGAGCGGACAGGAGGTGCAGGTCCAGGTTCACGAGGGTGTCGTCACCCTGCGCGGCGAGGTCGAGAACCGTAGTACCGCCCGGATCGCCGAACGTCTTGCCAAGGGCGTGGACGGCGTGGTCACCGTCCGGCCGATGATCGACTACGCCGTCGACGACACGGCCGCCTGAGGCCAGCCGAGCGGGGCGCTCGTTCAGCGCCGGAACCCAGCCCAACGACCAAAGCGCCGAGGCGGGCGCATGCCAGAGCAGGTCCGGTCCGCGCTTCGCCGTGCGGCAGACCGCAGCAGCAAAGCCAGGCGGCCCTCGGCACAGCGCCGGGCACTGGGGACTGACGAGCTGCGACGCCGCGGGTGGGCGGAGGAGGAGCCCCGGACCGTGCCTGCGTGTCCCACCCGGGCAGGTTCCCTGCCCGTACGTGGCCGCACATGTCGCGGTGTCCGGAAATCGCCGTTGTACTGGTGGCAGGAGTGCTGCCGAACGAGGGGAGCAGCCGTGTTGTCGTCCGACGTCTCTGGTCCCACGAAGCCGAAGACGGTGTTCGACCGCGAGGCCGAGTGGGACGCGCTCGTCGCGTTCGTCTGCGACACCCGGCCCGGAGCCGGCCTCGGTGTGGTGTCGGGACGGCTGCGGCAGGGCAAGACGTACCTTCTGAAGGCACTCGCCGCAGCCCTGGGCGGCTTCTGCTTCGGGGCGCAGTCGGCGGCTCAGGCCGAGTCACTGCGCCGACTCGGCGACGAACTGGCCCGGTAAGCGGGCACATCGCCGCCGAGCCACTGGCATGGCTGGGAAGGCGCCGTCGACGCGTTGCTCGCGCTGGGAGACCATCGGCCCATCCCGATCGTCCTCGACGAGTTCCCCGACCTCGTCCGGCAGAGTCCCCCGCTGCCCTCAGCCATCCACAGCGCCTACCGGCGACTGCGCGACACGGGCCGGGACAACCGTGCGCGCCTGCTGCTGAGCGGCAGCACCTTGCCGGTGATGCACCGACTGTTCGGCGCGGCCTCACCGTTGCGCGAGCTGACAGACCTGGAACTCGCCCTTGGTCCGCTGGACTACCGACAGGCCGCGCGGTTCTGGAACATCGACGACCCCGGCCTCGCCCTGCTGGTCCATGCCGTCGTCGGCGGAACCCCTGCCTACCGGCGCTACGTCGGAGAACACGTCCCCGGCGGGCCGGACGACTTCGACACATGGGTGTGCACAACCGTGCTCAACCCCCAGACTCCCTGTTTCTGGAGGCACATCACCTGCTGCAGGAGGAGACCGACCACTGGGACCGCGCGCTGTGCCACTCCGCGCTCGCCGCCATTGCCTCGGGCTGCTCGGCACAGGGCGAGATCGCTGAGCGCCTCGGTGCTCAGCTCACCGATGCCGCCCGCTGTCTGACGCTTCTGCGGGACAACGGTCTGCTGCACGGCGAGCCCGACGCCTTCCGCCCGCACCTGATCCGGCTGCGCATCACCGAGCCACTGCTGGCCTTCGAGCACGCAACCGCGGTGGCCAGCCCCCATTTCGCCCAGATCTGCCGGGACTGGGTCATGGACTTCGCTGACCCGGCAGTCTTCGGCGCGCGCCCCGCAACAGCAGCCCACGGCTCACTCCCCGACCCGGCGCGCCATGCCGGCCTCGACGCACAAGCGCAGGTGGTCGTACGCGGCCCGGCCGGCACCCGTTCCAGGGCTCTGTTGTCGGTGGGAATGGCACGCTGGGACGAGGTCATGGACCTGCACCACCTGGAACATCTACGACACCTCCTCGACCTGCTCGCCGCCCGGGGTGAGGACGTCACCCGCACCCGACCCGCCTGCTACAGCGGCGTCGGTTTCACCTCCGCGCTCCAAGAGGCCGAAGCCAACGGACATGTGGTCCTCGTCGGCCTCGACCGGCTGTACCGGGGGCGATAGCCCGGCAGACGCAGCGAAGAAAGCGGTACCCGGCATGATCCGGTTCAGACGGAATCCCACCCAGGCGGACTTCTCCCGGGCGCTCCCGGTTCTCTCGGTGGGCTGGTGTAAGAACGGCGGCGGCGAGGCATTCGGCGGCCCGACCGGCCGCCGGATCGCCGACTCCTGCTGAGTCGAATCACGGTGTCCCAGCGGCGCGACGCCCCAAGCGCCACAGCGAGTTGCTGCCCGCCCCGAGACTGACGCGTACGGCAGGCGGCTTCCTCATAGCGGGACACCGTCCCCCCTCGAACGCAGCGGTTCACAACGCTGACTCCGCCATGCCCCGCCCGGTGCCCCGGTCGAGCCATACCAGGGGAGGTTGGTCCGGACGCTGAGGCGTGGCCTGGGAAGGGCCGTGCCGCCCGGTACCTCGTGCGGGGCCGTTCGGCCCACGACCACGACATGGGAGGGGACGCGGTACACGATGCGGGGAGGGAATAAAGGGCCATTTCCACCCAATGCGATAGAGCGCAGTGGATTCGAAATGACACGGGAGGTGTCCGACGTGGCCGAACGCCCATTCCCGGGTATTGAACAACACCCGGACATCCTTGCGCTGCGTGCCAGCTCCGAGCGGGCGACAACGACGGTAACAGCGCAGATCATGGAGGGTTTGGCCTTGCTGGCCGGCCTGTATCTGGCGGCATCGGCATGGATCGTGGGCTTCCACACGATCCTGCCGACACTCGCCGTCACCAACCTGATCGCCGGCCTGGCATACGCGTTCTTCATCGGCGGCGGCTTCGGCTCCGCCTACGAGCGCACGCACGCGATGTGCTGGGCAGCGGCCGGAATCGGCGTGTGGACCGTCGTCGCCCCGTTCGTCGTGTCCGGAGCCAGGAGCTCGCACCCCGCCTCGATGATCGTCAGCAACGCAGTGGTCGGCGGCTTGGCCGTCGTCTTCGCCGCGGGCACGGGGTTGCTGGCGCAAAGGGTCAAGCGCCGGTCGTGACGTTCCTCCCGCACCCCTGGTGGGGCCGAGTCAGTCCACTCAGCCCCACCAGGGGTGGAGTAAGGACGTCGAGTACCGGGACGTCGTCAGTCCCGGTAGCCAAGCCGCTACGAGGTCCAAGACTGTGCTCGGCCAGGCATCGTGGGACGAGTCAGGGCACTCACCCGTTGAGACGGAGGTGGGGACGTGCCTCTGATCGGTTATGCGGTACTGCGCCGCTTGCTCAACGAGTTCGACGAACTGGTGCAGCCGCCGCACGGAGCCTCCGCCGACAGCGTTCCGCGCCTGGAAGACCTGCAGTACACATTGTGTGTCTACACCGGCCTCGCTCAGCAGTGTCGAGTCCCGGAAGGCGTGATCCCAGCGGTGTGGATCGTGCCAGGCATGAGGGGCCGCCGGGATCCGTGTCCTGGGGCGTGCTGAAATCTCACGGGCAGGGACAGTCAGGGGTCCGGGAAGAGAAGTGCGGCGATGTCGCGGTAGTTGACGTAGACGAGGATTTTGCGTCGCTGATGGGTCTCGATTAATTTGAGGTCCACCGCTGGATTCCCGCCTTCGATTCACGGTTCGGTTTTGTAAGACGATGACTACCTGTCCGGGGGACTGTGATGGGCGTGACCGGCGCGCTTGGCGAGGATCACCAGACCCAAGCCGAGAAATGCGAAGTACGGTGCCCAAACAATACCAATAAGCGAACCGAAGAACGCAAGGGCAGCAATGAAGGCGAGTGCAGCAAGCACATACAGGACGACCCGGCCCAGGTCCTCGGGCAGTTCATAGAGCTTCATGACGGCCTCACTTCAATCTCTCGCAGTCAGCTTCCCCATGCCGTCGTTGCACGGGATAGGGGCAGTCGGCCCCTATCCCAGGGCCGCCTGGGCAAGGACAGGCCCGCATCCTGGTGCCGACCGCCCCCTGCGCTCATTGGCCTCCAGTCCGCGAGTGTCTGACGGGACGGATCCGATCAGGGCCACTCGGCCCCTGCCGCCCGGGAGCGGCCGCGTTGAGGCTGGTAGCCGGGGTTCGGTGTCGATCGAGGGGCGTGGGATTGGTGATCACACGGGTGCGGATGCCGCACCGGCATCTGACGCCGCCCGCCAGGTCCGGCCCACCGCGTGAGCCGCCCAGGCCTCCCTCCCGGCAGCCGCAGCCGCTCGGCGGACGGTGGATGTTGTGGTGGATCCTGATGACGCTCGTCTTCGTCCTTCTGCTCTCGCGCACGCAATCCGGGCCGCACACGCGGTCACTGTCCTACAGCGACTTCGTCGGCAAGGTGGGCGCCAGCCAGGTGCAGACGGTCGACATCAACGACAAGGGCGCGGTCAGCGGCACTCTGAAGGACGGGACGAAGTTCACCACCCAGATTCCCACCTCACTGGGCACCGGCGCCCAGCTCCAGCAGCAGCTGACCTCCCACCACGTGCAGATCAAAGCCAGCCAGAGCAGCGGCGGCGGCTCGGCGTGGCTGTCCGTGCTCTTCTCGTTCCTGCCGTTCCTGCTGCTGATCGGCTTCTTCGTGTGGATGGGACGCCGGGCCGCAGGGTCGGTGACCGGGGGACTGAGCGCCATCGGACGCTCACGGGCAAAGATCATCGAGGCGGAGCGGCCCACCACCGGCTTCGACGACATCGCCGGCTATGACGGGGTCAAGCAGGAGATCAGCGAGGTCGTCGACTTCCTGCGCAACCCCGGCCGGTACACGGCCGCAGGGGCCAAGGGGCCCCGTGGCGTGATCATGGTCGGACCGCCCGGGACCGGCAAGACACTCTTCGCGCGAGCGGTCGCCGGCGAGGCGGACGTGCCGTTCCTGTCGGTGACCGGCTCCGCGTTCGTGGAGATGTTCGTCGGGGTCGGCGCCTCCCGGGTGCGCGACCTGTTCGACCAGGCCCGCAAACGTGCCCCGTCGATCATCTTCATCGACGAGATCGACGCGCTCGGGTCGCGTCGCGCCGGCGGGGCGCGACTGGGTGGCAACGACGAGCGCGAGCAGACCCTCAACCAGCTGCTGTCCGAGATGGACGGCTTCGATCAGTCCAGCGGCATCGTCGTCCTGGCCGCCACCAACCGGCCCGATGCCCTCGACCCGGCCCTCCTGCGCCCCGGGCGCTTCGACCGCCAGGTCACCGTGCCGCTGCCCAACCAGGCCGAGCGGGCCGCGATCCTCGCCGTTCACACCCGTGACAAATTCCTGTCCCCGGACGTCGACCTGGACGCGGTGGCCCGTGCCACGCCCGGGTTCTCCGGGGCGGATCTCGCCAACCTGGTCAATGAGGGCGCCATCAACGCCGTACGGGGCGACCGTACCCGGATCGAGCCGCATGACCTGGATGCCGCCCGCGATCGTGTGCTGCTGGGACGCCGGGAGTCCTCCAACGCGCTACTGCCCGAGGAACGCCGCTCGGTCGCCGTCCACGAATCGGGCCACGCCCTGGTCGCGGCGTTGTGCGAGCACGCCGACCCGGTGGCCAAGGTCACCATCCTGCCCGCCGGCGTCACCCTGGGGGTCACCGAGCAACTCCCCGAAGCGGAACGCCATTTGTACAGCGAGAGCTACCTGACCGACCTGCTGGCTGTGCGTCTGGGCGGGCGCGCGGCCGAGCTCGTGGTCTTCGGCGAGGGATCGACGGGAGCGGCCAACGACCTGGCCGGAGCCACCCAGATCGCCACCCGCATGGTCCGCGAGTTCGGCCTCTCCTCCGAACTCGGGCCGATCGGCTACGCCTCCGCCCACCCGTACTTCCTCGGTGAGACTTCCGAAGAGCCTGGCCGGCCACCGTACTCGGAGCAGACCCAGCGCATCGTCGACGAGGAGGTCGCCCGCCTGCTGCGCCAGGCCGAACAACGCGCGACCACGCTGCTGCGCGGCCACCGGGCCGCCCTGGAACGCCTGGCCGAACAACTGGTCACCCACGAGACCGTCGACGGCTCCCTCGTCCGCGACGTCCTGCGCCAAGAACGCAGTCAGGCGGACGGAAAAGGCGACGAACACGCCGTCGACGCGTCATCGCCCTCTGGGCGTCCGGAGTCAGGAGCTCGCATCGGGCCTCGGTGATTGTCAGCAACACGGCGGTCGGCGACCTCACCGTGGTCTTCGCCGCCCGCACGGGGTTGCTGGCACTGAGGCCCAGACGCTGGTCGTGACGACTCTTGCGTATCCCGTTCGGGTGACCGAGCCAGTCCGATCGCTGTCGGCGGATGCGGTTTCACCCAGGCGTTCGACGGAGACATCTCACCATCGGAGGCAGCAGGGGCTTTGGGACCAACTGGCAGCGTCAAGCTGGGCCATGGGCCGACCGGGCCTCGCTGCGTCGGTGATGGGGAGCGACGGCCAAAGGCTGGCTGAAGGGGGCGGCCTCACGCTCTCCCGAGGAGCCGCAGGCCCGTGATCTCTTCAGGGTGGATGCGCACGGCGAAGTCCATGGTCTGATCCACCCAGGGGTGCAGCACAGTCCGGTAGCGGTCGAGCTCGTCGCGGTCGGTGATCAGGCGGGCGTAGCCGGTGGCGATGACGCTCCAGCCCAGGTGGGTGTCGGGATCGATGTCGTCGGCTTCGTAGGCGACGACCATGCCCTGCCCGTCGCCGCGCCGGGCCTGGGCGCTCAGGGAAGCGCCCTCATGGGTGCGGACGATGATGTCGCCGTCGCTGAGGATGTGGTTGACAGGCCGGACGACAGGCAGGGCGCGCAGGGTGAACACGATCCGGCCCAGCGAGACGCTGCCCAGCAACCGCAAGGCCTCGGCATGGTCCAATTCGACCGTCTGACGTGCGCTTGCCGTTGCCCTGGCCTGTTGGTCCTTGATCATTCGGCGGGCTGCTTCATCCCTCACAGGCGCGATTCCTCTCGACCGGCGTCGCTGAACCGGACGGGCCTGCGCCGGAAGCCGGAACGGTTCAGAGACCCGGCTGCAGACAGGCTCCACGGATGACCAGTCCAGTGGATGATCGTTGACTTCGTCTAGGGCCGTTCGGCCCTCACCATGGGCGGACCTCTCGGCGACGGCCCACGCGGCCGTGACAGTCGCTCCTCCGTGAACGCCGACGGGCTGTCTGGGCACCAGCACGGCAGCAGGCGGCTGCTGCCACTCTAAGGGTCACTGAGCCGACCGCGAGACCGTCGAAGCCGCCCGACGCCCGTGTCCCGACGACTTGTCAGCCTTCCTCCGCCGGGTGCTGGCCCGTGGGGCAGCCGCCCACGCCACAGCATCGTCGGCTTCGTCGTATCCGAAGCGACGCACTTCGGCCTGGATGAAGTCGTTCGTCGGGTGAGGCACCAGGCCCACAAACTTGGCTCCGCGCGTGCACAAGACGCAGACGTGCGGCCTGCGAGCGCCGCGCAGTCGCGTGCGGCGCCGCCAATGTCGTTTTACGGTCGTGTAGGGGGATTCTCCATCTCCTCAGCGCCGGAAGGACAGGCGAGACCCATGGAAGCTCCCGGCATACGCGTGGTCGTCGTCGGGGCCACCGGAAACCTCGGCACCAGCGTGGTCCAGACACTCGGCGCGGACCCGCGGATCGACTCGATTCTGGGATTGGCCCGCCGCCTTCCGCAGTGGTCTCCGGCGAAGACCGAGTGGGCGAGCGCGGACATCGCGGACGACAGCACTGACCTGGCCGGCCACTTCGCCGGCGCGGACGCCGTCGTCCACCTGGCGTGGCTGTTCCAGCCCACGCATCACCCGGCGACGACCTGGCGCACCAACGTTCAGGGCAGCATCAGGGTCTTCGACGCCGCGGCCGCAGCCGGCGTCCCCGCGTTGGTCTACGCGTCCTTCGTCGGGGCCTACTCGCCCGGGCCCAAGGACCGGGCCGTGGACGAACTCTGGCCCACCGACGGCTGGCCGGAATCGGCGCTGTGCCAGGAGAAGGCCTACGTCGAGCGCGTCCTGGACGCCTTCGAACTCCAGCACACCGGGATCCGCGTGGTGCGGATGCGGCCGGGTTTCATGTTCAAGCGGGAAGCCGCCTGCGAGCAGCACCGTTTGTTCCGCGGCCCGCTGGTGCCCAAGCACCTGACCCGCCCGGAGCGCCTGCCCGCGATCCCGGCCATCCCCGGCATGCGCTACCAGGCCCTGCACACCGACGATGCGGCTGAGGCCTTCCTCCAGGCGATCGTGCGCGCGGTGCACGGAGCCTTCAACCTGGCCGCCGAGCCCGTCGTGGACGCGGCCATGCTGGCCAAGATGTTCGACGCACGGGCCGTTCCGCTGCCTGGCTGGCCGGTCCGGGCCGCGGTCTCCGCCGCCTGGCGAGCTCATCTGCTGCGCACTCCCCCGTCCCTGTTCGACGCCGTCCTGCACTTCCCGATCATGGACACGACGCGGGCACAGCGCGAACTGGAGTGGACGCCCCGGTACACCGTCCAGGAGGCTCTGCAGGAGTGGCTGAACGGTCTCCACGAGGACGCGGGCCTGCCCACCCCGCCACTGGTCGGTTCACCAGGACTGCGCCGGTGAGGCCGACACCAAGTCTGTCGCCCGACCGTGCCGCCGCACCCGGCTCAGGTACCGGGCAGCGACATCGATTCGGCGCTGCAGGTCACGACAGGCGGACTGCCCAGGCGGTGTGCCGGGCCGTCAGGCTCACTCCAGTGACACGACCGTCTTGGGAGGTATGTGATGACCGGTTCGCCGGATGCCCGGCCGATCGTGGTGGGCATCGATCCCGATCCCACGAAGCGGTTGGCGCTGGTCTGGGCGGCCGACGAGGCCGACCGGCGCAGGCTGCCGCTGCGCCTGGTGCATGCGCGAGAGGCGCCGCCCTCCAGGTACCGGACGGCGGAACTGACTCCGGCGTGGGAGACGTGGGACGAGGCGCTGCGTACGCAGGGCACACGCGCCCTTGAGCAGGCCGAGGCGCTCGTCAGAGGCCGCCGGTCCCAGGTGGAAGTCTCGGTCCTGCTCGCGGAGGGCGACGCGGTCTCGGTCCTGCGCGGGCAGGCGCAGGAGGCCGCAGCGGTCGTACTCGGCTCCCGGCACCTGACAGCCCAACAGGAACTCCCCCGCTCCCTCTCGGTGGCGGTGCCAGTCATCGCCCACGCCTCCTGTCCCGTGATCGTCGTGCGCGAGGCCGAACACGTCACGCAGCAGCCCCCGTTCCTCGTGGTGGGCGTGGACGGCAGCCCGGACTCGGAGACGGCTGTCGACTACGCGTTTGAGGAGGCGGCTTCGCGCGGCGCGGGGCTGCGGGCGCTGTATGTATGGCATCCGCCGCTCCTCGGTGCTCTCGACGAGCAGGCCGCACAGCAGGAGTGCCGCAGGCTGCTGTCGGAGACGGTGGCCGGCCGCGGCGCCGCCTACCCGGACGTGGAGCTTCACCACGAGGTTGTGCGCGGGCACC
Organism: Streptomyces sp. NPDC025793; assembly: GCF_055558375.1. Classification (NCBI taxonomy): domain Bacteria; kingdom Bacillati; phylum Actinomycetota; class Actinomycetes; order Kitasatosporales; family Streptomycetaceae; genus Streptomyces; species Streptomyces sp. NPDC025793. Next base: position 62,400 of record NZ_JBVHMR010000035.1, on the reverse strand, counting down.
CGGTGAAGGTGCTGACCGAAGCGTCCGCACACGCGCTGGGCCTTGTCGTGGGATCCCGGGGACTGGGAGGTTTCACAGGGCTGCTGCTCGGTTCCGTCAGCCAGGGCGTGCTGCATCACGCCCTGTGCCCGGTCATGGTCGTTCCGCATCCGAAACGCTGAGCACGGCAGCCGAGGCGAAGGCCATCGCCCGGCAGCCGGGGGCCTGGGCGGAGAGAGCCGCAGGGGCGGGTGCGTCGGTTGTGCATCGGCTCGGTGGGCCGTTCGGCCCGCAGGTCCGGGCACTCGGCTCAGGGGTCGGCCGCCCGGACGGTGAGACGCTGAAGTGCAAGCCGGGACGAGGAGCGTGGTGGGTCATGGCCAGTCCGCCAACCGCCAGGCCGGCGGGAGCGCCGCCGCGCGAGGAGGCCGCTGGAGCGGCTGCGGTGATCGACGCTGTGGGGATCAGCAAGTGCTACGGGTCCGTGGTGGCGGTGCGGGAGGTGTCGTTCTCGGTCCGGCAGGGCGAAGTCTTCGCGTTCCTCGGCCCCAACGGCGCCGGGAAGACCACGACTGTCAAGATGCTGTGCACGCTCGCACGGCCGACCGCGGGGCGGGCGTCCGTCGCGGGGTTCGACGTGGCCCAGCAGCCCAGGGCCGTACGTCGCCGGATCGGGCTGGTCTTCCAGGAACAGACCCTGGACGACCAGCTGACCGCCGAGCAGAACCTGCGCTTCCATGCCGTGCTCTACCACGTGCCGCGCGCTCAGGTGGAGCTGCGGATCGAGCGGGCCCTGCGGCTGGTGGCGCTGGAGGAGAGGCGCCACGACCTGGTGTCCACCTTCTCTGGCGGGATGGCGCGCCGTCTGGAGATCGCCCGCGGGATGCTGCACACCCCCGCCGTCCTCTTCCTCGACGAGCCCACCATCGGCCTCGACCCGCAGACCCGGGCCCTGATGTGGGACGACGTACTCCGACTCCGCCGCGAGGAGTGCATGACCGTCTTCCTGACCACGCACTACATGGACGAGGCCGAATACGCGGACCGGATCGCCATCATCGACCACGGCTCCCTCGTCGCCACCGGCACACCCGACGAGCTCAAGCGCCGCGTCGGCGCCGACACCGTCGACCTGGTGACCGCCGACAACCCCGGTGTCGCTGCCCGGCTCAGGGCCGCCGGATACCGCGTGCGAGAAAGCGAGCAGACGGTCGTGGTCTTCACCGAGGACGGCGAGACACAAGTGCCCCAGCTGATCGCACAGGCCGGCACTGCAGTGCGCAGCGTCCACGTGCGGCGGCCGACCCTGGACGACGTGTTCCTGCACTACACCGGCCGGCAGATCCGCGAGGAACACGGCGGGCACACGCCGCCGGCGGGGGTGCGCGCCCACACAGCTCGCCGCCGCTGAGAGGAGCGAGGAAGTCCGATGGCCGCGACCACGACACCGCCTGCCGCTCCAGCCTGGGCCGAAGAGGGCTGCACTCTCGTGGAGGAGCTGCGCACCGTCGGCATGGTGTGGCTGCGGGAGCTGATCCGCTTCACACGCAACCGGGCGCGGATCCTTTCAGGATTCGTGCAGCCGGTTCTGTTCCTGTTCGTCCTCGGCTACGGGATGACGTCCCTGGTGGGCAGCACTGGGGGCTTCGACTTCAAGAAGTTCGTCTTTCCCGGCATCGTGTCGATGGCGGTGGTGACCACGGCGATCTTCTCGGCGATCTCCATCGTCTGGGACCGCGAGTTCGGCTTCCTGCGCGAGATGCTCGTCGCTCCGGTCAGCCGCACGGCACTGGTGGTCGGAAAGGCGCTCGGCGGGGCGAGCGTGGCTACTGTCCAGGGCACGATCATGCTGGCCCTCGCGCCGCTGATCGGCGTACACCTCACAGCACCCCTGGTGGGGCAGGTGATCGGGGTCGAGCTGCTCATGGCCCTGCTGATGACCTCCTTCGGCGTCTTCGTGGCCAGCCGCATCCAGCGTATGGAAGGCTTCTCCGCAGCCATGCCGCTCCTGCTGTTCCCGATGCTCTTCCTGTCCGGGGCACTCTTCCCACTCAAGGCCCTGCCGACCTGGCTGACCGTGCTCACCCGGATCAACCCGCTCACCTACGCCGTGGATCCGTTGCGCCACCTGGTCTTCGCCGCCCAGCACATGCCGCCCGCCGCCCAGGCCCGCTTCCCCACCGGAGTCACGCTCTTCGGATACCAGCTGCCGCTCGCCGCAGAACTGGCCATCGTCTGCGTCTGCGCCGCCCTCTTCCTCACCCTGGCGATCGGCGGATTCGGAATACCCGAGTAGACACGTCCCGCTTCATGCGGCCGCGCACTGCGCTTGGGGCTGGCGGAGATTCGGGTGAACGACCATCACGGGATCAGCGGTCGTTGAGCACAAAGGTCGAAGCCACTGAATTGCTGTGAGGAGGGCTGTGATGGACACAGACAGGGCCAAGGTCTGGGCCGACGGACCGCTGCTGGTCGGCACCGACGGCTCGGATACAGCCGCAGCAGCGGTGCTGTGGGCAGCACGAGAAGCCACCCTCCGGGACCAGGCCTTGCACATCGTGCACGCCACCGACGTCCAGGAGTGGGGCACCGATCTGTACGCCGCCGACGTCGCCCGCATCGTGCTGGAGGCACCGCGCCGGATTCTCGACGAGGCCACGAGGCTGGCCCGCGACCGGATGCCGGACCTGCAGGTGACGGCCGAGGTCAGCGGCCAGAGCCCCTGGGCTGGCCTGCTGAAAGCCGCGAACGAGGCCACCACGATTGTCGTCGGCTCCCGTGGGCTCGGCGGATTCAGCGCGCTGCTGCTGGGGTCGGTCGGGCTGAAGGTCGCAAGCCACGCGACAGGGCCGGCGGTCGTCGTCCGCGGGGCGATGGAACCGACGGCGGGCAGGGTCGTGGCAGGGGTGCGTACCGAGGCCGATCTCGACGCGGCGCGTTTCGCGGCACGGACCGCCGCGCGGTGGAAGGACTCGCTCCACCTGCTGACGGCATGGACGCTCGGCCACTACCTCGGCGACAGAGCGGTGTCGGTGCCCGACGAGGCGGCGGCCAGCGAGCAGGTCACCAGCGTGCTACGGCAGGAGTTCCCCGGCCTGACGGTAGACGCGGAAGTGACGCGGGTAGCTTCCCCGGCCGGTGCGCTGGTCGATGCGTCTACAGACGCCGACCTTCTCGTCGTCGGTGCTCGAAATCCCGCCCACGCGCTCGGCACCCCGCTGGGACGCGTCACGTACGCAGTCCTCCACCACGCCCACTGCCCGGTGGCCGTCCTCCCGCACGGATGACCCATAGCTGTGCGCGACGGGCGTCGCGCACAGTCACGACGGCAGTCTCGGCACGCCCCTCACGCGGACTCGCCGGCATCCGGCTCGCTGCCCGTACACACCGGCCGCCCATCCTGCCGCGCGAGCGCGTGCAGGGCGCCAGGTGGTACGGACTGGTCGGTAACGAGGAGCCCAGACCGTACCCTGTCCACCGCCTGCGCTTCATCGAGGGGGCAGATCGCGGGTGGGGCCAGAATCACGGCGTTCCACCCCGGCCCGCAGCGCCTCCAGGCAGGCGGCCTTCGTGCCCGGGCTGCCCCTGGTGCACAAGATCTTCGGCAACCGAGCATCGCCCGCCAGAACCCCCTGTTCGGTGGTGTCCTGAGCATCCTCGTCGCCGCGGGGAAATGGCAGCCCGGTGATAGCGAGACTGCTCGGCACAGTGACCTCGAACAAGACCTTCAGTGAATGGGGACAGGTGTTCGGCGACGAGGTCCTGGCCACCGCCATGCTCGACCGGCTCCTCCACTACTGCGACGTGATCTCCATCAACGGCCCCAGCTACCGCCTCAAGAACCGCCTCAAGGCCATCGAGCGGGACACGGACGTGGCCTGACAGGGAACGTCCAGTCGGCTGCCAGGAGGCTGATCAGTCGTCTTCGAGTCGCTGGAAGACCGTGGAGAACTCGTCTGTCTCGATCAGTCCGGCGATCACCTGAGTCATGCTGTCGACACCGGGATCCCGGACGATCAGGCCGTCTGAGACCCAGAAGTAGCGGCCGCCGAGAGCCTCGCCGCTTTCTGCCCAGACGTCCATGAGGCGTTCGACTTCTGCGACCGAGAAGACAGTCGCGGTCCACCGGGAGCCGTCCTGGAGGTTCACGAAGACATCGACGCTGCAGATCGAGTCCAAGTCCTCGTCCGGGCTGGGCAGGAACGATGCCTCGAATGCCTCCGTGCGGACCCGGTACCAGGGCTCATCCCAGCCTTGTTCCACTGCCCCGGTGGCCGACGTGCTCTGTCTCATCGTGCGAGTGTCCCCGGGGCAGACGTCGCTCTCAACCCGAATCTGCCAAGCCGGACCCGCGAACGTAACTGGGGACGTTCATCCGTACGCAGTTGGGGAGCTCAGGCCGTACGCCGACGGTGTGGAAGAAGCGCGGTGCGAACGACCACAGTCCGACCCTGGAGGCCGTCCGGGTCGTCAAGCAGAACGACGGCGGCTGGCTGGTCGAGCACGAGGCCGACAACCCCGATCCGGACAAGCCACTCACCACCACACGACTCGTAAATGAATTGTCCGCGCTGTCCGATGATGAGTGCTAACAACCATTTCTTAGGGACCGGCGCCATGCACCGCCCCTCGAGACGGGGCGGGGCGCGTTGGTGACAGCTTCGGCTGCGCGGCCACCGCTCCAACAGCCGGGCCCGTCTGGAGCCGCCAGTCTGGTTCAGCACCCCCGCTGATCGCCTCCGCCAGCGTGGTCAGAACGGCGCTGGCGCCCCACTCGGCCGTGCGCCGGTGCGTTCGGCGCTCCTGCGGCAGAACTCCTCGATCTCGAAGCTCTCGGCCTGCCGGGGCTTGGCCTCGGTGAAGGCCAGGGAGATCGCGGTGGAGCTGGGCCGGGAGACGACGCCGGCGAAGGTCGAGCGGGTGCGCTCGAAGGCAGGCGCCTTGGCGGAGCGCGGGTGCCTCGTGCAGGAGATTGGCCGTGCCGGTGTCCGGCAGGCCGGGGCTCGGTGGTCCTGCGGCCCCGGGCGCACCGCAGGACCACCCCGAGTGTCTCCATAAAGGAACACACTCCATGAAACCGATCGCCTACCGGCGAAAAACACTATGACATAAGGGGTTATCTACCTACAGCAGATGCCCTCTCAGCTCCTGGCCCGCCCGGCTGCTACCTCTTGACGGCCCGCCCTCCGGCTGTGGAGCGGCGCCCGACGTTGCGGCGGGAGCGCAATTTGAATCGAGGTCAAGACCCATGTCAGCCGCTCCGAAGAGGGTGTCACCCCGCGTCCTGCTCATCGGCCGTGAACGCCGACGCGGGGGTGAGGGCCGGGACCGGCCGGGGGGCTTGCCAGTGGTCGAGCGGCACCTGGCAGCTGTTGAGCACGGTGGCCAGCATGCGGAAGGCACCGACGAGGTGGATCAGCTCCAGCAGTTGTCGTCGGTCGTAGTGGGCGGCCAGGATGCGCCAGGTCGTGTCGCCGATGATGGCGTCCCGTTCGAGTTCGTCCACCGCCCGAATCAGTGCGGCGTCTGCAGCAGACCAGTTCGCAGCGTCAGGCCCCTGTCCCACCTGGACGATCTCCGCGTCGGTCAGGCCGGCGGACCGGGCGAGCTGGTAGTGGTGTGACCACTGATAGGTGCACTGTGCGCGATAGGCGGTGCGCAGGATGAGAAGTTCCCGGTCTCGGGGAGGGATGGTCCCTGCCGTGATCGCGGCGAGGAACGGTGTTGTGATGTCGAACAGCCAGGTGTGGTTGGCCAGCGTGGACAGCACGTTGAGCACCGGCTCGCCGGACAGCTCTGCGAGCACGGGGGTTTCTTCGCTCGCATCGAGCGTCGCGCGGGCCGTGCCGTCCCACTTCTGAAGCGGCAGCGGTGGAATCCGGGGGATGTTCTGCCCGTTCATCGCCCACTCCCGGTTCGACAGTCGGCTGCCGTGGCCGCCCAGAACCCGGCCGACCGGCCGAGTAGGCGCCCGAAGTCCTCGTCCGAGGCGCCGAGTTCCCGGTATACGGCACCGATGTTCAGCACGATGCGCTCCGCATCCGACCAGTCCGAGTAGGCCTCCATCGGGAACCGGTCGGCGGCTTCCTCGATACTGAGGCCGGATTCCACCGATCGCGTGGCATGCTCGGCGACTTGCTCCAGGTATCCGCGGAACCGGGTGACGTAGTGCTTGCCGGTGACGGGCCCGTGGCCCGGAACGATGGTCTCCACGTCCAGGCTCCGGATCAGCTCGCAGGCGTCGATCCAGCGCCGGATCGGGCCGGTGTGGACGATGGGGTGGCTGCCTGCGAACAGGATGTCGCCGGTGAACAGAACGGCGTCGTCGGGCACTTCGACGAGCACGTCCCCGTCCGTGTGCGCCGGCCCAACCTGGATCAGCCGGACCTCCCGTCGCCCGACCGCCACCTGCATCTCCCCGGAGAACGTCGTGTCGGGCGGCGTCGATTCCACCCCTGACAGGTCGAACGCAGCCATGGACCTGCGCAGATAGGTCCCCAGTACGCCCAGCTCCCCCGCCTGGGCCTGCGCTATGAGGCCGGTGAAGTACTCCACCGAGGGCGCTGTGCGCATGTGCTCCGCGGTCGCAGCACTGCTGATGATTCTCCTGTCCGCGAACAGCTGGTTTCCGAAGACATGGTCGCCGTCGTCGTGGGTGTTGACCACCGTGGTGATCCGTGTCCCCGGTAGCTCTGCGGCAATGACGCGCACCATTTCCTCGGTCATCGGCAGGGTGAACAGGGTGTCGACGAGGAGCGCCTCGTCCTCGTCCACGACGAGACCGCTGTTGGACAGCCCCCAGGAGCCGTTCGGCTGAAGGTACGCGTAGCTGCGCGAGCCGACTCGATGTAACCCCCGGGTGTAGAGCGCGCCGGTCATCCTGGACTCCTTCGTGTGCCGTGCTTCACGTGCGCCGACAGAAAGTAACTGTACTCAAGTACAATCTGTACTCTACTACAGTGAGTTGGAGCGGGGTGGCTGTACAGCGAGGGAGCATGATGGGCCGGAAAGACTCGACCGACGGCGCGGTCGGCTGCGGAGTGAGCCGGCGGGAACTACGCAGGCTCGACACCCGGGAGCGGATCCTCGACGCCGCGCTGACGCTCTTCACCGAGCAGGACTTCGAGGCCACCACCTTCGATCAGATCGCCCTGCGGGCCGACGTCTCGCGACAGACGGTCTTCAACCACTTCCCCAAGAAAGACCATCTCGTCGACGCCTGGGGCCAGCGGCGCCGGGGACGACTGCAACAGATGCTGGACGAGGAGGAGTTCCGCAACAGCGGAACCGCCGAACAACTCTGCGGATATCTGGATATTCTGGCCGAGTTCAACGAACAGGAACGCCTCCTGACCCAGCGACTGCTCGCCGGTTCGCCCCGCTTCCTGTCCGTGATGTACGACACCACCATCACCACGGCCTTCGCCGCCTCGATCCGCCTTGGTCGGCAGCGCGGGGAGATCGATCGCGACACCCAGCCGGAGCTCGCCGCCGAGATGCTGGCCGACTGCTACTTCGGAACCCTCAACCGCTGGCTCAACACACCGTATGCACCCGGCGCTCTGCACGAGGACCTCAGACGCAAGCTGTCGCTCCTGCTCAGCGGCCTGGCGCCGAGCCCACGTCAGGGCTAGACAAGTAGTTCCGAATGCTGTCGGTCCGTCCGGAGGCACAGGGAGGGTGCCCAAGATCGTTTTGTGACGAACGAACACTTGGACACCCTCATCACCGGACTGGTGGAGTGGCAGCTCATCTTCCACCTCGTCCGCCGGCACCTGCACGCCAGCGGCACACTGCCTACCGCACCGGGCCAGGCCGTGAGCCAAGGCGAAGACCTCGGGCGATGGGTGCGCCAGCAGCAGCTCGGCTTCGACAAACTCACCGCCGTGCAGCAGTGGATGTGCGAGAACGTTCTCGGCATCGAACCCGCGGCCGAGGAGGACAAGTCGAAGCCGCGCCGTGCGCACTCCGACCCGTGGGCGATGAACTACGACGCCGCCCGCCAGTACTACGAACGCAAAGGACACCTCCGGGTACCCAAAGGACACATCGAACGGATCATCACCGGCGACGACGGCGGGGACCAGGAGGAACGGCAGCTGAAGCTGGGGGCGCGGATCGGCAACCAGCGCAGCAGGGCCGCCACGCTCTCCCCCGAACGGGTCGAGCAGCTCTCCGCGAGAGGCATGCGCTGGACATAGCCGCGTAACCGAGGAACGGCCGAGGACCGGGCAGGGCAGGACGACCGCCTGGGGGCCTGCCATGGCCCGTGTGACGGCCGCTGAGTGCCTGCGGGAGGCCTGAGCTGTGGTCCAGTGCCAGGTGGATGGCGGGGTGGTGAAGGGCCTGGTCGCTTCCCCCGTCGGGACAGCGGCTGCGCCTGGGTGATGGTCCATCACACAGGTCTAATGAGCTTCGGGTAGGGCCGGTAGTGGGCGACGCCTGCGTAGGACATCCCACGGAGACAGTGAGGATCTTGGCGTCGAGTTCGTCTGCGAGATCGAGCAGACGTGTGGAGCGCAGGACGCGTGGCAGGAGGCCGACGGGCGCGAGGCTGTCGCGGATGTGGGCGGCGCCGGCAGGTCCGTGACGTGTTCGAGTGAGCCGCATAACCCCGTTTGTCGGGAAGTCACATGAATCCGGCACTACCTGAAACTGCCTCACGCACTCTTGTGCCGGGGGGCGATGTGGTGTGTGCTGACGCGCGTTCTCGATCTTCGGTGCAGGGGTGAACATGGCTGGACTGTCCCGTCGCAGGCTCCTCGGTTCCGCGCTGGGCATGGGTGCGCTCGCCGCCGCCACGTCGTTGCTCCCACCCAACCTGCAACGGGCCATGGCCGACACGGCCCGTCGGCCGGGATCGCTCCACGACATCGAGCACGTCGTGATCCTCATGCAGGAGAATCGTTCGTTCGATCACTATTTCGGCACCATGCGCGGGGTGCAGGGTTTCGACGACCCGGACGCCGCCGTCCTGTCGACCGGCAGACCGGTGTTCTACCAGCCGGACCCGGAGAACCCGGACGGCTATCTGCTGCCGTTCCACCTCGACACCAGGACCACCAGCTCCCAGGCCATCCCGTCCACCAGCCACGCCTGGTCGGTGCAGCACGAGGCCTGGAACAACGGCCAGATGGACAACTGGGTGCCAGCGCACCGCAAGGCGGACGGCGAGGCCAAGGGTCCGTTCACCATGGGCTACTACGAGCGCGCCGACATCCCCTTCCAGTTCGCGCTCGCCGAGTCCTTCACCCTCTGCGACGCCTACCACTGCTCGCTGCTCGGCCCCACCTGGCCCAACCGGCTCTACCACTGGACCGGCACCATCGACCCGCACGGCCTGGCCGGCGGGCCGGTCATCAGCAACATCATCCCCGAGCCGTTCCGCTGGACCACCTACCCGGAGCGGCTCACCAAGGCCGGCGTGTCCTGGCACGTCTACCAGGAGGAGGACGACTACGGCTGCAACCCGCTGAAGTTCTTCCAGCAGTACCAGGACGCCGAGCCGGGCGACCCGCTCTACGAGCACGGCCTGACCATCGGCTCCGCCGACCAGTTCGTCCGCGACGCACTGGCCGGACGGCTGCCCACGGTGTCGTGGATCATCCCGACCGCCGCGCAGTGCGAGCACCCCGACTACCTGCCGGCCTCCGGCGCCGACTTCGTCGCCCGGCAACTGGACGCGGTCGCCGCCAACCCCGAGCTGTGGCGCAAAACCGTCTTCATCCTCAACTACGACGAGAACGACGGCCTGTTCGACCACGTCATCCCGCCGACCCCGCCGGTCGGAACGCCCGACGAGTTCGTCGACGGGGTGCCGATCGGCGCGGGCATCCGGGTGCCGTGCATCATCGTCTCGCCGTGGACGCAGGGCGGCTTCGTGTGCAGCGAGCCCTTTGATCACACCTCCGTGCTGCGGTTCCTGGAGCGGATCACGGGAGTGCACGAGGAGAACATCAGCCAGTGGCGCCGCCGCACGTTCGGCGACCTGACCTCGGCGCTCGGCTTGCCCAGCAAGCGTCCCTTTCCGCACCTGCCGCCCACCAAAGGCCGGCTGTGGACGGCGGAGCACGAGGTGGCGACCCTGCCGCGGCCCGCCCTCCCCGGCGCGGGCCAGACCCCGCCGCACCAGGAGACCACCGGTCCCGAGCCCGCCCCGGCCGGCACCGCCGCGACCGCGCGCGAGACGGAGCCCCTGGCGGGGCTGCGGCCGTACGTCATGAGCCGCATGGTGGAGAACGCCACCACCCACCGCGACGACTTCGCCGGTGACGCACCCACCCGCCACTCCGGCACCGGGGGCACGAACTTCCCGGGCATCCAGGACTCCGTGCCGAAGACCGGGCCTATCAGCGGCGTCCACGCCTACGCGACCGCACTGGTCAGCTACTCCATCGTGGTGATCGACACCACCACTCGCAGGCTGGTCGCGAGCATCCCCGGCGGCGCCAACCCCTGCGGCATCGCTTCCGCTCCGGGCACCGGCAAGCTGTACGTGACCAACTCCGGCGCCGGCGACGTCTCCGTGCTGGACACCACCAAGGGCACGATCACCGGCACCGTCGACGTCGGCCTCTACCCGCACGGCGTGGCCTCCTCCCCGGACGGCCGCACCGTCTACGTCGCCAACACCGGCCCGGACACCGGCACCGGCGGATTGCGGACGCTCACGGTGATCGACACCCGCGCGGACAAGGCCACCGCCGCCTGGCAGACCGGCCTCGCGCCGCACTCCGTCGCCGTCAGCCCTGACGGGCGGACCGTCTACGTCAGTTGCTACGACGGCCTGACGGTCCTCGACGCGGAGACCGGCAGAACACGCAGGCGGCTACCCGAACTGGCGCAGGCCGGGGGTGTGGCCGTCCACCCCGACGGCAGGCGGGTCTACGCGGTCAGCCCGTTAAGCGACATCCTCGCGGTGCTCGACGCCGGCTCGCTGCGCGTCGTCGCCCGGGCCCGGGTGGGCCGCACCCCGTGGCAGGTCGCGCTGAGCCCAGACGGCTCACGGGCCTGGGTCAGCGGCGCCAACGACGACACCGTCACCGTCGTCGACACCGCGAGCGCGAAGGCAGTCGGCACGGTCCGGGTCGGCCACATCCCGACCGGCATCACGGCGACCGGCGACACCGTCTGGGTCTGCACGAACGCCGGCGCCACCGTGGACGCGATCGACACCACTAGCCTGCGGGTGCTCGCCAGCATCGAACTGGGTCTGTCCTCCGGCCCCAGCGGCGTCGTGGTCACCTGACCCGCCTTGCACCGGCTGCAGACACACCCACACCCGCCGGAAGGAAACAAACCTTGTGGTGCGGCGGTCCTGTTCCTCATGCAGCGCCGACGCATCAGCTTGGATCCACCGCGCGATACTCGGTCTGTGGACAGCGAAATGAGAAGAGGTGCCCGCTGAGCTGGGATGACGGGAGTTCCTACGCCCTCATCAGTCCCACGCAGCAAGGCACCTCGTAAGTGAAAGTCTCCCACAGCACGGCGACGCTGTTCGCCGCGTTCGACGACCCGGACCTGATCGCGCCTGCCGGGCTGGTCCCGACGATCCGGTTGGCCAAGCGGTGCGGGCTGCCCGCCTTGGTGGCCGAGAAGGTGAAGCTCACGGGCGCGAGGAACGGTCCAGCACCTGAGCGCGGGAAACGATCTTCGGTAGCTCCCAGATAGTCGCTGATCAGCGTCTTTCGTCGGTGCCCCATATCCCGACGTGGCCGGAGCTGGAGGACGTGCTGCGGGCAGTCCTCACCGCCCCCGTCCCCAGCCGGCCAAGCGCCCTCGACCTGGCTCAGTGCCTGCGGGGGATCGCCCGTTGGGCAGATCGATCACGTTGCCCAGCGACGCAGTACTCGGCCGGAACAAGACGGCCGAGTCTGCGCACTCAGAAGCCATCCGCTTTCCGAACGTGATCGTTTAGTTCGGGTGGGTGGGCATGAACTCCGGTCGGCAGCGGGAGAGATGGGCGTGATTGGTCCGCTCGTCTGTCTCGTGGAGGTGGCTGGTGCCGTCTGTGCTCGGTTTGCTGGAGGCCCGGGAGAAGGGGGCCCGGGAAGTGATCGCGCGGTTGCGGGAGGAGGCCGAGCGGGTGCAGGCCGCGCTCGGAGAGGCGGAACGCGTGCTGCAGCGGCTGGTGGATGCCCGTGCAACGGTGGCCGAGGTGCTGGCCGGGCCACCTTCCGCGGTCGAGGAGCCGCAGCGGGGCTCGGTGGCGGGCTCGTTGGTGCCGCACCGGACCGACGGCATGGTGGCGGCGGTCCTGGCGCCGGACTACCAGCGGATCGTGTCGGTGCTGGAGTCGGATGCGGGCCGGGAGGGCATGCGCTGTCAGCAGCTGGCCAGGGCTCTGGGGCTCCAGGTGGTGCCGGCGAAGGTCGAGGGTCTGCGCTCGAAGGCGAAACGCCTGGTGGAGCGGGGGTGGGTGCTCCAGGTGAGGTCGGCAGTGTTCACCGCGCTCGTGGTGCCGGCCGAGTGAAGGCACCAGAGCGGCGTCCGGCCAGGCGGCCGCTCATGAGCATGGTCATCGACCACAGCACCATGGCCTCGTGCATGGCGGGCAGCGTCTCGTAGTCGCGCACCAGGCGGCGCGAACGCATCAGCCAGCTCAACGTTCTTTCCACCACCCACCTGCGCGGCAGCACCACGAAGCCCGTGGTGTCGTCGGTGCGTCTGACGATCTCCAGGGTGAGGTGGAGCTTCTCTGCAGCCCAGTCGACCAGCCGCCCGGCATAACCGCCGTCCGCCCACACCAGGCGGATGGAGAAGTACAGCCCGCGCAGCCGCTCCAGCAAGGTGACGGCGGCGTCGCGGTCCTGGGCGCTTGCCGCGGTCACCGCGACGACCAGGACCAGGCCGAGACAGTCCACCACCAAGTGCCGCTTGCGCCCTCCCACCTTCTTCCCGCCGTCCCAGCCGGACGTCGAGCGCGGGATGTTCGCCGCTGCCCGCACCGACTGTGAGTCCACAATCGCGGCCGTCGGGTCCACCGCGCGGCCTTCCTTGGCCCGGACGCGGTCGCGCAGCCGGTCGTGGAGCTCGGCGAGCAGACCTGTCACCTGCCAGCGGCGGGCGAAGGCATGCACACGCCGGTACGGCGGGAAGTCGGCGGGCAGGTTGGCCCACTTGACGCCGTTGTCGGCCACATAGCGGACAGCGTCCAACATCACGCGGTGACAGTAGCCCTCCGGCCGCCCGCCCCGCCCCTGAAACCATGCCGGAACGGGCAGCAACGGCCGGATGACCTGCCACTCCGCCTCCGTCATGTCGGAGGCGTAACACCGCACGCGCTCCGGCCCGTCCGCCGCGTTGCCGAACCTGTGCGCGAGGCAGTCACACGACATGGACGGCGAGTTGGACTCCACGCACGCGAGCGCGAAAGACTGCGGCAACAGGGCCTCCTGGTGATCGGTTTGGTTCGCACCCCCGAACTACCAAGAGGCCCTGCTGTCATGCGCCGGTGCTCTCGCGCGATCACCCGAACAGGAACCCTGTTCGACCAGGCCAGCCCCCGTGATCGATAAGCGGATGGCGTCTCAGGCCAGCAGCCTCGGTGGCTGATGGCAGCCCATCGTTTCCACGGACTGATCACCAGCAGGGAACCTCATCCGTCACACGGGTTGCGGCTGTCGGCGATTCGGCCAACTCCCAGGCAAAGAGCGGCCCTTGCACAACAAGGGTCGGTGCAACCCGCACCTCCATGTCGCGCTCAACCACGGGGTTCAGAGTCCGGCCGGAACACGGATGTTCGAAATCGTAACCAACTCGTTGAACCTCACGAGCCAACCGCACGACCGTCAAGAGGGGAACCACTTTGACCTCAGCCAGCACACAGGAACGACCAACCCCTGATGCATCGGGGTCAAACCCGGACGACACCAAGAGCACACAGGACGAGGCACCGGCTCTGCGCCATGCCGACCTGCCGCTGCCGCCCACCGTCGTGCCCACAGAAACCAGCGGGAGCAGCAACAGGCTGGGCGGCGGTGCCTTGTGAACAGGCTTTTCGGACGTGTGCGGATGGCCGAGCCCGAGGTCTCCGACGCCGAGCAGGAGCTTTTCGGGGGCCCTCTGCGCTACGACATGGGCTGGTCCCAACACGAGCACTCGTCACTGGACTTGACCATGATGTCGGCTCTGCGTTCCATGCCGAGGCTGGTCGGGGCGACCTTACGGATGGCGTGGCACGCTGGCCGCCGGGCCTTGGTCGTCGTCGCGATCAGCGAGATCGGGCAGGGGATCGCCGCGGCGATCGGGTTGCTCGCCGTCAACGCCGTCATGCACGCGCTTCTCAGTTCGGGCGCCCCTGAGCAGCGGTTGCAGGCGGTGCTGCCTGGCTTGGCCGCTGCCGCCGGTGCCGCGGTGGTCAATTCGGGTCTGGCCGGGTGGTCCACCTCGCGGGCGGGCCGGCTGGAGCCGATGGTCGAGCGGATCGCCACCACCCAGTACCTGGCCGCCGCCGCGTCAGTAGAGCTGGAGGCTATCGAGGACCCGGAGTTCCGGCGGCTGATCGACGTCGCCCAGTACGGCGCCGGCTCGGCCCGGCGCATGATCTCCGCGTGCGTGGCCGCGCTGCACGGGACCATCTCCCTGATCTCCACGGCCGGCGTGCTCACCATCCTCCACCCGGTCCTCTTGCCGATGCTGATCCTGATCGCGGCGCCCCGCGGCTGGGGCGCGATGCGGGTGGCGCAGGAACGGTACGTGTCCGTGATGAGCTGGATCGAGCATGTGCGGGCCAGCCGTCTCATCGGCAACCTGCTGACCGAGCGCACCGCGGCCCAGGAGGTTCGCATCCACGCCGTCGGGCCGTTCCTGCTCAGCCGCTATAAGCGAATGGCCGAGAGCGCAGAGGCGGAGCAGGAGCGGCTGGCCTCCAGCAAGGCCGTCACCGAGTGGGTGGCCGCAGCGATGTCCGGCCTGGCCATGGCCGCGACGTACGGAGCCATGTTCTTGCTGATCATGAGCGGGCAGATGGGTCTGGCCGTGGCCGGGACTGCCGTCGTCGCCGTCCGGTCCGGCTCGGCGAGCCTGGGCGCACTGGTGATGAATGTGAACCAGCTGCACGAGGAGTCCCTCTACGTCCGTGACCACGCCCGGTTCCTGGACGAGGCGGCACGCCGCACCATTCCCAGTGGAGGCGATCCTGTTCCGGCGCAGGTGAAGCAGGTCGCCCTGGACCGGGTCAGCTACCGCTACCCGGACCGCGACACTCCCGCCCTGGACGAAGTGTCCCTCACGCTGTCCATGGGCTCGGTCACCGCAGTCGTGGGTGAAAACGGCAGCGGCAAGAGCACGCTGATGAAACTGCTCGGGGGGAATGCTGCTCCCGCAAAACGGGACCGTACTCTGGGGCGAGGCGGATATCGCCCACCTGAACCGCTCCGAGGTCTTCGACCGCGTCGACCTGCTCACCCAGGACTTTCAACGCTGGCCCGTCACAGCCGCGTTGAACATCAGGATCGGCCGGCCCGCTCAGGAAGCCGACACCGAGGACCTTCAACCGTCCATCGACTACGCGGGGGCCAGGCCGGTCATCGCGAAGCTACCCGACGGCCTGCAAAGCCTCCTGGCCCGGATGTTCCGCGGAGCCAGCGAACTGTCCGGCGGGGAATGGCAGAAAATCGGGCTCGCCCGGACCCATTGGCGCAGCTCCACCTCGGATGACGACAGCGTCCTCATCGTGGACGAGCCGACCTCCGCCCTCGACCCGGAAGCAGAGATCGCCGCGTTCGACCGCATCCGCCGGCTCGCCGCCCCGAACCGCGCCGTCGTCCTGGTCACCCACCGCATGTCCGGCGTCCGCTACGCCGACCGTATCTACGTCCTGCACCAGGGACGGCTCGTCGAGCACGGCAGCCACGACGAACTCATGGCCGCCAACGGGCGTTACGCCTCGATGTTCGACGCGCAAGCCGCCCAGTACGCCCCCGGTTCCATCCCCCGCCCCAGCCCGCCCACCGTCGCGGATCCCGCATGACCCCGCCCATACTCCGGGGCGGAACAACCGACCTGTGCCGCCCCGGCACCCCTCAGCAGCGCGCCGCCGCGTCCATGGCGCCAGCCAGCGAAGGAGCCGAATGACAGCTGTCACCGCCACCGCCGAGCACTGGGAACCGCTCTGGGCCGGCGGACGCCGGTACCGGGCAGTCTCCAACGCCGAAGCCACGCTCCTGTCGGATCATGTCAGGCTCGGCCACGGACGTCCTGCGCTCGACATCGGCACCGGCGACGGTGCCCTCGCCCACCTCCTCCACCACCTCGGATACCGCACCGTCGGCGTCGACTTCGCTCCGAGTGCCATCACCGCAGCGCAGAGCACCCAGCACAGCCACGGGCCGACCTGGCAACTGATGAACTTCGCCACCGACGACCTCAGCACCCTGCCGGACACCGCGTACAACGTCGTCGCCTGCCGCCTGGTCTACCGGTGGCTCGACGACAAGCCGGCCTTCCTCGACCGCGTCCGCAAGATCCTGGCACCGGGCGGGACCTTCTGGGGCGTCACCGAAATCGCCGGCCGACGCACAGACAGCGGCCCCTGCCAACGCCTCGGGATCACCGCCGCCGAAGCCGAGACCCTCACCGCACGATGGTCCGTCGTCCGAACCGCCGACCTCGACGTGCTGCGCTGCTACGCACTTCGCCCTTGAACTCACTATGGAAGCCGCCGTGTTGGACATCGAAAGACAGACACACCTCGCCTGGACCGCCTACGGAGAGCATCACCTGCAACGCGCCACGCCTCTGCCGGACGTCGACCGAATCTCCTGGGGCCCGGCGACGACCGGGCCGGGGGACGAGATCCTCGGGGACCTGCGGGGATTGCGCGTTCTCGACCTCGGCTGCGGCACCGGCCGGCACGCCGCACACGTGGCTCGCGCCCACGGCGCCCAGGTCGACGGCGTCGACACCTCCCCCAGCCAGATCGAGCGTGCTCGCACCCGCTATCCCGACGTACCGGGACTGCGGCTGATCCACGCCGACGCCGTGGACCACCTGAGCACATCGGCCCCGTACGACGTGATCGTCTCCCTCAGCGCCTTCCACTTTCTCGACCCGCAACGGCTCCTGCCCGCCCTGTCGACCGCCCTCAAACCCGGGGGCCGGCTGTACTTCACCGTGCTGCACACCGACTCCACCGGCGACGGCCCCACCCCGACCGTCACCCCGCGCCCGGAGATCCTGCGCCTGGCCGGCGGCGGCGAACTCAGCATGCACATGTGGGTGCTCGCACCCGAGCTGTGGGAAGACCTGCTCGCGCAGTACGGGCTCCGGGTGCGGGACATCACCGTCCTCGACGCACCGGAGGAGGACAACCACGCCTCCTACCGGCTGTTCGAGGTACACCGGCCGACCCGGATCATCGCCCGTCCACGCACGACTAAGCCACCCGTCGCCCACGCGGCGGTAGGCGTCGGAGCCGTGCTGCTCGGGCCCCAGGGCCTGCTCCTGGGCCGACACCGGCGAGGCACACGAGAACTGCCCGGCGGGACCGTGGAGGCGGGCGAGTCTCTGCAAGAGGCGGTCGTACGCGAACTCGCGGAAGAAACCGGCCTGCGCGCGGATCCCGACGACGTCCACCTCCTGGGCATGCTCCACGACCACGTCGGCGACATCGTCCGCATCACCATCGGCGCACTCGTCACACGCTGGCGCGGAAATCCGGCCGACCAGCCCGCCGAGAGCGTCGGCGACTGGCGCTGGTGGCCCCTGGACGCCCTGCCCCCGGAACTCTTCGAGTGCAGCGCCCAGATCCTCACCGCCTGGCGCCCCGACCTGCCGATCGACCACGCCCCCGCCCGCTTCGTCCCCATCGCCGACCCTCATCCACCCACCGCCGCATGAACCCGCCTGTGCGGCCGAGGCGAACAACCAGGGACAACGAGTTGCTCCACCCCGGCCGCCCCTCTCCCGCCTCACTCACCGCCGAACCGAGAAGGGCCACATCCTTGACCGACCTATCAGAGGACGTTTGATCTAGGCGGATTGCCCTTTATCTCCTAGCAAGTTCCTCGCCAGGTGGGTGTCGTCTCGTCCGTTATGCGCTTGGTGAGGTTGTCGATCGAGGCGACGTGGATCATGACTTCGGAGCTGGCAGGCAGGGTCCCGTAGTCTCGGGCGAGGCGCCGGTGCAGCATGATCCAACCAATACTTCGTTCGACAACCCAGCGCCTTTTGACAACGTGGAAGCCGCGAACTCCTGGGTTTCTATTGATGCCTTCGACGTCGATTCCGAGGCTGGCGCCGTGCTCGATGACGGCGTACTTGAAGCCGGTGTCGACCCAGCTCTTGGAGATGGTCGGGTAGGTCTTCTTGGCCTGGTTGAGGAGCTGGATTCCGACGGTGTTCTCGGAGAGGCTCACGGCAGTGACGGTCACGGCGAGGATGAGTCCGATCGTGTCGGTGAGGATGCCCCGTTTCCTGCCGACGATCTTCTTGGCGGCGCCGGTTCCCTGGCTGGCCAGAGGCACATTGGTGGAGGTCTTCACGCTCTGGGTGTCGATCACGGAAGCGGTCGGTTCGGGCTTGCGTCCTTCCTTCACGCGGGCCAGTCCGGTCAGGTCGTAGTTAAGCCGGGTGAGAATTCCCTCGTCGCGCCAGGCAGCGTAGTAGGCGTAGACAGTGCCGTGGTTGGGGAAGTCGTGCGGGAGGTATTTCCAGGGGATTCCGGTGCGGTTGATGTAGAGGAGGGCGTTGAATACGTCGCGCAGGTCGACCTTGGCCAGCTGCCCGGTGGGCCTGCGGTCGAGCCGAGCTTTTCTCCAGGCCGTCAACGTCGGCTCGATTAAGGCCCATCGGGCGTCGGACAGGTCGCTGGGGTACGGCTTCCGCTGGCTCACGCCGTAGCGTGATCACGGATGCGGCGGACTGTGCTGTTCCGCTGTTGCTGGGCGTTTCTGCCTGATCTTCAAATCAGACGGACTTCGTGTATGAGAACCGGAGTAAACGGGTGGTCAAGTTCGCAGCTCGGCGAATGCAGAGGTGCTCGTATGGGGCAAACGCCTCAAGCCTGGCGAACATGAAAGCCACTTACCGACATAGATCGTCCCTAAATACCCACCGAGTGGGCGTTTAGGGAAGGAATGTGATGATAAGTCACTCCTGCAATCAACCAACGGCGGGGTGATTTACACCTTATTTTTGTTTTCTTGGGCTTCCGGGCGTCAGCGGTGTGCCCGTTTGATCCGCTTATCAGCACTGGATTCCGTCTGGCTTAGCAATGGGGCGGAAGATTGCCATCAGTACACCCTCCAGGCATCCCAGGTTTGCGCGCGATGGCGGCGAATACGGCAAAGCGGATCGAAATGCCCATCGCGAACCAACATTAAACGTCCACTCACATCCCCAGTACTTCGTATACGGCATCCATCGTGGCTTCTGTCTCGGTCACCCTCCTGATGCGATCAGCCCTGGCCGTGGAGCCGAGCTTGTCGAGCACGGCGGCGTAAGTGATCAGTGCGCCTCTCAGGTCGTCCGCGTACTCGTACGGCGCGTACGAGGCCAACTGCACGAACAGGGCGACCGCTTCCTCCAACGCGGCCTCGGCCTGCGGGAGCCCGCTGCCCCGGGCGGCCCTCAGTCGGCCCGCCCCCCACAGCGCCTTGGCGATGAAGGGGCGGTAGACAGCCGGGTCGGCCGGAGAGAGGCGGCGCAGGTTCCCGACGACCTCGTCGGCCGCGGTGAGTGCCTCGTCGTACCGCTCACCTTTGACCAGCAGGCTGTTGAGCCTGTTCACGGACACGGCGAGATGCGGCAGATGGGTCGCGGGATCCGCTGCGACCAGGCGCCAATAGACGGCCAGCGCCTCGCGCGCGGCCGGCAGCGCCCCGTCCTCCTCAGCGTCGGCCAGCAGACTGCTCAGGTTGACCAGGCTCCTGGCGAGGCCCGCCTGGTGGGCCTCGGAGCCGATTCCGGCCAGGCGCCGGTGGATCTCGACCATCTCGCGCAGGGGCACCAGCGTCTCCCGCAAGCGCCCAGCGGCCCGGAGCCGGGTGGCTAACTCCTCCAACAAGGCGATGAGACGGTCGAGTTGGGCGTCCGGGTCGGCTTCGGCCAGTCGCCTGCGCACATCGATCGCCTCCCGCAGGGCGGCCAGCACCTCGGGGCGCCGCATGCCCCCCAGCAGGGCGCACAGGTTGTCCAGGGCCAGCGCGAAGTCGGGCAGGTGGGCGGCGGGGTCCACATCGGCCAGTCGGCGGCCCACGTCGACCGCTTCCCGTATCACCTGCGACGCCTCGTCCAGACGTCCCAGGCGGGCGAAGACGGCACTCAGGTTGTTCAACGACTTGGCGAGGTCGGGCTCGTGGGCGTCGGGGTTGATCGCGGCCAGCCTGCGGAAGAGCGCCACGGCCTCCTCAAGCGTCGGCACCGCCTCGTCCGGCCATCCGGCGTCGACCTGGTAGCTGCCGAGATTGTCCAGGGCCGCGGCGAGGCCGGGTTCATGGGCATCGGAGTTGGCAGTGACCAGTCGTCTTGAGGTGGTGACGACCTCCTCCAGAGTCAGGGCCGCCTCCTGCGGCAGTCCGAGTTCCCGCAACCACATCGCCCGGTGGCGCAGCGCCCGGGCGAGATCGGGCAGGTAGGCGGAGAGATTCCGCTCCGCGACCAGCTGGAAAAGCTTGATGGCACTGTCGGCTGCCGCCAGCGCGTCCTCCGGCCGCTCCAGGGCGGAGAAGATCATCCCGAGATTGTCCGCCGCGGTGGCGACCGGGACGACGTAACCCTGTCGCGTGGCATCGTCGCCCTGGAGCATGATGGCCGCCGCCTCCATCGTGACCTGCAGAGCCTCTTGTGGCCGTCGGTGCCGAAGAAGGGCGGAGCCCAGATTGATCAAGGCTGCGGAGAGACCGCTGGGGTCGCTCTCCGGGTCGGCTGCCATCAGTTCCCGCGAGATCGCCGCGGCCTCTTCCGCCACCACCAATTCCTCGACTTCCCTGCCCACGCCGGGCAGGTAGGCGCTGAGGTTGACCAAAGCTCCTGCCAGGCCTGCCCGGTGGGCCCGAGGATCGGCCTCTGCCAGCGAGCGGAACATAGTGGTGGCACGCTCCGCAGAGGCCACTGCTTTGTCGGCCAGACCGGCATGGGCGTAGCGCGCGGAGAGATGGCTGTGCAGGATCGCCCGGTCGACGGCGGATTCGGTGTCCGCCAGGCGGCGGTCGGTGAGGCGCTCGGCCACCGCGGCGATGCCCGCGTCGAGGTCGATGTGCCGGTTGGCGGGCAGGACCGTGTCGATCGATTCGAGGACCCCGAGCAGGCTGCCGTCCAGCACCTCGCCGTCCGCGATCCTGGCCAGGGCGCCGAGCGCGGCCGAGCCCGCGTCCAGCGCGATCCGGGGATCGGCCTTCACCACCGGGTACAGGTACCCCTCCCCGACGTGCGGCCAGCGGTCCGCCGCCGCCGCGAGGTGGGCGACGGTCCGCGGCGTCCAGGCCGGCGCCGCGCCGTCGTCCCCGCGGCGCAGGACCGCGGCGGGAACGGAAGCCGCCCAGTCGTCCGACGGGTACCCGGTGATCGGGCTGCCGGGCAGCATGAGAGCGACGAAGTCCTCTGCCAGGCGATCGGGCAGCAGCGGTTCGAAGGAGTTGACGCGTGCGGGGTCGCCGGGCGGGTAGCAGACGCCGTGGTCCAGGAGGATCCGCTCGGCGGGTGCGTGCGGCATCAGCCGTTCGATGACGCTCCTGGCGGTCCGCCGGTCAGCGGGTCCGATCAAGGTGGCGGCGAACACCGCGCGCGCCATGTCCTTGTCGGGGGTCCGGAAGTCGAGGCCGTGCCGGGCGTTCTCGTACAACTGGCGCCAGTTCTCGTGCTCCCGGTCCAGCAGGTAGACCGTCCGGCCGACCATGTCGGCGGGGGCGCGGCGGCCGTGGGCCGCCGCGTCCACCGCCACCAGGGCGGCCATGTGCACCACCAGCGTCACCCCGAAGTCCGGATCGTCCAGGGCATCCGGAGGCGTGATCGCCCGGGGTTCGTCGATCTGCGGGTAGTGCCGGGCGAAGCACTCGCACGCCGTGGTGAACATGCGCTGGCGCGCGCTGCCATCGTCGGTCAGCGGCGGCAGGAACTGATCGGACGTGTCGATGATCTCCCGGAACTGGCCGAGCTTTCCCCGCAGTGCCGGCCATCCGGTCGCCGACCGTCCGATCAGCAGGACCCTCGCCGGGACGGAGTGGCGCAGGATGCGGTTGTGGAGCAGCCAGCTCAGGTCCGCCAGGGGCCAGCGGTCCGCATAGTCGACCAGCAGCAGGATCCCGGAGTGCCCGTCGGGACGCAGGTCCTCGCCGGCTTCCGCCGGCGGGTGGGCGTCGGTGCCGTGCGTCGCGTCGACCACCTTCCAACCCGCGCCCAGGGACTCGGCGGCCAGCAGGTTCGCCAGGCGCGTCTTTCCCTGGCCGCCCTTCCCGTGCAGCCACCGCACCGAGAGCCGCGGCCCGGTGTCCCGCCACGTGGCCAGCTCCTCCAACTCGGCGGCGCGGCCCGTGAAGTCGACGATCTCCGCGCGTGCGTCGAGCATCCGGCTGGGCTGGGCCCGCAGCCACGGCGACTCCAGGCCCGTCCGCCGACGGTGGCCGAACAGCAGGTACACCGGCCTGCCGTCGCCGAAGACGTGGATGTCCGCGCCGATGCACCCGTAGCCGAAGCCGTTCTCGACGTGCACGACCTGCTGGACACCTGCCGGTTCCCCGGACGGCACCTGGGTCATTCGGTGGCCTCGGGCTCGTCGCCGACGACGACCGAAGGTGCGGGCGGCGGCTGCGCCGGCCCGTGATGGACGATCACATTGCCACCGAGCGAAGCGAACACCTGCCCGTGGTCACGGGCGATGTTCGTCTGTCGCTGCTGCCAGACCTGTTGCGCCGACGGCAGTTGCTCCTGGATCTCGCGCACCAGCAGCTGAAGTTCCTCCGCCGCATCGGGATGCTGCCGCAGCAGGGCCGCGATCTGGAGCCGCCAGACCGGAACCAGGTCCTGACGGACCGCCTCCGCGTCGTCGGAGCTCGCCACCAACGCGGCGTGTTGGTCCAACTGCCCTTCGATGGCAGCTCGTTGGACGTCATCGGCACGGCGGAACAGTCCGGCCATCCGTGCGCGCGCCGTCGACCATCCGTCGGTGGCCATGGCAGCCACCACCGTTGTCGCCCCGGTCATGGCCAAGGCGGCCACCTCTTCGAACACGACGCTCCCTCGCCATCCGGAATCGGATCCCGCTCCTGCGGCACTCAACTTATCGGCGCCTACTGTAAGTTGTCCCCCGCCTCGCCCTCCCCTCACTGCGCGACGGCACCGTGGGACGCCACGTCGCCGTCGAGCAGGGCGACCACCAGCGGAGCGAGCTCGGGCCGGGAGTACACCACGGCCGCGAGCCATTCCGGGGTTCTCGTCCGCGTCGCCAGCAGGCGCATGATGTGGCGGCGGCAGAGCGCGGGATCGACGGCCACGGCCGCGAGCACCAGCGCCCGCACCTCGCGCTCCTTGTTGGCCAGGCTCCGCGAACCGAGGCTGCCGAAGGCTTCCTCCAGCAGGGCGGCGGCCGCGTCCTGGTCGCCGTCGCGGGCCAGTGCCTCGGCACGGGCGGCGAGCACCGGAATCCGCGGCTTTCCGAGCGCATCGTCCGCGAGATGAAGCATCGCGTCGGCGCGGTCCGGACGGCCTATGCGCGCGGCCACCTCCGCCACGGCCGCCCCTTGCTGCGCCCGTACGCCCTTCGTAGCGTCCGTCCATCCCTCGGCGGCCCGCCGGGCCAGATCCAGGAGGCGGTCGACATGGTCGTCCCTCCCCAGGGCGGCCGCGATCTCCGCGACTCTGAGCAATGCCTGCGCCCTGTTCGGCTCCGTCACCGCCAGCGCCTCGTACTCGGCGGCGGCGAGATCTCCCCCGACCGCGCGCTTCACCGCCGGTCCCGACTGGTCGCTGAACATGTCGGGCATCCGGATCCGCTCGGCGAACCTCCCGGCCCACTCCGGTTCCCCGCTGCGCAGGGCCACCGACGCCGCAACGGCGGCGGGGTCCTGCTCCAGGCCCCTCCGGGACCTGGAGACCGAGGTCTTGGACACGGACCGGGCCACGGTCAGCAACCGCTCGGCCAGGGCGAAATGGCCCGCCTCGGCGGCTCCGATCGTGGCCTGTTCGAGGGCGAAGACGTAGCTTCTCTCTCCGGCGTGCGAGGCGAACTCCCGGGCGAGGGCGTGGTCTCCGGCGCGTCCCGCACCCCGCCCCAGGATCGCCGCGATGCGGTGCACCGCATCGGCGTCGCCGTTCGAGTTGGCCAGCGCGAACAGCGGTCCCGCCTGGTCGAACCGACCGTGGTGGGCCACGGCCTCGGCCACTGCCAGGGTCTCCCAGAAATGGCCCGTGCCGGGTGCGCCGAGGTCCCGCAGGATCCGTTCGGCACGGCCCGGACTCCCGCATCGGGCCAGGGCCACGGCGAGATCGACCCGGCTGTCCGAATGATGGCGCGGACGGTCGATCGAGGCGGCCGCCCGCACGGCGTGTTCCAGATACACCGACGCGGCATCGGAGTTGCCGCCCTCGTGTGCCGCCTCGGCGCAACGTATCAGCGCGGCCAGCCGCGCCTCCGGGTCCATGAGGCCGTCGAGCAGATGCCAGGCCTGAGCGGGGCGGTCGAGCAGCTGGTACAGATGCGCCACGCGGGCGGCCCCCTGCCGGCCCTGCCCGGCCGCCTCTTCCACCAGACGTAGGCAGAGGTCCCGATCGGGCACGCGCGCCGCGGCCTCGGCGAGGTCAAGCACGGCGAAGAACCGTTCCCGGACCGCTCGCAGCACGGCGGCGTCCGTCGCGTCCGGTACGGGAGCGGGCAGCCTGGCCAGCATCTGCTCCGCGACCCGCAGCAGCGCGGCACCGGCCTTGGTCCCCTCCTTGTGGGCGACCCCCCGGGCGAACTCGGCGTACACACGGATCTGCGCACCCGCACCCTGGGGCCGGGGAAAGGCGAGAACGCACTCCTGCGCCCCGCGCACCTGGGCCGAGCGGGCGGCGATGCCGACGAGGGTGTCGTCGCTTCGCCCGCCGGCGCTGTCGGCGAGGCCCTCGGCGGTCCCGAGAATCCGCAGGGCGTCGGCGCGGTCGCCGATCTCCAGGTGGGCCTCGGCCACTGCGGCCAGGGCCACGGCCATGAGATCCGTCCCGGGGCTGGGCGGTGCGACACAGGCGATGTGCTCCGCCTCCCGGAGCAGCTCCAAGGCCGTCGTCCGCGCACCGCAAGCGTGCGCGGTGCGGGCCAGGGCGGCCAGTGAAGGAGCGTTCCAGACTCCGCCGGCCGGATCGTCGAGGGCGATGGCCCGGGCCCGAGCGACGTAGCGGTGGGCGCGCTCGGTGTCCCCCCGGCGTGCGGCCGCCTCGGCCATGCCCGTGTATGCCCGGACGGAGTGCCAGATCACCGATGCCAGGCACTCGGCCCAGGACCACTCCCCCTGCTCGGCCCAGGCCACCGGGAGATCCGGCGGGAAGCCGAAGCTCACATGCCCCGGACGTTCGGTCAGCCGATAGCGGCGCATGGCCAGGACGCACGCCTCGCCCAGGCTGTCCGCCTCCGTCGCGGCCAGGATGTTCAGGACATCGGTGATTTCCTGCCAGGCAGGGGCGGGGTGACCGGCCCGGCGTTGCCACAGCGCGATCCGCTCGGGCGAGGGGAGGGCGGCGAGCGCGGCGATATCCGCGCCCGCGACGAGCACCGCGGGGTAATGGTCCAGGAGATACGCCGGGGTGTCGTCCGGCCAGGCCCGACGGGCGAACTGTTCGGCCCAGGCGCGCAGAGCGCCACGATGCCGCTCGGTCTCGGCGTGACCGATCGCGGCGACGGTCTCCCGGCGCAGTGCGTCGTCGGCGAGGTCGAACCGCTCCTGTGACGAGTCCGGGTCGCCACGCGAGGCCAGTAAGCCGGAAGGGACCGTCCGCAGCACGGCCCGCGCGCCGTGCGCGTCCATGCCATCGCCTCGCGCGGCGAGGACCGCTTCGAGGTCATCCGCGGTCATGGGGCCGCCGACGGCGAGAGCCCCCAGCACCGTACGGGCATCACGGTCCGCCAGCACGGTGGCGAGGGGGCTCGCGGACAACCGGACGCGAGGGCAGCGTCGCTCGTCCCGCAGCGGGTGCGACCGGGGCACGGCCTCCGGAATCCGGGGCAGGACGCGACTGAGGACCAGAACGTGACCGTGGGAGCCCGTCGCGGCGGGCAGCAGGGCCGCGATCGGGGGCGACTCATGGTCCCCGTCGAGGCCGTCCACGAGCAGCAGCAGGTGTCGGCGGCTCGCCTCGGCCCGCGTGCAGGCACGGGCCCAGAGGCCGTCGAGTGTGCTCGGTCTGGAGAGCGGCGGAGCCGCCTCGCCCAATATCGCCGCGAGCCGGTCGTGGACTTCCTGTAGAAACCGCCTTGTCTGTCCGCCGGAGGCGCCCGACGCGAAAAAGGAGACGACGTCGACGTCCCCCGGCGGGTGAGCGGCGAGCCGCTCGGCCAGAGCGGTCTTGCCGGACCCGGGCGGCCCGATAAGCCAGCGGTAGGACTCGTGGGAGCGTGCGAACGCTTCGAGTTCCGCCAGTTCGCCGTCCCGGCCGCGACCGTCGTCCATCAGCTCCCCCTCGCCGGGAGCCCCGGAGGACCACCCTCGTCCCCACGGTGACAGAAAACACTGTCAACGGCCAGGGCTAAGATCCCCGTACGGCCGCAAGCGGCAGCCCTGATCGCCCGCAAGTCGGCCTCGGAAAAGCGGCTGGGCAAGCCCGTACTGATGGACCCGGGCGGCGACCACGGCCACCCAGTGCTCGCTGTCGGCGCCGGTGGGGAAGCTCTCGCGGTCGTGGAAGATCTTGTCGTTGGCGGAGTTCCAGCTCTCGACGACCTGCAGTCCGCCGTTGGTCTCGCGGTGGAGATGGTCATCAGCGAGACCGTCGCAGGTGAAGATCGGTCCTGACCGCCCGCCCGAGTTCTTCGGTTTCAGGAGTTCGAGGCCGTGACCTGGGCGTGTACCGGTGGTTCTTGATATCAATGGGGCCTCTCCGGAGCGTTGGAGGGGCCTCACCTGGTCATGCGGTCGGATTCGTACCGACTCCGTCCGTCGGGTTCGAGGCGGCCGAGGGTGTCGGTCAGAGGTCGGTCGGCGGCAAGCTTCTCAAGGGCCGGGCGGCTT
The DNA here is from genome assembly GCF_055558375.1 of Streptomyces sp. NPDC025793. Lineage (NCBI taxonomy): Bacteria > Bacillati > Actinomycetota > Actinomycetes > Kitasatosporales > Streptomycetaceae > Streptomyces > Streptomyces sp. NPDC025793. Next base: position 35,284 of record NZ_JBVHMR010000035.1, on the reverse strand, counting down.
GGGGGCGGCTGGGGCTGTCCGGGTTGGTTCCGGAGCATCTGCGGCGATAAGCCGGCTGTTCGCGACCATCAGCCGCTGGTTGACGTTGCGGAGTGCCTGCATGGCGGTCTCTGCTTGGCGGCCGGCTGCGAGTGCTGCGTCCGGTGCGAGCCGGTTGACGAAGACACCGCGGGGCCGGTAGTCGCCCCGCTGCGCCCACACCGCGATGACCTCGGGGCCGCAGTCGCGGGCGAGCTGCTCAACGGCGTCAGTCACCTGTCCCGCGACGTGCTGCCATGTATCTGCCAGGTAGCCATAGGAGGCCAGTGGCTCCGGGGCGACGGCGCTCGTGGGCCACCGGCCCGGCTGGACGTACGCGGCGATCGAGTCGTCCTGCTGCCCCTCGTCGGGCACGTCCTCCTCACCGAACGCCTCGGCAAGCCGCTCCCGGCAGATGACCACCGCCAGGTCCGCGATGTCCGGGGCGCGCTGCTCGGCCAGCGGCATGGCGTCGGGGATCGGGCCGTAGCGGGCGGTGTCACGAACGGGCGGCCGCGGCAACACCTGCGCCAAGAGCAGTTCCCCCCGCTGCCGCGAACAGCGCCTGACCGTGCTGTCCGGCCACATCACCATCCGCGCCTACCACATCAGCCAGCACCTTCAAGGTTGCGGCGTCGGCCCCCCTGTGCGGCGAGAGCGTCCCGTGCGTGCCTCCAGCGCAACGCGATGGCGTGCTCGGGACCATCGATGTCGCGCGAGGTGTCCAGATAGACGCTGGCGACGGGGCCAGCTGTGACGTACAGGGGTTCGAGGAAGGGCAGCCTCATGGCTCCACCTCCCGTGCCGCAGGGCAGACGGTCCCGGGCCGAGGCCAACGTGGCGGGCTTCCCGGCAGCCCCCCACTGCGGAGTTCACACCCCTGAGCGTACGGACGCTGAGCAGCCGGGCCGCCTTCTCCGCGTCGTTGATGCCGCTGATCAGGCTGTGCCGGTCGCCGTAGTTGCGTGGGAAGGTGCGGTCCAGGCTGGTCACGTGGATGAGGTAGCCGCCCGCCTCCGCCGCGTCGATCAGGGCCACGCCCTGACCGGTCTCGCGGGCAAGTCGGCTGACCTCCCACAGCGCGAGGACGTCGCCCGGGTCGCCGAACGCGCCGGACGTCAGGTCGGCCAGCAGCTTCCCGAAGTTGTCGCTGGTCTTGGTCGCGTACTTGCTGGCACTGCCGGTGTCCTTGTACGGCTCGCCCCACGCCCACGGGCCGTGGTCGGCCTCGGCCGCCAGGTTGTCCCGGTGCTGGTCGGTGATGCTGCGAGCGGTCTTCCTCTTGCCCTTGGACACCCGCAGGAACTCCCGCGCCGTCCGCGCCCCAATCACCGTCGCGATGGCCCTCCCCCATCCCTTACGGTCGCGCTATGCCTCCTGCCCAATCACCCGTAGGTGTAATTCTGACCGTGGCCGTGGTGACGGGGTTTCCTCAGGCGGTGGCAGGCTGCTGAGGCGTTCGATGTTCACGGCGATGGCCGTGAACACGTGTTGCAGATGGGTTTTCGGCTGTCCTCGGTAGCGGCACTGGCGCATGCCGTGTCCGTGGGCGAACTCGTTGATGGCGCCCTCCACTCCGGAGCGGACCGCGTAGCGGGACTTTCAATCAGGTTTCTGCTGCTCGGCGGGGACGCAGAGTTGCAGGTCGCGGTGTTCTCGTGGGGAAAGCCCACGGTCCGGGCGCTGTCGGCGGTGGTGGTGCACCGGGTGCGGACCGGCGACATCACCGTCACATCCAGCTCGGCCTCCGCCTTCATCAACGCCACAGCAACCCCGTCGGCACCCCCACCCGCAGCGTCCGCGCCCGGCACCAGCGAAGACGGCGCGGCCAGCACCTCCGCCAGATCCGATAGCGCGACCGGTGCCGTCCGCACGAAGTCCCGCACCCGTTCCCTGCTGCCGCAGAGCCGTGACCTCTGGTCCATGGCCAGGACATGGGCGGATTCGTGTCGACGCCGTCGCCGAGGGCCGGGCCCTGTGGCGCAGCGTGGCCAACGCGATCAGCGTCCTCATCGGCGGCAACGCCGGCGAGATCGGCTTCTCCGTCCTCGGCACGCTGCTGTCCGGCTCCTCACCCCTGTCCACCCGGCAGATCCTGCTGGTCAACCTGCTCACCGACATCTTCCCCGCAATGGCCGTGTCCGTCACACCCGGCGACGACACCAACGAGGAGAAGACGGACGGGGAGACCACCCTGGCCGGAACCACCCCCGCGGGTCTCGCCGCCCTGGACGATCCGCTGGCCCGCCAGATCAGGCACCGCGGCATCGTCACCACGCTCGGCGCGACCACCGCCTGGCTGATCGGCACGCTCACACCGGGCTCGGCCCGCCGGACCAGCACGATGGCACTGTGCGGCGCGGTCGGTGCTCAGCTCACCCAGACGCTCACTGGACGGAGCCACAGCCCCCTGGTGCTGGCGACCGTCCTCGGCTCCGCCGCCGTCCTAGTCGCACTCGTCGAGACGCCGCTGGTCAGCCAGTTCTTCGGCTGCACACCCCTCGGCCCCGTGGCCTGGGCCGGGGTCGCCGTCGCCATGACGGTCGCCGCACTGGGACCACGGCTGATGCCCAGGCTGGAAGAGCTCGTACAGCAACTGGCCCAGCACGAAGGATGACCGTGAAACAGGCCGTGCACGTCCCCTGGCACACGTGCAACGGCAGATCGGCATCGTCTCATTCGCCCGTCGCATGGCCCACTTGGCGGCGGGAGGACAGATCGGTCACGGTGGCGATGCCCCACACGCGACGCCTTTTCCCTGGACCTCATCGCTCCCCGCAGTTTTAGAGGCGATTCCCAAACCGAAGGTAGGGTCACGTTTTCCCAGGTGAAGTGCGTGCCCGTCGCTCGGCGTCGTGTCGGTGTGGGTGCGCTCGGAAGGTGGCAGATGCCGTCGGTGCTCGGGGTATTGGAGGGGCGAGAGCGGGTGGCGCTGGGCCCGGGCGGAGGAGCTGCGCGCCGAACTGGAGCGGGTTCAGGCCGCCGTGGTCGCGGCGGAGGAGGCGGCGACGCCGTGGACTCCCGAGCGGTGAGCGGCCGCTTCACCTACCCCGTCATCTAAGATGACGGCGCCCTCCCCACGAACCGGATCGAACCACTTCACGACACCAAGCGGCATAGGCAACCCCTTGTCGGGCCGGATCGAGAGGAGCACACAGCGTCCACCAGCGCGCACACGGCAGCAACCGGCGTGCATCCCAGCGCGCGACGCAATACCCCGGCGCCCGGTTTCTGTTCCTGGGCGAGGCCGATTGACGCTACGCAGTCACGACCGCAGAAGAGACGAGTGATCCCTGCCAGAGCAGTTGACGGCCACGCCGGTCACGGTCGGCCTGCCGTGTCCGACACGCAGCCAGGTCCGGTCTGGGCGGGGCTGACACGGTGACAGAGCTCTCCGAACTCGACGGAATCCACCCTCGGCCTCTTCGCCAGTGCATAATCAGCCACACGAGCGGCCCGCTGTCCCCCCGTCGGCGGGCCGCTTCGGCCATGTCCCAGGACACCCGCATCAGCCGTCTCCGCTATCCCCCCGGATACCGGAAACGCCGAGTGGGCCTTGAACGAACCGCTGCTGCCACGGTCGCCTGCGAGGCCGCCACAGGCGGCAGGCCGAACAATCGTCCCCGCCGCGAGATCGTCGACGCCCTTCAACAGGCCCAGAGCCCCCGCCTCCTCGCGGCCCCTGATCCCGAGGCCGGTACACGGTCAGGGGCCGCTGACACGCGTGCGCCGTGTCGCAGCCTTCAACGCCACCGCGACCGGCAGGACACGCCAGAGTCAACAGCGGGTGCCTCCCGCAGGAGGCACCCGCCACCGAGTCAGGCGGTAGCGAACTCAGGGGCGATTCGCGCCGCTGCGGCCGCCGCGTGACGCTTGACCTGCTTGTCGTCCAGGTAGTCCAGGCCGAGGTCGATCATGAGCCGGTCGGCCTGCTGGCGCGCCAGCGCCTCCAGGGTGTTGGTCAGGTTCTGGCTGTCGATCGGCTGCCCGGACTCCTTCAGCTTCCGGGTGGCTTCCCAGGCTGCCGCGTGGCCGGCCTGCTCCTCGGTGACGTTGCGGTCCAGGACGGTGCCGCCGTAGATGACGGTGTGGGCGTCCTTGTACTGCCTGATGCTGTGCTGGGGCACGGTTTCTCCTCGTATAGGGCCCGGCCGATCTCTTGCCCGCCGGCCGGACACCACCCCAGACAAACCCGCACCGACCGGTCCGCGCCCGGCAAAGACCTCCGAACGGGTGACCTCCGGGGTCGGCACGCACCGTGGGACAGGTACGGTGCACACAGGTAATTCCCCTGACCGATCTGCCGCCGAAGGGATGCCGGGTTCCCCCGCGGCAGGAGCCGCCCGGCACGGTTCGACGTCGATCCGGGCATGGGCAATGCGAACGACCGTGCAGCCGTCGCGGGCCTCGCTGAGCTGACTGAGCTGCGTCGTCACATGCACAACCGAGCGGCTCGAAAATCCCTAAGCCGCCCATCTGTACGGTGCAGAGGGTACAAACGCCGAGACGTCGATCTGGGGCTACAGGATCACAAAGTCGACCGCCCGGCGGCCCCGCAGCGATCGCTCTCCGTAGCGGCTTTACGCCAATTCAGTGACAAGTGTTAAAAGCGAGACAGCCACGGGTGGCGGAAGTTCGTGCGGCGCGACCTGCGGCTTCATCGCAAGCGACAGACGTTTCAACGGCTCCCCTACGACATGCCGCTCCGCCGTGCTCGGGCCAGCCTGGATTCGCGAGCCGCCCGAATGGCCGACTCGCTCCCGGGGAGAAACTCCGACGAAGCCAGGAGACCCACAATGAGCATCACCCGAAGGCGCCACGCCCGTGCGCTCGCCGCCGGTGCCATGTCCGCCGCCCTGCTGACGACCGGTACGGCCGGAGCCGTCGCCGCGACCGGGACGCCGACCCCCAAGCCCTCCGTGACCCGTACCGGCATGCCGAGCATGAAGCCGTCGCGGACGCCGACAGCGATGGGCTCGATCACCGTCTCGGCCAACCGCAAGGCCGTCAAGGTGGGCAACACCGTGGTGTTCACGGGCCGGGTCAGGGGCATCAAGGCCGGTTCCACGCTGGTGCTCCAGCACATGCACAACGGCAAGTGGACCACGCTGAAGACCACGGCGGTCGTCAACAAGAACGGCACCTACACGATCAAGCGGACGTTCACCAACAAGGGCACCGAGCGGGTGCGGGTGGCGACCAAGTCCGGCACGTTCCACTCCTCGCCGGTCACCGTGCAGGTCAGCTGACGGTGAACTGATGCGGTTCTGCAGCCGATCGCAGCGCGTTCGGACCCAGCGGGGCTGGGCAGGGTCTGATCCTGTCCAGCCCCGCTGTGGCGTCAGCCGAAGTGAGCTGTTCTGCGGCGGCCCAGGAGCGGAGCCGGTTGGAGGCGGCGTAGAAGGGCAACGCACGCAGAAGCGCGGAGCGCCTACCGGCGCATTCGGTGCTGCTGTTCGGCGGGCGTTGACGCCACCACTGAGGTCTGAGCGAGGGGCATTAACCCTCAAGCGCCGTAACCGTCGCTGTAGCCGTCAAGGCGGTGGTGGTCAGGCTTCTCCTCCACTACCTGCGTCGGCGGGACGAGGATCCGGCGACGACGTGCGATGCTGCTGAACGTCGTCACGCCGATCAGGCCCACGATCATCAGGATCACTCCGACAACAGGGACGTTGACGGCTTTCACGTGCCAGTCGGTCGCGAACGTCAGGACGGCTCCCACGGCCATGAGAATGATGCATCCGCCGAGCCCCATGAGACTTCACCTCCCCTTCCGCCCGGTATCTCCGGTCCCGTCCGGATACCCGTCTCGGTGCCGACTAGGCCTGTCAACCGCCTCCTCACCACCTGACGGACGTACGCAAGCTGGATGGGCGTTACGCACGGCGTCGGCGTGAACGTCCTCCATCAGCGTCAGCCCGCGTGCGCCCGCGGCCAGCGAGTCGGCGGTGTGGTCGACCTCCACGGGCCGTTCCGTGGGTGAGCGGCCCCGAAGCGGGTCCGCGCCGCGGAAGGTCTCGAGTTGCTCGTCCTTGAGGCCGGGGGTTGCGCTCATCGGCGCGCTCCCTCCTGTTCGAACACGTCCAGGTACGCCTCGCAGAACGCCTTCAGGTCGTCCGGCTTGCGGCTGGTGACCAGCTTGTTGGGCCCGTGACCGCAGATCTTCACCTGCTGGTCCACCCAGGTGCCCCCGGCATTGCGGATGTCGGTGCGCAGGCTCGGCCACGAGGTCAGCTCCCGGCCCCGCACCACGTCCGCCTCGACCAGGGTCCAGGGCGCATGACATATCGCGGCGACCGGGCGCCCCCGCGCGAAGAAGTCCTTCACGAACGCGACGGCCTTGTCGTTCGTCCGCAGGAGGTCCGGATTGGCGACTCCGCCTGGCAGCACCAGACCGCCGAAATCATCCGCGGAGAGGTCACCGACGACCTCGTCCACAGTGAACGTGTCCGCCTTGTCTAGATGGTGGAAGGCCTGGACCGCGCCGGTGTCGGTCGACACCAGCACCGGATCGTGCCCGGCCGCAAGGCACGCCTGCCAGGGCTCGGTCAGCTCCATCTGTTCGACGCCCTCGGGCGCTGTCAGAAACGCGATACGCATGATCGGTCCACTCTCCTTTCCCTACCGTCCGTGCTCGTGTACGACGTCAATGGGGGCGCCCGATGAAGTGCCGACCGCCTCGTTCCGCGCCTCTTTCATCAGTGAGTGGAACTCGTCGCCGGTGAGGCGACGCCGAGCGCCTCGGTTCCCGCTGTCGGTACGTTCTGACACTTTCGGGCTTCCGTGCGTCGTCACGACGCGGGGCGGCACCCTCGATCGACGCCCGTCACGTACTTGGTCCGGAATCAGAGATCGCGCACGGCGGGCAGCAGCGTCTTCTCTGCCCAATCCAGGTAGGGCAGTTGTGAGGCCCCACCGACTTGGACAAGCGCGATCTCGGTGAAACCCGCCTCGACATACGCGTGCACGGCCTCGGCAAGCACCTCCGGATCGTCGCCGCAGGGGATGGAGTCCGCGACATCTTCCGCACGGACGTACGCGGAAGCGGCGGCGAAGGCCGCGGTCCCGGGGAGCTCGGCGTTCACTTTCCAGCCGCCACCGAACCAGCGGAACTGCTCGCGGGCCCGGCGCACCGCCGCAGCACGGTCCGGGTCGTGGCAGACCGGCAGTTGCCCCACCCGCGGCTTGCCGGTTCCGCCGTTCTCCTCGAATGCGGTGACGAGATCCGCGTCCGGCTCCACGGCGATCATCAGGTCGGCCAGGCGGCCGGCCAACTCACAGGACTGCCGTCCGGAGACCGCCACACCGATGGGTGGCGGAGCGTCGGGCAGGTCCCGGAGCTTGGCGGACTCCACGTCGAAATGCGTTCCGTGGTGGTTGACGTACCCACCGCCGAACAGCGCCCGGATGATCTCGATCGCCTCCACGAGCATCTCCTGACGTACGTCGACCGCAGGTCAACCCCCGCCCACGACATGCTCGTTGAGGTTCTCGCCAGAGCCCGGCCCCAACCTGAATCGGCCGCCGGACAGCAGTTGCATCGTCGCTGCTTTCTGCGCGACGACCACCGGGTGGTAGCGCATCGTCGGGCACGTCACATACGCCATCAGGGGGATGCGCGAGGTGGCCTGTGCCGCTGCGCCCAGGACGCTCCAGGCATACGGGGAGTGCCCCTGCTCGTCCAACCCCGGAAAGTAGTGGTCAGAGGTGACAGAGAGTCGAAGCCCGCCTCTTCGGCTCGGACGACATACGCCACCAGGTCTCTCGGGCCAGCCCGCTCGCTCATCACCATATGTCCGATTTACGCCATACTCGACGGGTCCCCAGGCGGGTTCCGGGGAAACGGCATGGATGCCGCACTCCGGACGGGATCCGGCTCTCTCGCAGGGATCCCGCCCGTGTGCCTTCAGAAGCCGGCCGCTCACCAATAGTGCCGTCGGCCGGCGACTGCGTGACCCATGGACCCCAGCAGCCAGAGGACCACGCCGATCACGGTCAGGATGATGCCAATGGTCCACAGGATCGATATGCCCGTGAGGAAACCGATGATGAGCAGAATGATGCCGAGGGCGATCATGTCGCGCCTCCTCCGGTCGGCGGTTCTCTTGCTCCCGAGTTCCCTGGAGCAACCATCCCACCCCCTCACCAACGCCGAATCCGAGGAGCACGCACGATTCCCGCCACGCCCTGCGCAAGCACGCCCGGACCACCTGCCGATCAAGCCCGGAGGGCTCTGATCCGGCCCCGTCCGACGTCGCGGGAGGGGTGTCATACCGCGCAACGGCCGGCGGGCCGCTCGGCCAGGGCCTCGGCGCGGATACGGGCGCAGCTGCGGCTGATCAGCCGGGAGACGTGCATCTGGGAGATGCCGAACCGGGCGGCGATTCGGCTCTGTGTCGCGTCCTGGAAGAACCTCATGTAGAGGATGGCCCGCTCCCGCTCGGGCAACCGGCGCAGACCGGCCTTGGCGGCCTCACGGTCCACCACGAGGTCGTAGGAAGTGTCGGGGGCGCCCAGGGTGTCGGCGAGGCTGCAGCCGTCGTCGCCGGTGGACAGTTCGGCGTCCAGCGACAGGGTGCTGAAGCTCTCCATAGCCCCGAGACCCGTGTTCACCTCCTCCTCGCTGAGACCGGTGTGAGCGGCTATCGCGGCTGCGGTGGGCTCGGTACCACCGGGCTGCTGGGCAAGTTCCCTGCGAGAGAGGCGCACCCGGTTGCGTAGTTCCTGCACCCGGCGCGGCACCCGCAGGGCCCACATCCGGTCCCGGAAGTGCCGCCGGACCTCACCGGTGATGGTCGGCACGGCGTAGCTCTCGAAAGCCCCTCGGGACGGGTCGAACCGGTCCACGGCCCGGACCAGACCAAGCGCGGCCACCTGACGCAGATCCTCCAGCAGCTCACCGCGATCGCGGAACCGGCCGGCGATCCGATGGGCCATGGGCAGCCAAACGGCGACGAGTTCGTCACGCACGACGTCCCGCTCCGGGCCGTCGTCCAGCGCCACGAACCGGGCGAAGAGTTCGGCGGTGTCGGGTGCGTCGTGATGGCTGCGCCGCGTGGCGGGCGCGATGATGGTCTCGGACGTAGCGGGGCAAGACATTGATGTGTCAGTCAGCATGCGGATTCGCTCCTGAACAGTCTCAGGACAGCCTCGCGTTGGTTCCAGGGCCGGTCCAACAGTGTGGTCAGGGTCTGCCACAGGGGAACCACCGAGGCTGCGGGACAGTACCAGCACTCAGCCTTCCTCCACTGAGGCATGCGCCTCCGTTCCGAAGCACGAATATCCGTCTGCCCTACGAACTCGCAAGCAAACCGGGGCTGCCGGTCGATGAAAAGTGAACCGGTCAGCGCATCCATTTCCCCAGCGTCATCGCGTGCACTGCGAAGTCGGCCCACGTGCTCGACCGTCGCGCTCGCGCATCAGATGGACCGTCCGGTCCAGGCTGTCGTCCGGGGTGATGCTGACCAGGCCGTCGCTGACCGTCTGCATCACCGTCGTCCGCTCGGTATCGGCGCTTCGGCTGAAGCCCGCCCTACCAGGTTGCGATCGCTCACCGGCCGCCGCAGACGTCCTTCCTCCGTCACCAGGACGGCGCCAGCTTCCTCGTCCTGAATCAGCCGGGCTTATGGGTCGCCGACGCCTGCGGTTCGACGCCACGAGGTCGCTCGTCATGATGTCGCGCACATGCTGGGCCAGTGCGGTCCCCTTCTCACTGTTCGCCGGTCTGTGCGGTCGGAGATGACCGGGTATCCCCGGCACTCGGTGCTTCGCCGGGCTGACGCGAGTCCAGGGAGCAGATGTGGAAGGCCCGCCCGATGACGGGCTGGGCGACGTTGCGCACCTTCACGCCGCCGCCTGTCATGCCGTGTTCCGTGCCAGCGTGCGCGTGTCCGTGGACGGCGAGGTCGGCGCCGGCCGTGTCGATGGCCTCGGCGAGGAGGTAGCTGCCGAGAAACGGGTAGATCTCCATTGGTTCTCCGGCGAGAGTGTCGGCCACGGGGGCGAAGTGGGTCAGGGCGATCCGCGCGTCGCACTCGTACCCGTGGAGCTCCTCCAGAGCCGCGCGCAGACCGTCGGCGGGATGGCGTGAATACCGTACGAACTCCTTCATGACGGGCTCGCCGAACTCGCCGGCGCACCCGCCCACGAACCCGGCGCCGAACCCCTTGGTGCCAGCCACGCCGATCCGTAGACCGCCGTGGCTCACCACGGTCGCCTCGCCCTCCAGGACGTGTGCTCCGCCCTCCCGCAAGATGGCCGTGACCTCGTCTGGGTGGCCGTCGTGATGGTCGTGGTTGCCGAGCACGGCGACGACCGGGACGCCGAGGTCCTTGATCTCTCGTGCGACTACCCGGGCCTCCTCGGGCGTGCCGTGCCGGGTGAGGTCGCCGGCCAGCAGGAGGATGTCGGCGCAGTCGGGCAGGGTCTCGAAAGCCGGGCGGAGCACGCCCTGGCTGTCGAGACCCATGTGGATGTCACCGACGGCTGCGACCCGGATCATGCCAGCTCCTCGCAGTGGTCAGGCGGGCGGCTCTCGGCGATGACGAGGTCGCAGTGGACCGGCACACCCGCCAGTTCCTCGTGGGCAACGCGCCGGATGTCCTCGCGGCATCTGGCGGACGGCACCGTGCCCGTCAGCAGGACCGTCTCGCCGCGGATCCCGGCCCGCACCCCAAGCTCGCTGCAGGGCCCCTCCGCGAGCCGCTCGGTGACGTGGGCCACGCGGTATTCGAGGTTCATCGCTGCTCCTGTTCCTGGTCGGGGCCGATGACGTGCAGCCGCTCCAGAAGGTAGAGGAAGGCGGCGGGCATCGGCTCGTCCCCGCAACTGCGGCGCACCTCCTGCCAGTCGACCTTCTCGCGCAGGGAGCGGGCGACCGGCAGTACGGCACCGAAGTCGCAGTGGTGCTCCGAGAACGCGGTGCTCAGGTTCACCAGCAGGTCGGTTGCCGAAAGGACCGGCATGTGCACCGAGTCGACCGGAAGCTCCTCGGCGCGGGCCAGCAGATCCACGGTCACCGGCCGGTGGGCGAGCTCGAAGATGATGTCGGCGTCCTGGCCGACGCAGGTGGTCTTCACCAGCCAGTCCTCCGGCGGCACCCGCACGGTCAGTCCGACCGCAGTGACCCGGCCACCGCCTCGGCTTGCTCGGGCGACACGCAGAAGTCGGCGTCGTGTTGGAGGGTGTCGCTACCGCCGTGGGCGTAGACCGCCACGCTTCCGGCGAGCGCGACCTTGTGTCCGGCGCGCTTGAGGATGGCCCCCACCTGCTTGGCGGCCTCCAGGATGGCCTGCCTGCGGTCGGGCGGGAGCTGATCCGGTACGGGCGGGACCGGATCCTTGGCGGCCACCCGGAGATCGGGGGGCCGGGCAGCGCCCTGTCCGGCTCTCATCGCCGGTCCCCTTCGCGCGACGCGGTGTGCAGGCACCGCCGCAGCTCTTCCGCGTATGGCACGACGACCCCGGCCACGATGACGCAGACGAGCCCCGCGAGGTACGCGGCCGGCAGCGGATGCTCCTTGGGCGGCAGGCGCCAGTCCTGGGGGTCCGGGCCGCCCCGAAGGGCCTTGCGGACCTGGTCGGCGTGGAGGCAGGCAGTGAACGACAGAGCGGTGAGCGGCAGTACCTCCAGGAAGCTGTGGACGTGCTGCTCGATGGGCCGCACCTCGCGCTCACCGACGGCCAGCGACACGTCGTACACGGCCGTCGCGCCATGGGCAAGGGCGGCGCCACCCATCGAGGTGGGCACCAGGGGGTTGACCCGGGCGAGCAGGCCCATGAGCACCGGTACACCGGCCTCGGTCATCATGAGCGCGTGGACCGCGGATTCCCTGGTGCCGCTGGTGTGCTCGATCCGGGTGCGCCGGTGCATCCACCAGTCCGCGAGGCCCGGCAGCACCCACAACGGGAGAAGGCCGTACAGCAGAAAGCGCCGGCCCGCGTCCTCGGCCTCGGTCGATCGGAGCGGGATCCGCAGGTCGTCGGGCCGCCGCCAGCCCCGCCAGTTCCGCCAGGCCGTACGGGGCAGAGAGCACAGGGTCATGGAAACCTCCGTGACGGTGACAAGACCTTCGACCGGGGCAGGGCCTTCCGGTCCTCCGGGCCACGCCTCCCCGGTACCCCTCCTCCTGCCGGTGACGCCATGCACAACCTCGTGGCCATCGGGTACTCGGCTGCGGTCACCTCGATCGCCCCCGGTTCAGGAGGCACGATGACCGGCTTCGGACACTTCCTCGCGTGGGAGGAGCATCGCCCGGCGGAACTCGTCGAGCAGGCGCGCACGGCCGAGCAGGCAGGCTTCGAGTCACTGTGGATATCCGACCACTACCACCCGTGGAACGAGAGCCAAGGTCAGAGCACGTTCGTGTGGTCGGTGATCGGCGCCCTCCCCCAGGCGGACTCGCTGCCCGTGGCGACGGCGGTGATCTGCCCGCTCGTACGGACGCACCCCGCAGTCATCGCCCAGGCGGCCGCGACCGGTGCGGTACCGCTGGGCGGGCGATTCCGGCCGGGAGTGGGCACCGGCGAGGCGCTCAACGAACACATGTCCTCCGTGGAGCGCTTCCGACGCGGTGGCGGCGGCACCCAAGCCGGTCTACGGCGGCCTCAAGGTCTGCGGGACACGGACGGACGGGAAGCAGTCCCACCCCGCACCGGCTGTGGGCCACCGAGAAACTGCCCCGCGAACTCGCGCAGGTCCTGCCCGCCCCGAGCCACTTCGAGCAGGCGTCCCAGCCCGTCACCGAGGAACAGGTGGCCGGGTCCGGGCCATGCGGCGACGATCCGGATGCCCATGTCGAGGCGCTGTCGGCGTTCGTCGACGCCGGGTTCGACACCGTGTACGTCAGCCAGATCGGCAAGGACCAACAGGGTTTCTTCGACTTCTACCGCACCAAGGTCCTACCCGCAGCTGTGAAACTGATCGCACAAGGTGGTGAACGCAGTGTCCAAGCCGGGAGGGACCGGCGGCAGCGCTCTCGTCGTTATCGACATGATCAACACATACGAGCACAAGGACGCCGAGCTGCTGCTGCCCGCGGCCAAGCGGATCGTGCCGGTCCTGGCGAAGCTGATCAGCCGGGCCCGGGACGCGGGCGTACCGGTGATCTACGCGAACGACAACTTCGGGCTCTGGCGCTCGCACCACGGGGAACTGGTCGAATCCGCACTGTCCCGCCCGCACGCCGGCCTGGTCGAGCCGATACGCCCGGACGACGCATCGCTCTTCGTGATGAAGGCCCGGCACTCGATCTTCTACGACACGCCCATGTCCTATCTGCTGTGGCACTTGGGCGTCGGCACGGTGGTCCTGACCGGTCAGGTCACCGAGCAGTGCGTCCTGTACTCCGCCCTGGACGCGCACATCCGTCATCTGGAGGTTACGGTGCCGAGGGACGCCGTCGCCTCGATCCATCCCCACCTGGCGGTCGCCGCGCTGGAAATGATGGAGCGGAACATGGGAGCCCGGATCGTCCACGCGAAGGAGGTCGACTTCCAGGATGCCGGGTGACCCGGCCAGGTCAGTGCCCCTCGTTCCTGCTGCCCGGGCGGCCTGCGGATCCTCGGGGTTTTCGCGCAGGAGTACTGCGTGCTTCAACGCCAGCTGCGGCAACCTTCCCCGGAGGTTCGTCCACGCGCTCCTGCTGGAGTGGTCCATGCCTCGATGACGCCTCGACCCTTCCGACCGAAAGTGCACACATACGCGTCCGGTGGGTACTCGACAGAGTGAGCGTCACCCGCCGACCACGCCGATTCAGAGCGGTCAGCCAAGTTGGGGAACGTGATTACGATGAGTTACCCGTCCAACGGGTCGCAGAGGCCCGCCAGAACGACCACGCTGACCGCACCCGCTGATCTGCAGGTCAAGATCAGCAAGTTGCGGTGGGACATCCAGCATCTGCAAGAGGCCGTCGTCTCACATGCTGTCATCGACCAGGCCGTCGGTGTGGTCATCACCGTCGGCGAGCTCCGCCCCGACCAGGGCATCGACGTTCTCACGCGGTCGCCCAGCACACCGGGATCCCACTCCGCACCGTCGCCGAAAACCTCATTGCCTGGGCGGCCTGTGAGCCGCTGACCGATGACCTGCAGAGCGCGCTGGAGACAGCACTCACAGCCACATGATTGTTGGGGCAGCACGCTATCTGCTCGGCGCCTCCGACGCAGTCAGACGGACCTCAGCAAGTCAAGCAGCCGATCCCGGGTGTCTGACGTATTGAGCAGGAAGAGGGCCGCCTGGTGCGCACGGTGGGGGCTCACCATCAGCGGCCGAGAGCGTTCTGCAGCTGCTTCTTGGTCATCGACGAGCGACCGTCGATGTTGCGCTTCTTCGCCTCCTCGTACAGCTGGTCCTTGGTGGGCCCCTGCGCGCCGCTGTGCGAGCGCTGCCCACCACGCTGCGATGCGGATTTCGAATCGCGGGTCGAGGTTTTGCTCGCGGTCTTCGACTCACCCGACCTGGCGCGCTCTTTGTTGACCGTCCGTGCCGCGATCTCCTTGGCCCGCCCGGCGGACTCGCCCCGGTCCTGGGCGCTCTTCTTGATGTGTTCGTACTGTCGTTCCCGCTTGGAACTCGATCCGGCAGGCATGGTGCTCCTCCTCGCTCTCGCACATTCTGAGGGTGATCGGGCCACTGGTCCGCCCTTGCGACCGTGCCGCTGCCCGGGCTGCCGGAGGTTCGACATCCGCGGGCGCCGTGGTTCGATCAGGATGACGAGTTCCCCAAAGGAGCCGGTCAACCCATTCGAGGACGACCTTGGTCCAGCCCTCGTCCCCCTTGTCGAAGTGCTCGCAGGCCGACGGCGCCTCATCGAGGCTCAGCTCAAGCGATACGACGAAACCGGGCTCGGCCTTGCCGGAGGCGATCAGGTCGCGCAGGGCGCGGTTGTACCTCTTCACCGGGGCCTGGACGGTCCCCTCCTGCGCTGGCCCTTGAACCACATCAGGCCGTAGTCGAACGTAACCTTGCCCTGGGCCGCCAGCTGGTCCCGGACTCCGGCGCCGCCCCGGTCCTCCGGCAGGAACATACCCACGATGCCCAGTGATCCGGTGAAGCACGGAGTCGATCAGCCCGTTCACTGTGAGGGCGGCGACCTCCTGTCCGCTTGGTCATGGGCCGATGTCGGCACCGAGACCTCGGGTGGACTCCTTCAGGACCTCGGCCGGATCCTCGCCGACGGTGCGATGGCGCCGATCTCCTCTGCCTTGCGGCCCGGGCCCCGGCGTGCGGCCGCTGGACAAACGCGAGATCCAGTCGCCCTGACAGTCCTACATGCTTCGGTACTTCGTTACGGCGGTGGCCGCGGGGTACTCGGGCGACAAGGTCGGCTGCGTCCAGCACGCACCGGGTCCTCGACTCTGCTGCGGCGCAGACTCGTGAAAGTCTTCTGCATGAATTGCACACTCAAGAAATGCCCCGAGCCCTCCACTAAGGAAGCCCTTACCTCACTGTCCAAGCTCGACGTGAAGCTGTTCGCACGCGCCATGGACCTGGCCATCGCCCCGGACGAGGTCACCGACGCTGACGGCATCCGGCTGACAGAGGATCCACGATGACGGCAGAGTTCATCACTGCTCCCCGGTTCCGCTGCTGGATCCCGCCGGGGGTCTACCATCCGCAGACCGACACCGGGCTGCTCGGCCGGGCGATGCGCCAGGAATGGATCACCTCCCGGACACAGGTCCTGGATCTCGGCACCGGCAGCGGCGCGCTCGCGGTGGAAGCGGCCCGGCTGGGTGCCCACGTCACCGCGGTAGACATCTCCTGGCGCGCGCTCGCCGCCGCCTGGTGCAACGCCCTGGTGAACGGGCAGTTGGTGCACATACGCCACGGCGACCTGGCGTCCGCGGTCCCGGGCCGCCGCTTCGACCTGGTGGTCACCAACCCCCCGTACGTCCCCGCACCACTCGTCGGCGGCATGCCCCGGGGCAGTGCCCGGGCCTGGGACGCCGGCCCGGACGGCCGCCTGCTGATCGACCGCATCTGTGCGGCGGCCCCGTCGATGCTGCGCCCGGCGGGGACGCTGCTGATGGTGCACTCGCACCTGAGCGGTATCGAGAAGACGCTGGCCCGGCTATGGGCGGCCGGACTGCGCGCGGAGGTCGTCGACCGGACCCGGCTGCCCTTCGGCCACGTATTGAACTCCCGGCTCGCCTGGCTGCGTGAGCGCGGCCTGGTGACCGATCGCACGACCGAGGAACTGGTGGTGATCCGTGCCGAACACGCCTGAGCGCCCGCGTCGCATCCGCGTCCAGCACGACGGCCCGATCCTGGTGGAGGGCCCCGTGGAAGTCCTCGGCGCGGACGGCAAGGTGACGGTGTCGCAGCGCTTCACCGTGGCCATCTGCACCTGCCGACGTACCCGGACTCCGCCCTGGTGCGACACCAGCCACCGCCGTCGCGGGAATCGGGGCAAGACGTCATGACGACCGTACGTCCGCTGGCTTCGCTACCCGAACCGCGCGGCCCGCTGTCGGGAGCGGTCACGGACGCGTTGCGCGGAGCACGACGGGGCCTGCCACCGATCCCTGCGGACGCCTACGGCGAGGATCTTCATCTCGCCCTGTACGTTCTGTACGAACTCCACTACCTCGGCTTCGACGGCGTACTGGACGACCGCGAGTGGGACCCCCCGCTCCTCGTCCTGCGAACCGCACTGGAGGACCGCTTTCTGGGCGCGCTGCGCGTGGACGCGCCGGTAGGGGCGTCCGATACCGCGGAGCGGGCGCTGGACGAGCTCCAGCTCGAACCAGTCGGCGATGACAGCAGGAGCCTCTCGCATTTCCTGCGTAACCACGGCACCCTCGAACATTTCCGTGAGTACGCGGCGCTGCGTTCGCTGTACCACCTCAAGGAGGCGGATCCGCACGCGTGGGTGATTCCCAGACTGCGCGGGCGGGCCAAGGCCGCCATGGTCGCCGTGGAGTTCGACGAGTTCGGCGCAGGCCGGGCGGAGCAGATCCACGCGCAGTTGTTCGCCGACCTGATGGAGGACCTGCGCCTGGATGCCTCGTACGGGCACTACGTCGACGCCGCACCGGCCGAGGCGCTGGCGACCGTCAACCTGATGTCTCTGTTCGGCCTGCACCGGTCCCTGCGCGGGGCCCTCGTCGGGAACTTTGCGGCCGTCGAGGTCACCTCGTCCCCGGCTTCCCGACGTCTGGCCGAGGGGCTGCGCCGGACGGGCGCCGGCCAGGCGGCGATCCGGTTCTACACCGAGCACGTCGAGGCGGACGCGGTGCACGAACAGGTTGTACGACACGAGGTCGTCGCCGGCCTGCTGGCGGCCGAGCCGAACCTGGACGCCGACGTGGTCTTCGGAATCCGGGCGACCGGCCATCTGGAGGACCGACTGGCCGCCCGGTTGCTGGGCTCCTGGAGGAGCGGGCGCACGGCACTGCGTACCGGCTGTATCACCCCGACGACGGAAGGTACGGCGGGCGCATCACACTGAGCGTGGTCGACGCCGACTCGAACACGGTCCGAGCTTCTGGGATCCTCCTCACCCCCAGGAGACCTCGGGCGACTTCGTCCTGTCCACGGTGACGGCAGCAGCCGCACAGGCGAAGATCTTTCCCAACTCCGTCGTAGCACCGGGGCACGGCATCGATCGTGTCAACGCCAGCATCATGCGCCTCGCCTGGCACGAGGCTGCCATGACACCGGCTGCGGCCAGTCCCTCGATCTGCGAACAGTTCGATGCGATCCGGTCGAGGAACACGACCGGATCGAAGTCGCCGACGATGGAGGTCAGACAGCCGGTCGGGCGCGCGAACTGCTGTTCGCGGTTCATGGCCGTGCCCGGATCTCCTCCTCACCCACATAGACGCCGCGCGGAGCCGTCTACGCACCGGCACCGGTGCCCACCTAGCGCTGTGCACACGCAATGGCACGTGCTACGCGGATGAGAGCCTCAAAGTTGGGATTCCTGCCGGGCTCTGCGCGGTCCGCCAACGGGCATGTGAACAGTCTTCGGGGGAACTCCGCAAGCATGGCTCTCAACCACGATGAGGCGCCCGTGCTGGACGCCCTGGCCCGGTATCACCAGTTCGAGGAGCTGGGGTTCCCCCCGCCGGGGCACAAGCAGGCTCGCGGCGCTGATCCACGGGCCCGGGCGGTTCTCGGTGACGCCGTGTGCCTGGGTGACGTACTGGCCAGCGGCGGGCTGGCCGACCGGCTCTCCCGTGGCCGGGTGCTCCGGCGGGCCGAGGAGCTGATGGCCGACGCGGTCCATGCCGAGCACACGTTCTTCTCCACCTGCGCCAGCTCGCTGTCCGTCAAGGCGGCCATGCTGACGGTAACCCGCCCCGGCCACACCCTCATCGTCGGCCGGGACGCGCACAAGTCGGTGGTCGCCGGGCTCATCCTGTCCGGTGTCGAGCCCTTGTGGGTCGAACCGGAGTGGGACTCGGAGCGGCACCTCGCCCATCCCCCGTCGGCCGCGGCCTACGGCAAGCCGTTTACCGAGCATCCCCAGGCGGACGGTGCCCTCGTGACCAGTCCGACCCCGTACGGCACGGCCGCCGATCGCAGGGGCATCGCCGAGGTCTAGATCATCCCGGAGGAGCAGGTCCCGGTCCTGCCGATCGGCCGTATGGTCCTGAACCGCAACCCGGAGAACTTCTTCGCGGAGACCGAGCAGGTCGCCTTCCACACCGCCAATCTCGCGCCCGGGATCGACTTCACCAACGACCCCCTGCTCCAGGCCCGCAACTTCTCGTATCTGGACACCCAGCTGATCCGGCTGGGCGGGCCCAACTTCAGCAAGCTGCCGGTGAACCGCCCGGTGGTCCCCGTGAGAAACAACCAGCGCGACGGCTATCACCAGAGCACGATCCATCGCGGCACGAGTTACTTCCCCAACTCCCTCGGCGGCGGCTGTCCGGCCCCGGCAGGCATGGACAGCACGGCCTACACGCACTACGCAGAAAGCGTCGACGGTGCCAAGATCCGCCGACGCAGCGCGAGTTTCCAGGACCACCACAGCCAGCCGACGCTGTTCTGGAACATCATGGCCGGCCGGGAGAAGCAGCACATCGTGCAGGCGTTCCGGTTCGAACTCGGCAAGGTTGGTGCACGGGGCGTGCGAGTCCGGGCCATCGGTCAACTCGCCCATGTGGACGTCGAGTTGGCGAGCATGGTGGCGCGAGGCATCGGGGTGTCCGAGCCGCAGAGCCGTACGGGAGCGGCGTCCAAGCAGTGCTCACCCGCCCTCAGCATCGAGGCTCTGTCCGCGAACTGGTCGATCCGCACCCGCCGGGTAGCCGTGCTGGCCGCCGACGGCGTGGACGAACGCCACGTTGCCCCGATACATGAGGCGCTGGCCCCCGAGGGCGCGGTTGTGGACGTGCTGGCCGCGACGGACGGCACCGTGCCGACAGCCGACGGCGAGCCGTGGCCGGTCGACCGTGCGCTGCCCGCCGTGGCCTCCGTGCTGCACGACGCCGTCGTGCTCCCCGGCCATGCCATGGTCACCTCATCACTCGCCGGCGATCAGGACGTGATGCGTTTCGTACGGGACGCCTACCGCCACGGCAAGCCGGTGGCCGCGCTCGGCAACGGAGTGGACGTACTGACGGCTCTGGAGCCGGAGGGCGTCCGCCTGTCCACGCAGTCCCCTCAGTTGGTGGCCGACCAGGGCGTGGTGACCGACGCCGGACCGCACCCCGCGAGCGCCGAGTGCGCACGGGCGCTCGTCGCCGCCATCGCTGCACACCGCCATTGGGGCCGGCGTGCCAGGTGCCCGCTTCGCGCGACGGACCGCGGGTACTCGCGAAGCGGTGCTGCGCGGGACAATCAGCGGAGCGCGCCGACTGCCTCCTCCCGGCGCACGTCCTCCACGGTGCCGATCTGCCGCCGGGCGCGGTCCTGCAGATCGCGCAGCCGCGCACGGTCGAGGCCCTTGTCCGGGGTGAGCGACAGCAGAGTCTGCCACAGCAGACTCTTGCCCTCGATGCCCAGCCGCAGCGTCTCGAGTTCGAGGACGTCGCTCATCCCCGAGCGTCGTGTCACACGCCCGTTGAACTTGAGCAGACGCGCCTTCTCGCCGAGCCGGCCCGCGAACACCTTGTAACGGCGTGCTGGTATGCCGAGGGTTTCCATCACCTCCAGAAGAGCCTCACGGTCCTCCTCGATCTCGTCCGCCACTTGGCGAAGTTCACCGGCGTACGACGAAGAGCGGTGATGTTCGGCCAGGTGACGTGACAGGTGCTTCCCTGCGGTCGCACCGGCCAGATGGTCGTTCAGGTAGATCTTGAGGGCTTCCTGGTGCATGGAATCTCCCTGTTGGGTCGTTACGCCGATTCGGCCGCGGCGCGTACCTCACTGCTCTCGCTTGGGCGGGGAACGGACAGTAGGGGCCTCCAGCCGTGGTCATGTGCTGCTGTGTGCTTGGTCAGGCCACTGGTTGAGTCGGCGGGCGGCCCGGTCGTTGAGGGCGCTTCCCCAGTGGCGCAGCCGTCGTGCCGCCGGATGCGCCGCTCGGTCCGGGCTCGGTTCGACGTCCCGGCCCTTGCGCAGGGGGCCTGGCCCTGGTCTGGTGGTCTGGGCAGTGCTCGGGCGGCCAAGGCGCTGAGCCGGGTGGTCAGCGCGGGGGCCACGCCATGGGTGAGGCTGGCCGCCTTCGCCATAGGGGTCACCACGAGGCGGGTCCGACGCCGCTCCACGGCCGTCACGATTCGGTCGGCGGCGCGCCGCGCATCCATCGACACCAGAGGGCTGCCCGCGAGCGCCGAGAACCAGGCGAACTCGGCGGTCTCGTTCCCGCCAAACTCGGCGGCCAGGTGCGAACCGGTCCGCATCAGGCCCGGGTGAATGGCCGTCACGCTCACACCGTGACCGTGTAGTTCGGCGTGCAGGCCCTCGGCGAGGGCGGCCACAGCGGACTTGGCGCAGGAGTACGGCAGCAGGTGTGGCACGGCGAGCAGTCCGCCGACCGAGCCGATCAGCGCCAGTCGCCCGCCACTCTGGCTGCGCCGCAGCCAGGGCAGGGCTTCGAGCGAGGCATGGACAGCACCCAGGTAGATGGTATCCATGGCGGACCGGAACACGTCCGCGTCGATCGTCTCCAGCGGCGCGACCTGGATGATGCCCGCGTTCGCGATCACGACGTCGATCCCGCCGTGTACGTCGGCCGCCTCCGCCATCAGCGACGCGACCCTCGCCCGGTCGGTCACATCGCAGGCCACGGCGCGTACGCGCGCCCCCGGCAGCCCTTCGGTCAGAATGCCCCGCGCGCGGCTGAGCTCCTCCGCGTCGCGGGCGGCGATCGTGACCGCGCAGCCGCGAATCAGCAACTGCTCGGCCAGCAGCAGCCCCAGTCCCCGCGATCCACCAGTGACCACCGCCGAGAGCCCTGTCATGGAGCCTTTGCGTGACCTGGACAGCAGCGACGTCATCGAGATCACCTTCCGTGGCCGGCGAAAAAGCCGTCGTAACGCGGGTACCGCAGCAGGCCCAGGTTGACACAGTCGGGCCAGACCGCGAGCCAGCTGCGACCGGGAGAGCCCCCGCATATCCCCGTCGGACCCGGTTGCGGTGCTACCGGGTGGTCGGCCGGTGATGCGAGCGCTGCTGTCGCGCGCAGCCACCACCCCGCGTCGCCCTGCCACCGCTGCGGGCATCACCTGGCGCCTCCGCCTGGGAGTGGCCGGATATTTCACGGAGCGGTCCGAAAGTGGTGTGTGCCGGTTTGAACCGCGAGATAGCGTCAACGGGGACTGTATGGCCCAGTCGACACGAGAGACAGAACGCAAGTACGCGACGCCCGCGGCCGACGACAGCGCGTGGCTCTCCCACCTGGGCGGTGTGGAACCGGTCACCTCGCTTTCGGAGGGCGGAGTGCAGGAACTGGACGCCCTCTATTACGACACCGCTGACCTGCGATTGACTCGCGCCAGGGCATCCCTGCGGCGCAGGACAGGCGGCAAGGATGCCGGTTGGCATCTGAAGCTGCCCCTGCTGGGCGACAGCCGGGAGGAGGTCCAGGCCCCGCTGTCGTCGGAGACCGTACCCCCTGATGAGCTGGGACAGCTTGTCCTCTCCCGCACTCGCGGGGCACCGCTGCGGCCGGTGATGCGGATCCGTTCCACCCGCCGTCTGCACAATCTCCTCGACTCCGAGAACGCCGTCCTGGCCGAGCTGAGCGTGGACACGGTGCGGGCGGAATCCCTGCTCGAGGACGCTGGACACGCGATGTGGACGGAGATGGAGGTCGAACTCGCCGACGGCGTTGATCCCGCGCTCCTGGACGCTATCGAGGAGGTGCTGCACAAGCACGGCGTCGACCGCGCGCAGAGCCCGTCCAAGGTCGTGCGAGCCCTGGCAGAGACGACCTCCTTCCTGGAGGACGCGGTGGATGCACGTGTCGAGGTCCTTCCGGGATCGGCCGGTGGTCATGTGCTCGCCTATGTGGACGGGCTGGTCGAAGCCCTCACCGACCTCGACCCCGCCGTGCGCCGGCAGATGCCCGACGCCGTGCACCGGATGCGCACCAGGGCCCGCCGTCTGCGCGGCTGCCTGCGCTCCTACCGTTCCGTCCTCGACCGTGAGGTCACCGATCCCATCCGCCGGGATCTGAAGTGGCTCGCCGGTGAGCTCGGCGCGGAGCGTGACCACGAAGTGCTGGCACAGCGGCTCACCTCCGGCGTGCGGGAGCTGCCCGGGGAACTGGTCCTCGGCCCGGTCACCGGTCGGCTGCAAGCCTGGGACGTGGCGCAGCGGTCCGAATGCCGCCGACGCACCCTCGAAGCACTCACCTCGCCCCGCTACTTGGGCCTGCTGACCAATCTGAAGCTCCTGACCGAAGTACCACCGCTGCGGGAAAAGGCTGCCAGCAAGCCCGAAAAGGTCCTGGTGAAGGCGCTTGCGAAGGACTACAGGAGACTCACCCGACGCATGGACCGTGCGCTTGGCACGTCCGCCGGGTCAGAGCGTGACACCGCAATCCATTCCGCCCGCAAGGCCGCCAAGAGGCTCCGCTACGCCACGGAGGCGGCCCGCCAGGGCCTCGGTAAGCCCGCGCGGCGCCTCGGCAAACGTGTCAAGGCGGTACAGCGGGTGAGCGGCGACCAGCACGACAGTGTCGTGACACGTGACGCCCTGCGCCGCTCGGCGGTCGCCGCGCAGGCGTCGGGCGAGCCCGGCTTCACCTGGGGCCTACTGTACGGTCAGGAGAGGGTCGCCGCCGATATCCGCGAGCGGGAGCTTCCCGAGGCGTGGGCTCGTGTCCGCGCGGCAGCACGCCGGTACGGCGGATAGAGCCCAGAACTCTGGCCCTCGTCCGACCCGCCGCGGAGGAGAGCTGACGGAGTCGGTGCTCCGAATTCCGGATGTGGTCCGTGGGCATGGCGGACGGGACGCGAGGTACACGGGGGCTGTACAGGCCAGGCGGATCACGGCGTCCAGGGAGGCTCTCATGCTCATGGCGCATCCGGCAGTTTTGACGAACCTGATCGAGCAGTACGAAACACTCCAGGTCCTGCATGCCGGGAACGGCAGCAGCGGGGAGCGCCAGCGCATGGACGACGTTGCCTACGCCCTGTGCGTGGCAACGGGCACCCGCGATATCGACACCGCCCTGATCGCCGCTCGGTACCGGCTACCCGGGGCTCGCCCGGAGGACGACTCGCTCGTTACCACCTGAGGTGGTGTTTCGCCTCTGTGAGTGCGCCTGCCGATCGGCGATCCCTGTCGCGAGGAGCTGAGCGGGCTCGCCCCGCCGGACCCGGTGCGAGAGCGATTGCGCACGCGTCGACGAATCGCACCGGTAGGGCATGAACGGTTCCGTCCCATGGCGGTAATGACCGGTGCTTCGAGTGGCATCGGGTTCGAGCTTGCGCGGCAGCTGGCCGAGCGCGGCTATGGCTTCGTCATCAATGCCGAGGACGCCACCCGCCACCCGCCACCCGCCTTCAGGACGCGGCGCAGGTGATTCGCGCATCGGGCAGGGGGTGGAGGCGGTGCGGGCCTGCGGCAGTACGGGGAATCTCGGCACTCTCGCCGGAGCGGTCGCCTACGGCGCCGTCTCCAACTGCTGCGGCTGGCCGAGGCGGGCACGAGGTTCTTCGCGGCCGCCAATGTGATCGCAGGCGTCGTGGCGGAACTGGGGCCGCGTTCATCGGTGCCGCACTCGCCCAGTCGATGTGGGCATGAGCGTCGGCACTGACACAAACCGAAACCGCGGAGGCCACTACGCACGAGGCCCTTCGGTTTCGTCTTCTCCCCCGCCTGCCGCGCGGACGACGGCATACCCACCGAGCGACACCACGGTCCAGGCTGCCGTCGCGGCCGCCAGGGCGAGCCACGCCGAGTGGCGGCGCAGGAGGGTGACGGTGGTCAGGGCGAACGCCAGGAGCCCGACGGTTCCCAAGGTGGCGCCGCGGGCGTCGTCGCGGGCACTGCGCAGGCCCTCCTCACGACCGCGTGCCGAGCCTTGTGGTCCTAGGCGTCGAACTTGGGCGGCTGGCCGCCCCGCGAGCCGAGCTTCTTGCGGTTACGGGCCTGGTCGGCCTTGTCCGGGATGGTGCAGCGGATGCCGCGACGTCGCAGGTAGGCAAGGTTCTTGCGAGACGCATACGCCTAATGGGCACGGTGGATTGGCAGTTGTTTCGACGCGCTCGCACGCCACAGTGATGCCCGCGCCGACGCGGAGCGACAACGGCGGCCGCCACCCGATCGCGGCAGCAGCTGCTTCCCCTCGGCCACGACCAGGCGGTGCGGTCCGCTCACGCGCCCGCGGCTTCGACGGCGCCGGTACGGCGGCCCGCCTGATTCGGCCGGCACACCCGGCAGCCGGACCCCGGGCGGCCACCCCTCCTCCCGACAAAGTGGATCTTGACATATCAAGACCCCGACCCTGTTAACAACGCTCGTGATCAATACACCTAGGGTCCGCGTGTCAGGCCTGATTTTCCGGACCTCAGCCGCCGCTGGGGAGCCGCGTGACGGGCCCCGCCGCGAGCAAGCAACTAACGTCCACCGAGAACTGGACCACCAGGGTGTGTCAGCTGGAAGGTTCGGGCTGTCGGCGGAAGCTGTCGGGGAGGTTCCCCTGCCGGAGGTGGAGTGGGATGCGGTTAGGCCATCTCGAGGTCACCGCGGCTCGGGCGAAGGCTTCGAGACCGCTGCTGGGCGACAGATGCACGTGGTCGGCGGCAGACCGGACCTGGGCGGCGTAGTAGCGGTCGACGTCGTGGCTCGTCGGCGCAGCTCGGGCAGGCCACCCACGCGCGACGGACGGGATCCGCCTGTGGATCAAGCGGCAGCACGGTCATCGCCGTCGCTGCCCGCGCGCCGCGGCAGCACCCCCGCCGTGACGAGGTCGTCGTACAGGCGCTGCTGCTCTGCGTCCAGACCGGAGTACAGCACGTCGTACGCCTGCTCCTCACCGCGCAGCGCCTCGATGGGGTCCCAGTCCGGGCCGAGGGCAGCGAGGACCTGGGCGCGCCGCTCGATCTCGTGCGCGGTGAAGTCGAGGTCGAAGCCGACGAGCGCGGGCGGCGTGGTGCCGTCGGCTGTGTGAGCGGTCTCGTTCCGGTGCGGCGTCTCGGGGGTCGGGTCGTGGGGGGTCATTTGCGGGAAACTAAATAAATACCCTCTTTCCGGTCAAGGGCAGAGTGCGCGGAGTCACAGGAGCCCTGTGTCACAGGCCGTCCCTTGGCGGGGGTTCGAGCCGCTGCCGAAGAGGTCGGTGGTCAAGCGGACCCCGGGCTGGTTGACGCAGCACCGGCGCTCACACGGCCATGGCCTCTTGCAGCCAACGCGAGACGCGGTAGGGCAGCCACCAGGCGAGGTCGTCGGTCTGCAGGACGAGGTGTTCGGCAGTGAGCTCCTCGAGGATGTCGTGGGGGATGTCTGCGGGATGGGCGCCCCGGTCGAGCCGCGCGATCACCTCGGGATAGCGGGGGTCGTCCGCCGTGAACCGACGCAGGTCGCCCCAGCGCCGGTCGCGGATCTGCAGGAAACCCGGCCCCTGGCGCCAGAGCAGTTTGCACAGGTAGTGGCGTGTGCGCCAGGCGTGCAGGGCGGTCTCGGCGTCGGCGAGGCCGGCGACCGTCCGGGGCGGGTGCAGATGGGACAGCACCTTCCACAGATGGTCGGCCCGGTCCGGCGGGAGGCGCAGGTCCCAGTCGACCTGGACGGCTCGGGCCGTGAGGTCGCGGATCAGGCAGAGCCGGTCGATCGCCGATCGGGCGGCCGACGGCCCCGGCGCGGCGAGGTCGACCGGAGCGTCGATCTCGGCCCGCCGTACACCCAGGTCCCACAGCCGTGGGGCGTCGCGCGCATCGGAGGTGAGCGGTATGTGTCCCAGGGACATGCCGGGCAGTGTCCGGGTGTCTTCGTCATGGTCGCGCCAGCCCTGGACGGTCGCGCGAGACGTGCTGAATGGCATGGTCGGTTCCTTGTCAGTGGCCGAAGCGGGTCCGTGGACCGAGGTCAGGGCAGCGCGGGCGCCGGTACGGCCCGGTCCTGTGCGGCGTGTTCCTCCGCGGGGTCGGGCGAGGGGCGTGCGTGCGCGTGACGCATGTAGTCCAGGCGCAGCAGCTCCTGGTTGACCGCGGCCGGCGCGATGTGGACGTACTGACCGGCGTCGGTGAAGGTCACGCCGAGCGTCGTCCATTCGTCCAGCAGGTCCTGCACGTCCCGCAGGGTGTGCTGGGCCGACGCCGGGTCCGCGGTCGCCTTGCGGTGCAGGACCGTGGGGGTGTGCGGTTGGTCCAGCAGACGGAACACGGCGACGGCGAAGGGGTCGGTCAGGCACAGGGTGTGCCAGGCGAACGAGCGACGCCGGCTGACCAGCATGATGCGGTCTCCGAGGTCGGTGTGGGTGAGCCTGGCGTCGGTGTGGTGCTTCTTCCATGCGGCGATGCCCTCGTTCAGCTGGGTCACCGTGGGCTCGCCGATGCCGCGTTCGGGTGCTTGGAAGACGTAGGCCAGGTCGTGGAGTTCCTCTTCCGGCAGGTTGTAGGTGAACAGGTAGTGCTCTTCGGGGCGTAGTCCGCTGAAGCCCAGTTCCCGCCGGTCGAAGTACGGGCTGAAGCGTTCGATGGCGATCCGGGCGGACAGGTCGACCGGCGGGTTGAGGTGCTCCAGCGCGGGCAGTTGGCGGATCACCGGTGCGTAGTCGTCGGCGGTCTCGCCGGGGAAGCCGTGCAGGTAGTTCCAGGAGACGGACAGTCCTGTCTCGGCCGCGTCCCGGAGCATCCGCACGTTCTGGCACCCGCTGACGCCCTTGTCCATGAGGTCGAGTACCCGGCTGTTGAGGCTCTCGATGCCGGGCTGGACGTAGATCAGACCGGCGTCGGCGAGGGTCTGCAGCTGTGGGCGGCGCATGTTCGCCTTGATCTCGATGTGCATGCGCAGGTCGTATCCGCTGTCGATGATCCGCGGCAGCACGGTGGACAGGTAGCGCATGTCGAGGATGTTGTCGACCACGTACATGTCCAGGACGCGGTGACGCTCCGCCAGGTCCATGATTTCCTGGTAGAAGATGTCGGGGCTTTTGCTGCGGAATTCCATGAACGAGCCGTTCAGCCCGCAGAACGTGCAGTGGTGCTTCTCCCCCCACCAGCACCCGCGGGCGCCCTCGACGACCAGTTTCGGCTCGACCCAGTTGCGCGCCACGGAACCCGCGAGGCGTTCGAAGTACCCGCTGTAGTCGGGAGGGAGGATCGCCGCCGGCGGCAAGGGGCCCGTCGGCATCGGGTTCGCGACCGAGTCGGTCCCGTGGGTGCGGTGGCACAGTCCCGCTATGTCGGTGAGGGCAGCGGTCGGCGCCCCGTCCCGCAGCGCTTCGAGCAGACGCGGAAAGGCGTCCTCGCCCTCACCGCGGATCACGAAGTCGACGAAGGGAAAGTTGCGGTGGACGGCTGCGCCCTGCTCGGCATCGCAGTTCGCGCCGCCCATGACCGTCACGATGTGCGGGGCGAGCCGTTTGATGTGGCGGGCGGCGGCCAGAGCGGCGGTGTTCTGTTGGAAGGTGGACGTCAGTCCCACGACGTCAGGGGCCAGGTCCACGACCCGCCTCGCGACTTCTTCCACGAACTGCGGGACGGCCGCGTGCAGTTCACGGGTCACCCGCATCCGCTTGGCACGCAGCCTGCCGGACATCGCCCGGGTGAACTCGGCCTCCTTCCAGCCCGGATCGTCGTACAGCGCGCTGGAGAACACCCAGTCGCCGCAGCCGAGGAAATAGGACGAGAGCGCGTAGTACTCGTAGTCCTCGGCGGAGAACTCGGTGTGCCGGGTGATCCAGTCGGTGAAGTCCAGGTTGGCGTGCAGTACGTCGCACGTCGCCCCCGCGACGCGCTCGTCGACGCTGCGTTTGAGGATGCCCAGGGCGAGGGAGGGCAGGTCGATCGGCGACCAGGGCATGTTGAGCAGGAGAACGCGCACGGTCGGCTCCTTGTGGCGCGGCGGGGCAGGGGCGTGGCAGGACGGTGGACGGGGCCCGGCCGGCCCGCCCGATCGGCGGGCCGGCCGGGCCGTCGGTCACTCCTCGTCGCCGCCCTCGTCGGCGTTGCGGAACGGCACGGTGATGGTGATGCCGATACCCGGCTTGCGGTTCTCCTCGTCGCCCGCGAGCGGGTCGTTGTGGATGATGTCCTTCTGCACGGTGCTCCTCCTTCTGCGAGTGGGATGGTGCTGTGCCGCCCGGTCCCGCTGTTGCCTCAGCGGGACCGGGGTCCTCCCGTCGACGCGGGAGGACGTGTGAGGGTGCCGGGTGCCGCGGTGGGCAGCCGGTCGTGCAGGAAGCGCAGGGACCGACGCAGGACGGCGACGTGCGCCGCGCCGTCGTAACCGTCGTGTCCCGTCTCGAGCCACATGGCCTCGTGCGGTACGTCCGCCGCGGCCAGCGCGGCGAGGTAGCTGCGGATCTGTCCGGGCGGGCACTTGACGTCGCGGGTCGCTCCGACGATGAGGAGCGGTGCCGTGACCTTGGCCGCGTAGGTGAGGGGAGAACTGCTGGCGTAACGTTCCGGCAGCTCGTCCGGGGTACCGCCGAACAGCCGGACGTCCACGGCGCGCAACGCCGGCGTGCTGGTGCGGTGGGCGGCTGCCCAGTCGGCGACCGGCTTGACGGCGATACCGGCCTGCCACAGCCGGGGGCGGGTGCCCAGGGCCAGCAGGACCAGGTAGGCGCCCCAGGACACACCCCAAAGGGCGCTCGCGGAACGGGCGACGAGGCCCTGGGCGACGAGGTCGGCGCGGACCGCCGCCAGGTCCTCGACCTGAGTGTGGCCGACTCCGGCGGGAAACTCCCGCTGCCAGCGCGGCCCGTAACCGGTGGAGCCCCGGTAGTTGACGCGGGCGACGGCGTAACCGGAGGCCACCAGGGAGTGCACCGTGGCGTCGTAGGCGTCACGGTCGTGATCGGCAGGTCCGCCGTGGATCAGGAAGACGGCCGGTGGCGGCTGGGACCCCGGCCGCTCCGGCAGGCTCAGCAGGGTGTGCACCCGTCCCGAGGACGAGGGCGTCCACAGGTCGGTGTGCCGTCCGGGCACCACGGCCGTGGAACCGCACGGAGGCAGCTCCATGCCGTCCGTTGCGCGCAGAACAGGGGCATGGACGGTGTCGGTCCACAGGTAGTCGACGGCTCCCGCGGCCCGGGGCGCGGCATCCAGCACGCTCCCGGCGGGGGTGGGCACGAGAGCCCGCTTCCGCGAGTCCAGGTCCACGTGATGCAGCAGGGAGCGGCCATGCCGGTCCTGACGCACCAGCAACGCGCGCGTGTCCGGGTACCAGCGGGCGCTGATCTCCGTGTCGAAGGGGCACCAGTGATGGGTGCACAGGCCCTCCTCCGGCGTCCACGTCTGGAGGACATAGCCGTCCATGAGGTCGCGCACCAGGAGCAACTCGTGCCGCCCGGGCCGGGGCGAGAATCCCTGACACCACAGCCTGGTACCGGCCGGCGTCAGGCCCGCCAGGCCCTCGGCCGCGCTCCCGTCGCCGCCGGATACGCCGGGTCCGGGCAGGGCGAGAACCGTTCGGCCCTCACGTGACACGACCCGCACGGCGGCAGGGTCGTCGGCGGCGGCCGCCACGGCGATCAGAGCGCCGTCCGGCGTGATGCCACCCAGCCGGAGCGATCCCGGTGCGCACCACACCTGTCGCTGCGCCTGACCGCGCCGGCCCACCACGACCGTGGTCCCCTCGGCGTGGGCGATGGCTGCGGCGACCGTGCCGTCCGCGGTCACCGCCAGCCCGTGCGGCCGCCCGGCCGGCGCTCCGGGCAGACCCGGCAACCGGGGACCGCCGTCGAAGTGCTGAAACCACCAGTGGCCGCTGTCGGTCGCGTCCTCCTCGAACCACCACACGTACCCCTCGGCGTCGATCGCCCGGTGGGCCGTGCCGTCGGCACTGTCGGTCACCTGCCGGACCCGCCGGGCCGCGGCGTCCCATGTGAAGACCTCACAGCGGCCGCCGGAGTCCGCCGTGAACACCATGCGGCGCGGGTCGGCCGGGCACACGTCGGGCAGTGTCGTCACGAACACGCGATAGGGGTTGGTCATCGTGCCCCGCCCGGACGGCCACCGGTGGGGCCCGCGTCCAGGTCCTCGCGGGCGGGTGTGAGAGGCCTCAGCACCGTGTTCGCCGTGCGCTGCGTCCGGACGGCCAGCAGAGCCAGGACGACGGTGCAGGCCGCCGCAGGAGCGCCCGGACCGCCCCAGGTCATCAACAGGGCCGCTCCTGCCGGCGCGCCGGCGGCGGTCAAGGCGCTCGCCGACCCCAGTACGGCACCGGACCGGGACTGCAGCTCCACGGGTACCGCGCGCACCGCGGCCGCGCCCAGGACGGCGGTGACCACCGGCAGCACCAGGCACAGTCCGCAGAAGCACAGAGTCCACAACCACGGTTCACGGGCCACGGACAGCGCGGCACACGGCGGAAGGAGCAGCCAGGTCGCCATGGTCAGCGACCGGTGGGCACCGAGTCGGCGCACCGCACGCGCCGCCACCAGCGAACCGGCCAGGCCCGCCGCGCCGGAGGCCGCGAGCACCCCTCCGGTGACGACGCTGCCCGCCTCGGTGCCCAGAACGAACAGAGCGTTGTAGAACAACAGGGTCACGGCTCCGCTCGCCGCGCAGGACCACAGCAGGACCAACCGCAGCACGGGGGAGCCGACCACCGCGGCGACGCCGGCCCACAGCGCGCCGGAACGGACCGTACTGACGGGCGGGCCCGAGGAGACACGGGGCGGGTCCGGGACCGTTGCCGACGTCGCCGGCGGAGCGTCCGCGGGACTCCCCGGGACGTCCGCTCCCCGGGAAGGGTCGGCAGGTGTGCCGTCGAGGGGGGTCCGTATGGCCCTCACTCCGAATGCCGCCGCCGCGTAGGAGCCGGCGTCCGCGACGAACGGCAGGAGATGACTCACGCCGAACAGGACCCCGCCGAGCGCCGGCCCCAGCACCAGTGCGGCCTGATCGCCCGCCTGGACTCCGGCCACGGCCCGGGGCAGATCCGCGGCACCGGCCAGCCGGGACAGGGCACCACGTGCTGCGGCCTCGTACGCCGTCGCGCACAGACGCTCGGTGAGCGCGAGGCTCAGCAGGACCCACAGGGGAGGGCGCCCGAGGCAGCAGGCGGCGGCCATCCCGGCCATCGCCAGGGACGCCGACACCGATGTGCCGGTCATGAGAGTACGACGGCGGCCTCGGTCGGCCGGCAGGGCCACGAGCGGGCTCAGGACCACCCCGGCGAGGGCGGCGGCGCTGGCGAACGCGCCTGCGGCACCCCGCCCGTGACCCAGATCGAGGAGCAGCAGGGGGAAGACGAGGCCGGAGGCCTGACTGCCGAGTCCGTCGACGAAGTTGATCCCCCAGAGAACGGTCAGATCACGTCCGCCCGCCGTACGGATCCCGGTGTCCGCCGGGGACGGCGCGGCACCAGGCGCGTTCGACGCCCCGCCGGAGCGCCGCAGTAATCGAGACCTGCCGATGTCCTCCACCCCTCCCCCGGCGTCCGGCGGACCCTTGCGAGGTCCCCGGCGTGGTACGCCGCCACGACTGATGAACCGGTGATTCCGGTCATCATGTGCAGAAAATGTGCGGGTCGTGCGAAAGTGAGCCGGAGCCTAGCCATCGCACGGCGGGCGGAACAAGGGCCCCAGCCCTTCCCGTCACCCGTGGTCCGAGCCCTGAATGGCCGACACAGGTCTGGCCCGGTGGGAGTCGGTGGCTCTATGCGACGCCTGCTGGCCGCGGCCGCCCGCGCGATGCCGTCGACGCCGTTCGCAGCCGCGTACGAGCCCGCCGAAGAAGGCCCTCCGCCTGCTGTCGCCAGCCGCTCGAAGCGGCGCGAGGCGTCAGCGCCACCGGCACGGTGCGGACGGCAGCGTGCCGTCGGACCCCGGCCTTCCGGGCGTTGCACCGCGAAACCGTGGCGCCTTCGGCACGCGGTGCGCACCGTCACATCCGCTCGGTCGTGTTCCGGCGAACGGTGAGGTGAGACCTGGCCACCGGCCACCGGGGCAGACGTGTCAATTGGCTGATAACGCTCCCCGTCCGACTGTCAAAGAGCAGTCAGGTCCGGTCAGCCGCGACGGATCCGATCCGTGGACTCCGGTCCGGTCCGTAGGCGGTTGCGTCCACGCGGTACCCGACGAGCCGACCTCCTCAGTGGCGCCTGCCTCACGGACGGTCAGTCCGCGACCCCGGCCAGGGCAACGGCCTTGTCGACTCGGAGCCGTACCAGCAGTTCCCCGGGAACACCGTTGCGGGCGCCGTACTCCTCAGCACGCTCTTCCCCCACGTACCGGGCGGCGATACACGTCGCCCAGCGGCGGATCTCCGGGAGATCGTCATCGAGTTCCGTTCTGCCCTGGAGGACGACGAAACTGAACGGCGGCCGTTCGTCGTCCACGCACAGCGCAACCCGCCCGTCGCGGGCGAGATTGCGGCCCTTGACGGTGTCACGACCCGTGTTGAAGACGATCTCGTCGCCGTCCAGGAGGAACCAGACCGGAGCGATATGAGGGGAACCATCAGCCCGTACAGTCGAGAGCTTCGCCGTACGGGTGCCCTCGGAGATGAACGACTTCCACTCGTCCTTCGTCATCCTCTGTGCCATGGAACCCCATCTTGTTCTCTCTTCTGCAACATCTGGGGCATTTAAGGTCGGACACGCTCTGGACCGATCCGAAACATGGGAGAGGGTGCCGCTCAACGCGGCTCCGTACCCCAGCCCGCCCAGGCCGAGCAGGGTCGTCAGGAGCACGCCGCCGGCCGTGCCCGGCCCACGCCCCCACGCGGATGCCGACGAAGGCGAGCGCGAGCAGCACGGTGCCCAGGGGGCGCCCTGCGTTCGACAGCGGCGGGCACGCGGCCGAGCAGCGGGCCGGAGACACCGAAGGCAGCCACCCAGGGAACAGCACGAGGCCCGAGTAGGTGGCGCCCTTGTGGAGTCCCGCTCGTAGGTACTACGCCAGCACGAAGAGCAGGCCGAAGTACGTGGCCCGGGTGACGGCCTGAGAGATCAGGGCGTAGACGACCGGCTTGTGTGTGAGGAGAGACAGAGTGATCAGCGGATGCCCGCCTCGTCGGCCCACGCGGCGCTCAACCCCGACGCACCACGGCAACGCGGGCAGGCTCGCGCTACCCGACAGCACGGCCGTGTACAGGCCCCAAAGCCCGGCTTCGGGCAACGCCCTGGAGTTGAGCTGGATGCCGGTCAGCACCTGCGAGGTGAGCAGCGCGGTACCGACGCCCTGGACGGCCCGGCCCACCGCCGGGAGGACGGGCGCCGGCACCAGGCCGCAGGCCAGCGACGCAAGAGTGAAGACCGTGAGACCGAGCTGGAACATCCGCCGACAGCCTCGCGCACCGCCCAGCCGCGCGCTGGTGATGAGCAGCATGGCGTAAGCAAGGGTGTAGCCGGAGACGATCAGCTCCAGTTCAGCAGTCGCTGCGATCCTCTTCCGTCAGTGGCGGCCGGAATCAATGACACAGAAGCGGTTGCCCTCGGGATCGGCGAGTACGACGAAGTCGGCGTCCTCCGGATATAGCTCCCACTCGACGCGCTGGGCCCCCAACGACACCAACCGCTCGACTTCGACGGCCTGGCCGACCGCATCCCCGGCATACAGGTCCAGATGGATCCGCGGATACTCCTGTACCGGCGTCTCGCTGAGACCGAGTGCCAGCTGC
This sequence comes from Streptomyces sp. NPDC025793, assembly GCF_055558375.1. NCBI lineage: Bacteria > Bacillati > Actinomycetota > Actinomycetes > Kitasatosporales > Streptomycetaceae > Streptomyces > Streptomyces sp. NPDC025793. The sequence continues at coordinate 1,124 of NZ_JBVHMR010000035.1, read as the reverse complement.
ACCCCGGCCCCTTCCGCCGGCACCAGCACCACCCAGGAACCCGGATCAGAGTGCTGATCGCCCGGACGTTCAGGCTGGACTGCTCGTCCGCGGCGGCGTGGCGGTTGCTGCACCGGCACGGCTGGTCGAGTGTCCCGCCCGCCGGGCCCTGGAGCGCGACGAGCAGGCGGTGGGCCTGTGGAAGAAGGATGTGTGGCCGCAGGCGGAATGACTGCGGCGGCGCTGGGCGCGTACATCGTCTTCGAGGACGAGGCCGGGTTCTCGATGACGCCGCCACGTGCCCGCACCTGGGGCCGGCGTGGACACACGCCGGTGGTCCGGGTGCGGGGCCGTTCCTGGCACCGCTGATCGATCGCGGCCATGTGCTGCTACAAGCCCGGCGAGACCTCCCGGCTCATCTACCGGACGCGCCGCCACCGCAAGCACAGGGGCAAAGGACGCGACACCTTCGCCTGGAGCGACTACCGCGATCTGGTCGTCCGCGCCCACATCCAGCTCCAGGCCCCGATCGACGTCGTCTGGGACAAGTGCGCCGTGCGGCGCTTCGTTGTATCCCCGACTCACTCGGGAGGAATTTGGAGGAACGTTCCTGGGTCGCCGGACTCACCTGGAGACGAAAGTCGAAGGGGGCAGCAGCATGTCCGGGAAGCGGTGGCCGACTGGTGGCGTCCAGGGCGGTGTGCCGCAAGACCCGCGCGATATGGCCAAGGCTGGATTGCTTGAAGCCCCATCTTCAGAGGTGCAAAGACTCACCCGTCGGAACGACTCCTGATACCGACGCCGCGCTGTGCCCGGCCATGGTTGTCCCGGCCGGGCAGCCTCCACAGCGACGGACACCGCCCAGCGAGGGCGGCCAGGGAGATGAGTGGGCGGCCTACGTCGTGCTCGATACATACAACGAAGACGTACCACGGGATCACCTACCGGGCGCGAGCCCCACGGTGACGGAGTGCCCGTAGTAGTCGCAGGAGTTGCGACCTGCCAAGGAGGCCGGGAAAGCCGGACCGCAGGGCAAAGGGGCACAGGCTGGGTTGCGTCCCTGGAAGTGGTGTACCGGTTCCCACCTGATCCGGGTGTTTGTCCCGGCGTCGGAGTGAGGGTCCGGATATGAGAACGGCCACCGG
>NZ_JBVHMR010000034.1:0-76532 GCF_055558375.1 Streptomyces sp. NPDC025793 | reverse complement strand
GGTGGCCCGGTCCATCCTGTCCGGCGTGCTGGCGGGGCAGGCCGAGCTGCTCGCCGATCTACAGGCGGCCCAGCCGGAAGGGAAACCGCCGTCGTAGCGACGGCCCATGGGACGGCGATCGTCTCCCGGGAGTTGGACGGCCTCGCGGAACCGGGAGACGGTCGCCTCGCGGCCCCCAAGGTGATGCTCGCGGCCCAGCCGCCACTGGCTTGGCCCGGTCCCGGGGTGTTGTCGGGGGCGGGTTCGACATGGGTGCTGATGGTGCCGCGCCAGCCCTCGACCAGGCCCACGCCGGTGCCGGGGCCCGCCCTCACAGGAAGATGCTCCGTCACGGCTTCCCTCGCTCGCCTCACCGCACCGGGCCCCAACCTGAAGGAGGCGATGTGTCGTTGCACCACAGGCGGCACATGCTCGATGGCCGCAGCCGGCCGCCTGCCGCGCCGCCACGGCACCCGGAACCCGCGGTTGCCGGTCAACGCGTCGCCTCCGCCACGCGCAGTTCGTCCAGCAGGTCCTGCCGACCGGTCAGCAGGGTGGCCAGGATCCGCCGCGCGGCGGCGAGCAGCTCGGCCACGTCATCCCCGGCCGGCTCGTACACCACCGTCGAACCGGTACGCGTCGCGGTCACGATGCCCGAACGGCGCAGAACGGCCGGCTGCTGAGACAGGCTCGACGGCTCGACCTCGATCGCGGCGAGGAGCTCGCGCACCGGCTTCGGGCCGTCCTGCAGCAGTTCGAGCACGCGGATGCGCACCGGGCGGCCGAGCATTCGGAAGAACTCGGCCTTCGCCTCATACAGCGGAACCGGCATCCCGATCATCCCTGCTCCACCCCCGTCGCCTCGACGTCCACCCCGTGCTGCCGCGCCAGCCGCACCGCCTCGTCCAGCTCGTCCTTGGCCACCGCGACGTCGTACGCGTCCCCCGCACTCACGGCAGCCGCCAGAGCGGACGGCGCCGCGCGTACCCGCGCCAGCAGCGCCTCGGCGACTTCGTTCACCGCGACCTCCGGACGGTGGATCACCTAGGAACCACGGCAACCGACCAATTGAAGAACTCTTCAATTCGATTGCAGAGGGAGGGAACACCGCGATGGACACTGCGGGGACCGGCCGCCGGCCACGGAAGGTCATCCAACGGCCAGGAGCTGCGCACAGAGGCAGAACTCACCCAATTGGGCGGCGACCTTGAACAGCGAGTCGCGCTTGAGTAAAAGGACGCCATGCGGCCCTCCTTGGCCAGTCGCCTGTTTCGGCCTCGGCGGCGGCGTCGCGGATGCCGCGGGGACACCCAGCGGCGGCGGCCAGTGGGGCGATCGGCCCGCCGCACGAGAGTTGACGACCAGTACGACCGCGACCGCGGCCGCGCCGACGAGGTTCACCGCCGCGTGGCCGAAGGGGCGAGGAGGATGCCGGCCTCGCTGCCGTCGGCGCGGCGGTCGCGAGGGTCTTGAGGAAGCCGGGGCCGACGGCGAACGAGGACGAGGCAGCGGAGAGCAGCAGCGCGAAGATCGCCGGACGAGGTGGCCGAACCAGGTCAGAGCGGCGGCCGGTGCGTGAGTGCGAGCGCGAGGAGGATGCGCGGCGGGGGTAGCGGGCGACCAGGTGGTGGTAGTTGACGATGACCAGCGCGATCAGCGCGACGACCAGAGCCATGGCGGTCGGCAGCCTTGGGTTGGGGCGCTGGGAAGCACAGGCATGAGGCTGCCTTCGTCGGCGGGGAACACGCGGGGGTCCACCGCCAACACCGTCGCGAACACGGCTGCATGGCTGTCCAACAGGCGTCGCAGCCCGGTCGTCCGGTGGCTCAGTAGCGCTGGGCCTTGGCGAGGCTGGGCGTCAGCCGGGACTCAGCGGATTGCCGGCTGAAGACGATCGGCTGGTCCTTCTTGCCGGGCTGGAGGTTCTCCGATCCCGTGTAGCGGGTCTCGACCACCTGTCCGGCCTCGTTCTTGAAGTCGATCTGGACGGCGTAGGACGCCTTGTGGCCGGTCTTGTTCGTGATGGTGACAAGGGCGGCGGCAACGCCTCCGGTCTGCGCCTTGGGCATCCCCGTCACGCCGACTTCGGACACCGCGTTGCCGCGCCCCTTCACGCCTTTGAGTTCCTTCTCGGCCGCCGCGGTCCGGCGAGCGGTCTCCGCCGACACCGACGCCTCGAACTCCGAGGCGCGCGCGGACGCCGACGAAGCCGCGGCGGACGCGGAGGCCCGGGCGGAGGAGATGGCGGCAGACGCGGACGACGCCAGCGCGGACGGCATCGTCCCGGAGAACGACGCCGTGTTCGGTGAGGTCGGCGTCCCGGGAGTGGAGGAGCCGCCGGAGGAACCGCTGTTGCCGCACGACGTCAGCGCACCGGCTACTGCGGCACAGGCCAGTGTCGTGGCGGCCCGGTGCAGGAGGCACCGTCCACGGGGTGGTACAACGCGATCATGGGAAGGCATGAGGTCTTCCTTCGGCCCGGGGTTGCTTGATCTCATCGTCAGCACCCGGCACGTGGCGCGCGACTCGGCCTGGACCTGATAGGTGATGCACTGGCGGTCGTACGAGCTCGAACAGTACGAAGCGGACGGTGCCGGCCTGGCATCTGGCCGCGTCTCCCCACCGCCGGAAGACGCGGGGCATGGCTTGTTCGCCCTGGGGCGCGGACCGCGGTCGTGAGGGCCCGTACTGCAGCCGTCGGGCCAGCAGGGCTGCGGCCAGGTCGGCGAGAGTGCCGGGACTTGGCGTCGCGTCGAGTTCGGTGCCTCGCTCGTCCGGTGCGAGGGGTTCGAGTATGGCGAGCTGCGAATCGAGGAGCGAGCCCGGCATGAAGTGGCCGGTGCGCCGCCCGAGCCGGTTCACCAGCAGCTCGCGGTCGGCTGTCAGGTGCAGGAAGAAGGCTCCCGGGCAGGCTGCTCGCAGGATGTCCCGGTAGCGTCGCTTGGGTGCGGAACATGCGACCACCGCACCGGGCGTCGGCCAGGTCACGCTCGTGCAGCCAGCGGCCGACGGATTCCAGCCAGGGGCGGCGGTCGGCGTCGTCGAGCGGTGTGCCGGCCGACATCTTGGCGATGTCGGCCGGGGAGTGGAAGTCGTCGCCGTCCGCGAAGGGCACACCCGGCCGCCGCGCCGGCAGGCGGGACACCGTGGTCTTGCCGATCCCTGCGACGCCCGCCACCACGACGCACGGAGACCGGCGTAGGCCCCCGGCGCCGCTGCGGCCTCCGGATCGGCCCGGAACCCGCGAGAACGCTCGGCCGGCAGCAGCTAGTTGCGCATGCAGGCCGCGGCCCAGACGCCCTCGACGTCCTCGGTGCGCGGCGGCTTGAAGGCGAAGTGCCGCGGGCCGTCGTAGTCGGCCGACTCCAACAGGTCGACCAGTCAGAAGGCCTGGCGCAGGTCACCGGCGCCGAAGCGGAGGTCCTGGTCGTACGTGATCCCGGACTGGCCGTTGAGGTCGATGTGGAAGAGCTTGCTGTGCCACCGGGCCTCGGCGATGCCGTGGGGGAAGTTGAGCACGGCCGTCTGTTCGTGGCCGACCTCGGGGTTCACGCCCACTCGCTCGGTGCGCTCCAGTTCGTTTCATCGGTGGTGGCGCACGGGGCCGGGCCCGGAAGCAGACCGTGCTGCGGGAGTCCGGGCGTCCGCGGTGCAGGTGCCGGCCGCGCGGGAGGTCGTCGCGCTCGGCGCCGCGGCGCAGGCGGCAGGACTGCTGAGCCGCGAGCCGGAGGATTCCGTCGCCCGGCGCTGGGGCACCGCAAACGGCCCGCTGCTGGAGCGGGTCGCGAGGGACACCGCCGCACTTGAGTGGATCGCCGACACTCTGCGGCGCGCGGAAGGCTTGCTCGACTCCGGCACAGCCGGCTCAGCAAGGCCTCGCCCGCGTCGGCCGCTTCACCGGCCGCCGACGCAGGTCGGAGCCCGGTACCGAACCAGGCGGGTGTCGTTTGGATCAGGCCGGCCGGGACGAACGCTGCGGGTCGGCCGACCCGCAGCGGGGCCATAGGGGCCCCGCGCGAGCGAGGTCGAGCGTGGGGGAGTCGGCGGGTGACGACGACGCCGCTGGGGGCGCTCCCGCCGGGGGAGTACGTGCCAGGGTCCGCGACGCCGGGATGATCCGAACGGCACGCCCGACGCCCCTCACCGGGGCGCGAGCGCTGCCGCGAGGAAGTCGTTGCGGAACGCGGCGCGCGGGTCCAGGACGGTCATCAGCCGGCGGAAGTCGTCAGCCCGCTCGTAGAGCGCGCCGACGGCCTCGGCGCGGAGTGCGAACAGCTTGCCCCAGTGAGGACGGGCGCCCAGCGGCAGCAGCTCTGCCTCGATCAGGGTGATCGCCTGCCGCACGGGCTCCTCCACCGGGCGCCAGGTGCAGTGGACGGCGACGGAGTCACGGCCGTAACAGGGACTGAGCCACAGGTCGTCGGCCGCCACGGTGCGGATCTCAGAGGTCAGCAGCAGCGGTGCGATGCGCGGACCGAGCGCGCGCAGGGCCGCGACGGCCGCCGGTGCCGCCTCGCGGGGCAGCAGGAGTTCCGACTGGAGCTCGTCGCCGGCGCTCGGGGTGAAGTCGGGCCGGAAGTGCGGCAGCCGCTCGTGCCAGGGGCCGGGGAGGCCGAGTTGCTCGGTGCAGTGCACCGGGGACAGGCCCGGAACCGGGTGCCGAGGACCGTCGGCGAGGCGTCCGTCCAGCCACCGCCTCCCCGGGTGCGCCGCGCCCTCACGATCCGTCCGGCGCTTGACCCACACGTTCGCGGTGTCCCCTCCCCAGTCCGTGAACGCGCTGACGCTGTAGGCGGCGCCGAACACCTCGTCGAACCGGTCGGCGATCCGGTCCAGCGGCACGTCGTCGTAGACCCACTGGGCCACCTCGAAGGCGGGCTCGACCGCGAGCGTGAGGCCGACGACCGCGCCGAGCGCGCCCAGGCCCACCACCGACCCGGCGAAGCGTTCGGGGTCCGCGGCCCGGCTGAGGTCGAGCAGCTCCCCGTCCGAGGTGATGAGCCGCAGCGCCGTCACGGCCGAGGCGAGACCCGGCTGAGCGTCCCCCGAACCGTGCGTTCCGGTGGCGCAGGATCCGGCGACGGAGATGTGCGGCAGTGACGCCAGGTTGGCCAGCGCCAGGCCGCGAGGCTGCAGCTCCCGGGCGAGTTGGGCGTAGCGCATCGAGCCGGTGACGGTGACGGTGCGCCGGTCGGCGGAAACGTCCAGCCCGCGCGGCAGGCCGTCGAGCATGAGCAGCTCACCCGGGGTGTCCGCGATGCGGTTGAAGGAGTGGCCGCTGCCCAGCACTTTGACCTGGCCGGCGTCGGCGACGATCCGGCGGGCCTCGTCCACGGTAGTGGGACGCTGGACTCGCGCCGGTCTGAAGTCGATGTTGCCTGCCCAGTTGTGCATGTGTGCGCCTCTCTCATTTCCACTCCCGTCGGCGCGCAGATGTGGCGAAAGTTTCGACGGCGTCCGACGAGGACCCGGAGACGCTAAACGTGCATGTACAGCAGTGTCAACGATGCGTGGGGTCATGTGATTCGTCCGATCTGGAGGCTTCGAGGCGCCTCTCATGCTGGGCATCCGAGGAATATTTCGATATCGCGCCCGACCTATTGCGATGACCGGGATCATGGTCCACATTCGTCAAGCCGATAACCAAACTCTTCAGAGGCACCTACTCCGAAGGAGCACATGAGGCATGGACCGCCCTTCCGCCCGGCGCCCGTCCCGCAGGAGCGCCCTCGGCATCGGCGTCGCCGCTGCCTCGGCCCTGGCCACCACACCGCTCGGCTCACCCCTCGGCCTCTCCGCGACCGCGTGGGCCGCGACTCCCACGGGTTCTCTCCATGCCGCCGATGCCGGCGGCCCGGAGGCCACGGACCCCGGCGCCTACATCTCCACCGTCCCGCGCCGCGGAAGTCTCGCCCTCGTATCCGGCGGACAGGCCCTGCCCATCGTGGTGTGCGCCGCCGACCACCCCGGTGTTCTCCGCGCGGTCGACGACCTGCGGTCCGACCTGGAGAGCGTGACCGGTGTCCGGCCCGCTCTGACCGTCCTCGCTCCGGGCGCGCCGCTGCCGCGCGGCCGGGAATGCGTGGTGATCGGGACCATCGGCCGCAGTCCACTGGTCGACCGGCTCGTCGGCGCGGGAAAGCTCGACGTCACCGGTGTCCGGGGCGCGTGGGAGACCACGGTCGAGACGATCGTGGAGGCTCCCTTCCCCGGCGTGGACCGTGCCTTCGTCATCGCGGGGAGCGATCAGCGCGGCACCGTCTACGGCGTCTACGACGTCTCCAGGGGGATCGGGGTGTCACCCTGGTCCTGGTGGGACGACATCGTGCCGCAGCGTCGGACCGGGCTCCATGTCCTTCCCGGGCGGCACACCCAGGGCACTCCGGCGGTGAAGTACCGCGGCTTCTTCATCAACGACGAGAACCCCGCCCTCGGCGGCTGGGCGCCCGCCTACTTCGGTCCGGGCAAGGCGCCCGGCTACCCAGGGGGATTCAACGCCGCGTTCTACGCCAAGGTCTTCGAGCTGATGCTGCGGCTCAAGGCCAACTACCTCTGGCCGGCCGTCTGGGGGCGTGCCTTCGCCCTGGACGATCCGGCGAACCACGCCACCGCCAAGGCCTACGGCATCGTGATGGGCACCTCCCACGAGGCGCCGATGATGCGCGGCATCGAGGAGTGGAACAGGTTCGCCGTCCCGGCGCAGCGCGACGCGAACGGCACCATCACGGTTCCCGGCGGCGACCCGTACGGCGGCACCGGTGAGTGGAGCTTCCGCCACAACGCCGACGCCCTGAAGAAGTACTGGACCGCCGGTATCCAGCGGATGGTCGACGAGGACTTCGAGGGGGTCGTCACCCTCGGCATGCGTGGGAACGGCGACACCGGCCTGGCCGACGGCGACGGCATCGACCTGATGCAGCAGATCATCGCCACCCAGCGCCAGATCCTGACCGACGTCACAGGCCGCGACGTGACCACGATTCCGCAGGTGTGGACGCTCTACAAGGAGGTCGAGCGCTACTGGAAGCGCGGCCTGCGCGCCCCCGACGACGTCACCGTCGTCTTCACGGACGACAACTGGGCCAACACCCGCATGCTGCCGGACCCCGCAGAGCCGGTCCGCAGCGGCAACTACGGCCTGTACTACCACTTCGACTACGTGGGCTCGGGCCGCGACTACAAGTGGGTGGACACCGCCTCCCTGCCGAACGTGTGGGACCAGCTGAACCAGAGCCACACCTACGGCAACCACGGTGTGTGGGTCGCCAACGTCGGTGACCTCAAGGGCAACGAGCTGCCGACGCAGTTCTTCCTGGACTACGCCTGGACCCCTGGCCGCTGGGGACCGGACCGGCTCGACGAGTGGCTGTTCGTCTACTCCCGGCAGAACTTCGGCGCGGCCCAGGCTGCCGCCGTCGCCGACATCCTTGTCCGGTACGGGCAGTTGCAGTCCCGGCGCAAGCCGGAGTTGCTGAACCGCAGCATCACCCTGGACCCCGGCAAGAACCTGGCCACGGACCCGTCCGCGGTCGTGTACGACGACCAGGCCAGCGCCTTCAGCGTGATCAACCACCGCGAGCTGGAGCGCGTGACGGCCGAGTGGCGCGATCTGGCGAACAGCGCCCAGGCGGTCGCGGACGCGCTGCCGTCGGCGGCTCAGGACGGCTACTTCGAGCTCGTGGGGTACGAGGTGCTGGCGACCGCCAACGTCTACGCCCTGCGGCAGGCCGAGTTCGCCAACATCCTCCACGCGGGCCAGGGCCGCGCGGACACGGACTGTCTGGCCGAACAGGCGGAGCAGTGCCTGGCCACCGACTTCGCCCTGGCCGACCGCTTCAACAGCAAGGTGGCCGGCGGCAAGTGGAAGGGCTTCCAGACCCAGCCGCACATCGACTACGGGGACGTCGCCCGCTACGGCCCGAACGCGCCCTGGCAGGAGCCCGAGCTGAACAACTGGGCCATACCCGACGTGATCTTCCCGCCGGTCCGGCGCCTGACCGTCGCCGACCGGCCGGCACTGGGGCTGGCCCTGGAGGGGTCCGCCGCATCGTGGCCAGGCTCCGGGGAGGCCGCCGTCCTGCCCTCGATCAGCCCGTATCAGACCGCTGAGGCGGCCCCGTTCTTCGAGGTCTTCAACCGTGGCGGACGGCCCTTCACCTACCGGGTCACCACCGGTGCGCCCTGGCTGTCGGCCTCGCGGCCGCGCGGCCTGGTGACCGACCAGGTGCGGCTCAGCCTGGTCGCGGACTGGTCCAGGGCGCCCCAGGGCACGTGCCGGGTGCCGGTCACCGTGACGGGGTCCGAGGGGACCGAGGCCACCTTCACCGCCGTGGTGGAGAATCCGGGCCTGTCCCGCTCGCAGGTGGCGGGCTTCGTCGAAGCGGGCGGACACCTGTCCATCGGCGCGGAGCAGTTCGACCGGGCTGTCGGCGCCGGCGCGGTCCAGTGGCAGCGCGTCCCGCGCATCGGGCGGACGGGCGACGGGATGGAGCCCTTCCCGGTCACCGCGGACCGGCAGGTCCCGGGCGGTGCGAGCCCGCGCCTTGAGTACACCACGACCCTGTTCACCACCGGACCGGTCGTGGTCTGGGCGCATCTGTCGCCGCGCAACCCGGCGTTGGCGCGTACGGGGCTCCACTACGCCGTCTCCTTCGACGACGAGCGGCCGCAGACGGTGGACATCATCGCCGCCACGGGGTCGGACGACGGCGTGATGACCATGCAGTGGCAGCGCAACACCTCCGACAACGTCAACCGCACGTCCACGACGCACACCATCACCCGGCCCGGAGTGCACACCCTGAAGTTCTGGATGGTGGACCCGACCGTCGTGCTGCAGGAGTTGGTCGTGGACACCGGCGGTCTGCGGCCCTCGCTCCTCGCGCCGCCGCGGAGCCTGCGCCTGGGCTGACGCGCGGGCCTGACGACGACACGGCCCAGCCGAGAAGGGAGGGCTCAGGGGTGGACGGTGGACGGGGGCGGGGCCGTGCTGCTGCGCTCGACCAGCGTGGTGGCCAGGTCCACGCGCAGCGCGGAGGGCTGGTTGCCGTGGGCGATGTCTATCACCATGCGTGTGGCGACCTCGGCCATCTCGGTGAGCGGCTGGCGCACGGTGGTCAGCGGCGGGCAGGCCCAGAGGGCGACGGGCAGGTCGTCGAAGCCGACGACGCTCAGGTCGTCAGGGATGCGCAGGCCCAACTCCCCTGCGGCCTTGTAGAGTCCGAGCGCCTGAAGGTCGTTGCCGGTGTAGATCGCGGTGGGCGGGTCCGGGAGACGCAGCAGTGCGAGGCCCTCCCGGTACCCGGCCTCATGGTGGAAGTCGCCCTCGCGGATCAGGGCCGGGTCGACGGCGACGCCGGCCGCGTCCAGGGCCGCCCGGTAGCCGTCGACGCGGGCGCGGCTGCACATCATCCGGAGCGGTCCGGCAATGACGGCGATGCGCCGGTGGCCGAGGTCGAGGAGGTGGCGGGTGGCGGCGAGGCCGCCGTTCCAGTTGGTCGTGCCCACCGCCGGCACCTCCTGACCGGGGTCGCCGGCCGGGTCCATGACGACGAACGGGATGTCCCGGCTGGTCAGTTGGGCCTGTTGGGCCTTGTCGAGCCCGGACAGCACCAGGACCACGCCGGTGGGCCGGCGGGCGAGAACGCCGTCCATCCACGACTGTCCGGGGCTGAGCCGCCCGGAGGACTCGGACAGGACGACGCTGAGCCCCTCCTCACGGACGACGTTCTCGACGCCGCGGATGACCTCCATCGCCCACGCGCTCTCCAGCTCGTGGAAGACCAGTTCCAGCAGCGGGCTCGGGCTGCTGCTACGCCGCCGCTGGTATCCGTGCTCGTGCAGCAGCTCTTGCACCCGCTCCCGGGTGGACGGTGCGACGTCCGCACGACCGTTGAGGACCTTCGAAACAGTCGGTGTGGACACCCCCGCCTCACGTGCGATTTCGGCGAGTGTCGCCACTCTGGTCACGAGCTCCTCCTGTGCTGCCCTGATGTGCTGGTCTGCCGTCACTGCGTCCGTACTGCACGGATGCTAGCTGGTCAGCGCTCGCCCGGTACATCCGAATCGAGATCTTCCAGGCCCTTGACGGTGTCCGAGGTTACGCCTAGGTTTCCCGCATCGTTCGACAATCTCTTCGAAACTATCGACGGAGTCGTCAAGCCATGAATTCCTTCTCTGCGAGACTTCGCAGTGCGTCCCGCAACAGATTCGCCGCGGTCGCGGCAACGACCGCGCTGGTGCTCGGTCTGACCGCCGCGTGCGGGTCCAGTGGCGGTCCCCACTCCGGGACGATCCACGTCCTCGTCTACGGGGACGCCGCGAACAAGGTCGAGAAGCAGATCGTCGATACGTTCAACAAGACCTCGAAGGTCAAGGCGGTGCTGGACACCATCCCCGGCGCCGACTACCAGTCCAAGCTCAACACGATCATCAACACCCCGCAGGCCCCGGACGTCTTCTTCAACTGGGGCGGCGGCAGCATCGCGCCGTTCGTCAAGAAGAACCTCCTGCTCCCCCTGGACGACATGATCGCCAAGGACCCGGGACTCAAGAGCAACTTCCTTCCCTCGGTGTTCAACACCGCGGTGATCGACGGCAAGTCCTACGGTGTCCCGATGCGCGGCACGCAGCCGGTGCTGCTCTTCAACAACAAGAAGGTCCTGGCGGGCGCCGGCCTGAGCGTCCCGAAGACCTGGGACGACCTGATCAACGACGTCAAGGTGCTCAAGGGCAAGGGGATCACGCCGATCGCGCTCGGCGGCGGCGACCAGTGGCCCACCCTCATGTGGTTCGAGTACGTCTTCGACAGGCTCGCCGGACCGGACCTGTTCCAGAAGGCGCTCGCCGGTGACAAGAGCGCGTGGGCCGGCCCGGACAGCCAGAAGGCCCTGGGCATGCTGAAGCAGCTGATCGACGCCGGTGCCTTCGGCGGCAACTTCGACTCGGTGAAGTTCACCGACGGCGGTTCCCCGGCGCTGCTGGCCAAGGGCAAGGCGGCCTTCGAGCTGATGGGCTCGTGGGAGTACTCCACCCAGCAGTCCGGCAACCCCGACTTCGCCAAGAACGACCTCGGCTACAGCGCCTTCCCGTCCGTGCAGGGCGGCAAGGGGGACCCGAACGACGTCGTCGGCAACACCAACAACTTCTACTCCGTGCTGAAGAAGACCAAGCACCCCGACGCGGTGGCGGCGTTCCTCAAGCTCATGTACTCCGACGAGTTCGTGAAGGCCCAACTCGGCATCGGCAACCTGCCGACCACCACCAACACGGCCGCCTTCCTGTCCACCTCGGCCAGCCCGGACTACTCGCGGTTCCAGTTCAACCTGGTCAAGCAGGCGCCCTCGTTCCAGCTGTCCTGGGACCAGGCCTACCCGCCGGCGGCGGCCACGCCGCTCCACACGGCCGTCCAGGAGTTCTTCGACGGCAAGACCGACGCCAACGGCTTCATCCACGCGATGCAGTCGCTGTCCAACTCCTGAGCAGGGACATCATGAGCGCCCTCTCCTTCACCGCAGTGCTCGGCCGCCGTCGCCTCAAGGCGCGCCGGGCCGGCATCGGGGTGACCCGCCCGGGCTTCGTCTGGGCGGTACCCGCGACCGTCTTCTTCCTGCTGTTCGCGATCCTCCCGCTGGTGCTGGTCGCGGTGCTGTCCTTCACCAGCTGGGACGGCATCACCTCACCGCAGTTCAACGGGACGGCGAACTGGACCAAGCTGATCCATGACCCGGTGATGACCCAGAGCATCTGGCTCACCCTCGTGCTCACCGTGCTCGGGGTCGTGACACAGACGCCCGTCAGCATCCTGCTGGGCGTCTGGGCGGCCGGACCCCAGCGCAACCGGGCCGTGCTGTCGGCGATCTTCTTCGTCCCCCTGCTGCTCTCCGCGACCGCGGTCTCGGTGCTGTGGCGCGCCCTGCTCGACCCCAACTTCGGCCTCCCGGGACAGCTGCCCTGGCTGTTCGGCAACGGCAACCTGCTCGGCAGCCAGGCCGGTTCGATCGCGGTGCTGACCTTCGTGGGGATGTGGCAGTTCACGCCCCTGCACGCGCTGCTCTACCAGGGCGGCGCCCGCGCGGTTCCCCAGGTGCTCTACCAGGCCGCGTCGATCGACGGCGCCGGCACGGTGCGGCAGTTCTTCCACATCACCCTGCCGCAGCTGCGCAACACCATGATCACTTCGATGATCCTCATGGTCGTCGGCGGCCTGACCACCTTCGACACGGTGCTGATCCTCACCCAGGGCGGACCCGGCACGGACACCACGGTCAGCGCTTACTACATGTACGAGCAGAGCTTCAAGAACTTCGACTTCGGCGCCGGCTCGGCCATCGCGCTGGTCCTGGTCGTCGTCGCCACCCTCATCTCCCTGGTCGTGGTACGGCTCTCCGGCTACGACAAGATGCGCGGCACGGCGGAGGGGATCTCATGAGGCAGCGGCCCAACTACCTGGCCGGGTTCGGCTCCCTGATCTGGCTCTTCCTGATCGGCCTGCCGCTCTACCTGCTGCTGACCGCGACCCTGCGCACCACCTCCGACTACTCCACCCAGGGCCCGCTGACCTGGCCGTCGCACCTGACGTTCAGCAACTACCGGAACGCCTTCTCCAACGGCTTCGGCCAGGACTTCCTCAACACCCTGATCGCCACCGTCAGCGTCGTCGGCATCGTGCTGCTGGTGGTCCCCCCGCTCGCCTACGCCATCGTGCGCGCCAGGGGCCGGACCATCGGCGTCGTGTTCCGGGTGTTCCTGCTGGGACTCGCGATCCCCGCGCAGGCGGTGATCGTGCCGATGTTCTACGTGATCAGCCAGGCCGGGCTCTACGACCATCTGATCGGCGTCATCCTGCCGACCGCCGCGTTCTCGATGCCCGTGTGCACCCTGGTGCTGACCGGGGCGATGCGCGACATCAGCCCCGAGCTGTACGAGGCGATGGCGATGGACGGGGCCGCCCCGTGGCGGGTCTTCCTGCAGCTCGTGCTGCCGCTGTCGAAGGGCGGACTCTCCTCCATCGTCGTGTTCTCGGCCCTCCAGGCCTGGAACGGCTTCCTCTTCCCGCTCATCCTCACCCAGTCGGACTCGACCAAGGTGATCACTCTCGGTCTGTACAACTTCCAGACCGAACACGGCGTCGACGTCCCCGGACTGCTCGCCGCCGTGGTCCTGTCCATGCTCCCCATCTTCGTCGTCTACCTGTTCGCCCGCCGCGCCCTGGTCCAGGGACTCATGGGGGTCGGAGGAAAGTGACCGGCAAAATGAACCCCGCCCCCACCACCGAGCTCGACAACGCCGTCTGGCAGGACGCCTCCCTCGATCCGGAGACCAGGGCCGACGCCCTCGTCGCGGCGATGACCCTGCGGGAGAAGACGGCCCAGCTCGTCGGCGTCTGGGTGGGCGCCTCCGACGAGGGCGGCGAAGTCGCCCCGCACCAGCACGAGATGGAAGAACCGCCCGACCTCGACGAGCTGCTGCCACACGGCTTGGGCCAGCTCACCCGGCCCTTCGGCACCCTGCCCGTCGACGCCGCCGTCGGAGCGCTCTCACTCGCCCGCACCCAGCAGCGGATCACCGCCGCCAACCGGTTCGGCATACCCGCGATCGCCCACGAGGAGTGCCTGGCCGGCTTCGCCGCCTGGGGCGCCACCGCCTACCCCGTCCCGCTGTCCTGGGGGGCGGCCTTCAACCCCGAGCTGGTGCGTGCCATGGCCGCCGCCATCGGCGCCGACATGCGCTCCGTCGGCGTCCACCAGGGTCTCGCCCCCGTGCTCGACGTGGTGCGCGACGCCCGCTGGGGACGCGTCGAGGAGACCATCGGCGAGGACCCCTACCTGGTCGGCACCCTTGCCACCGCCTACGTGCAGGGCCTGGAATCCGCCGGGATCGTCGCGACCCTCAAGCACTTCGCCGGCTACTCCGCCTCGCGGGCCGGACGCAACCTCGCCCCCGTCGCCATGGGCCCGCGCGAGCGCGCCGACGTCATCCTGCCGCCGTTCGAGATGGCGGTCCGCGAGGGCCGGCCCCGCTCGGTCATGCACGCCTACACCGACACCGACGGCATCCCCTCGGCCGCCGACGCGGAACTGCTCACCGGTCTGCTCCGGGACACCTGGGGCTTCGACGGCACGGTCGTCGCGGACTACTTCGGCATCGCCTTCCTCAAGCTGCTTCACGGCGTCGCGGGGAGCTGGGCCGAGGCCGCGGGTCTGGCCCTCGCCGGCGGCGTCGACGTCGAGCTGCCGACCGTCAAGACCTTCGGCCGGCCGCTGCTCGACGCGATCGAGGCAGGGGCCGTTGGCGAGGAGCTGATCGACCGTGCGCTGCGCCGGATCCTCGTCCAGAAGGCACAACTCGGCCTGCTCGACCCCGACTGGAGCCCGGTCCCGCAGGCGCTCGCCGACGCGGACCTCGACGCGCCGGAGGCGCTGCGCGGCAGCGTGGACCTGGACCGACCCGAGAACCGGCGCCTCGCCCGGGAACTGGCGGAACAGGCGGTCGTACTGCTGCGCAACGACGGCACGCTGCCGCTCGGCCGCCCCGGCCGGATCGCGCTGATCGGCCCCAACGCAGACACCCCGACGGCCGTGCTGGGCTGCTACTCCTTCCCCGTCCACGTCGGCTCGCAGCACCCCGAGGTCCCGGTCGGCATCGAACTGCCCACGCTTCGGGAGACGCTGGCGGCAGAGTTCCCCGACGCCGCGATCGTGTCCGCTCTCGGGGCGACGGTCGACGGCGACAGCACGGAGGGCTTCACCGAGGCGATCGCCGCGGCGCGCACGGCCGATGTCGTGGTGCTGGCCCTGGGCGACCGGGCGGGCCTGTTCGGCCGGGGGACCAGCGGTGAGGGCTGCGACACCGAGTCGCTGCAACTGCCCGGCGTACAGCAGGAGTTGCTCGACGCCTTGCTGGACGCGGGCACACCGGTGGTGCTGGTCATGCTGGCGGGCCGCCCGTACGCGCTGGGGCGCGCCCAGGGCGAGGCGGCGGCGATCGTGCAGTCCTTCTTCCCCGGGGAGGCCGGTACCGAGGCCATCGCCGGTGTGCTCAGCGGCCGGGTGAATCCCTCCGGACGGCTGCCGGTGAGCGTGCCGCGCCACAAGGGCGTCCAGCCCTCCACCTACCTGGCCGCCCGGCTGGCCCAGGACAGCGATGTGTCCAGCACCAGCACCAGCCCGGCCTACGGGTTCGGACACGGGCTCGGCTACACCGACTTCGAGTGGTCCGCGCTCGACGCCACCGTCGCGGAGACCGGTACCGACGGCAGCTTCCGGTTCGCCTTCGAGGTCCGCAACACCGGCGCGCGCCCCGGCTGCGAGGTGGTGCAGTTCTACCTGCACGACCCGGTGGCCTCCGTCGTCCAGCCGGTGCAGCGCCTCGTCGGCTACCGGCGCCTCCCGCTCGACGCCGGGGAAAGATGCCGGGTCCTCGTGGAACTGCCCGCGGATCTGGCCTCCTTCACCGGGCGCGACGGCCGGCGCATCGTCGAACCCGGCAGGCTGGAGCTGCGGATCTCCGCCAGCAGCACCGACCACCGGATGACGGTCCCGCTGCGCCTGACCGGCCCGGTCCGCGAGGTCGACCACACCCGCCGCCTGCACCCCGTCGTCACCGTCGAGCGCCGCTGACGCCGAGGAGACGGAGGCACGTGCACACCGGCCTGCCCGAGGCCGAACTGCGGCGTCACCGCAGCAGCCGGACCGAACCGGACGACGTCGCCGCCGTCTGGGAGCAGACGCTCACTTGCTGCGGATGAACCACGCCCGGGGTCGGCTTTCCGATCCCGGGCGTGCAACTGTCCAAGGCCTCACGCGGGCAGCTCTGCGGTGCCCGCTCCTTAGGGGCCGGGTGAGTCAGAGCGGTCAATCTGGGACGACACCTGACACCGATAGTCGCCATACGAACACATTGCATCCAGGGGAATTGATGAGTTCCGACCGGAATGATGCAAGGTCCGGGGCGATGGCCCGGTACCGCCCGGCCAATCGGCCCGTGATGCCGCTCCAGCGTCGCCAGGTGTGCGGGAAGCCGTGCAGCAGGAGATCCGCAGGTCCGTCCCCGGCGATCTGTTCGATCCCCATGGCCCGACGTGGCAGTTGCTGGACCGCATCGGTACGAAGGGGACGTCCATGGCCGTCAGGACGCTCGCCGATGCCGCACCGGACGAGGTGCGCCTCGCGGAGCCGAGACGCCGGATGCCCGGCGTCTCGCCGAAGATGCTGTCCGTGACGCTGCGAAGCCTGACCCGCGACGGGCTGGTGTCGCCCCGTGTCGAACCGGCCGTGCCGCCATGGGCTTTCTACCGACTCACCGGACTCGGGCTGTCCCCGGAAGCCGCGCTTGCGGAGCGGCGGACCTGAGCGGAGGAGCACATGGCCGAGATCGACCGCGCCGACGAACCCGCCGACCAGGAGGCCGATGAGGGGCAGGCAGGCCGGTTCTGCGTTCAGTGCTGGTCGCTGGGGCGCTCGAAGTAGCCCGTGTTGCCGCCCTGACACCCCATCGCTTTGTCAGGTCGACGCCGGAGGAGGACTTCGCCGCTGCTGCCCAAGGTCGAGCGTCGGACCAGGCACCGGGACACAACCGGCATCCGGACGGGCTCGTGTTCCAAGGCAGCCTGTTCATCCTCCACACCGGGATCCCCAGGGAGCATCTGCCGCAGGAAGTCGGCTTCGGCTCGGGCATGACCTGCTCGCGCCACCTGGCCGAACGGAAGACGGGACACGAAGTCCTGATCACCGACGCCACCGGCATCCCGCTCGCCGCCACCCTGACCGGCGGCAACCGCAACGATGTCACCCAGCTCAGATGCCGCCACATGGACTGGGATATCGGCGTGAAGCGGCTGATCGTCCGCCGGGGTGCCCAGCACGGCTCCGGGTCTGGGCACCCAACGCCGAGTCATGGAGCGGGCGTTCGCCCACCTGCACTGGTTCCGCCGCCTGCGGAGCCGCTGGGAGATCCCCCCCATGCGCCGACGGTGTCGACGAGCGTCAGCAAGGACCGGCCCAGAGCGGTGAGTCGGTACTCGACCCGTGACCCGTCGCAGAGCTGGAAGACTCCTACCCGGACGGTGCGTCAACTGCGGGGCCGGCCCCGCGCGGGCCGCCGGCTCGATCCTCCGCGCGTCTCACATCACGGCGTCGGTGTGCAGCGGGCCGGCGGTGATGTGGATGGTGCGGATCCTTCCGCTGTCGTCAAGGCGGTACAGGTGCATGAAGGGAGCCCGTACGGTGGTGTCCGGGTCGGTCTTCTTCGCCATGGTGGCCTCCCCGCGCAGGAACAGGACCCCGTCGGGAGTGTCCCAGCACTCCAGGACGGTGTGAGCGATGTGCAGCGGCTCATCGATCTTGACGAAGAACGCTTTGATGGCCTCGGCACCTACCACGTGGGCGGTGCCGAAGAACATCTCGGTGTCGTCGGTCGTCCGGGCGAAACCCTCGCCGAAATCGAGGGTGTCGATCTCGCGCATGAGCTGTCCGACCCAACTCGGCACAGGAGCGGGAGTGGCACGGTGCGTCATCGTCCTTCTCCTTTCTCTGATCCTCCGGCGTCGCCGTCGGGTCAGGCGACGTGACGGGCTGCGAGGAAGGCGTCGATCGCCGCGTTGACCTCGTCCGGGTTCTCCCGCGCGGCCAGGTGGCCGGTGCGCGGCAGCACGCGGAAGGTGCTGCCCTTGATGGCGTCGGCCATCCTCCGGACCGCGTGGACGGGGAACTGGCTGTCCTCCTCGCCGGCGATGACCAGGACAGGGATGCCGACGGGAGTGGTCGCCAGCAGCCGGTGCTCATCCCTGCGCCCGATGAGGATGCTGCGGAGCGCCCACGCCACGGACTTGGGGTCGTTGTCCAGCACGACGTCGATGTACTCCAGGAACTCGGCGTTCTCGGCCGCTGCGGTCGGTCCGGCGAACGCCGAGCGCGCGGCCCTGGCGGCCAGTCGTGGCATTCGCGCGTGCACCGCGAGATAGGCGGCCAGTCCGGTCGCCCAGACGCTCTCGAACGTCGTGGGCAGCGAGGCGGTGCAGTTGATGCCGACGGCGGCGGCGGTGCGCTCCGGATGATACGCGGGGAACACCCCGGCCAGCATGCCGCCCCAACTGTTGCCCACCAGCACACACCTGTCGATGCCGAGCGCGTCCAGGACCTCGACCAGCCCGTCGGCGCATTCCTTGAGGTCGATGATCCGCCGTAGCGCGTCGGACTTGCCGTGTCCGGGGCTGTCGACGAGCACCACGTGGTGCGTGGGGGCGAAGTGCTCGTACTGGAAGCGCCACATGGTGCCGTCCATCATCAGGCTCGGCCAGAAGACCATGGCCGGGCCGTCGGTCCGACCGCCCACCCGCACGTTCATCAGGCCGAGGGATGTCGGTATCAGCTTCTCGGCGACGTCGTTGAGCCAGTCCGTCCGTGACATGGTCACTCCTCACCCGAGGTTCGAGTAGAGCCGGTACTGGTAGCGTACTGCAAGTAGTAGCAAATGATGACTACTTGAGGCCGGTTTCCTCTGCCACCTCCTCTGTGCTCACTCCCACCTTCGCCGGGAGCGGCTGCAAATCGGCCGCTTCGATGGGCTGGTGACACTGACTGCAGGCGAGATAGGGCTCAGTCTCGTATCCGCAGGAGGTGTGCAGCAGGGGCCGTGCCGGCACCGCCTCGCCGTCGGCACGGCTCTCCGCCCAGCGGGTGACCGCCACGATGGCCGGCACCACCAACTCCCGCGCACCCCCGGTCAGCCGGTACTCGTACCAGGGCTTGTCCTCCCGATACGCGCGCTTCTCCAGCAGGCCCAACTCGGTGAGGTGGTTCAGCCGCGCCGTGAGCATCGTCGCCGAGATGCCCAGCCCGCGCTTGAGTTCGCCGAACCGGTGGACGCCGAAGAAGACCTCACGCAGGATCTGGTAGTTCCAGCGTTCCGAGACGGCCGCCAGGAACGCTTGCCCATGCTGGAAGACGACCGGCCGTGCTTTGTCCGCCACAGGGACTCCTCCTGGTATGGATCCAAGACTAGTATTAACATGATACCGAGGTATCCTCTGGAGTGGGTCCGTGGACTCGGCGACGTCCAGCCCGACCATCGCCTGCAGTGAAGTCGCCGTGAAGTACGCGACCCCAGGAGTCCGCCTACCGCACGGGCTACCGCACCGCGGGCGGGGAGGCGAACTGATCCCGCACCGTACGGCCGACGCCGCCATCGCCGCCGTCGGCCGCCCCGGCAGCCGGACCGGATGCAGCCGGCCGACCTCTGAGGGCGAGCCCTCCACCCGCAGCAGGATCACCCCGGGCGGCAGCACCGGCCCGATGGCGGCGGGCACCGTGGCCACCCCGAAGCCGTCGGCCTCCAGGTGAAACTTCGTCAGCCAGTCAGGCGAGTTGGCGCACCACAGAAGTTGGACCAAAATCCGGGAATTGACAGCACTTGTGTACTGCTTCGGCAGGCAGCCGACGTTGGTGAGCGAGTCGGCATGCTCAGGACGTTCGACAGCACCGATGCGGCGCCTGCCTCTCCGTCTTCAGGCACGTCGACGCCCTGCACATGGGCAACCTCGATGAGCCCGTATCCCGCGGCACGTTGCGAGCCTCAGGAACGCCCTCACCTGCGCGCCACCCCCCAGGCCCGCAGTCATGTCACCGGCGTCCGGGCCGTTCGGGCGGCATCCGGTTCGAGGACGGTGCGGGAGGTGTGCCGTACGCGTCGACTCAAGATTCCCCCGCTGGGGCGACGGTTTTCCGTCCTCCCGCTGGTCTTTATTGGCGACCGAACCCGACCAGCATGTGGAGCCTCCGATGCCAGATCACCTCCAGACCGCCGTCGTCACCGGTGCGAGCCGCGGCTTCGGGCGCGCGATCGCCGCCGCGCTCGTGGCCCGTGGCACCCGTGTCACGGGTATCGCCCGCAACGAACAGGAACTGGGCGGCGTACGCGACGAGCTCGGCCCGGCGTTCACGCCCCTCGCCGCCGATGCCACCGCCGAAGCCCTCGCCGAGGAGGTGATCCGTACCCACCGGCCCGGTCTGCTCGTACTCAACGCCGGGGCAACGCCCCACATGGCGCCCGTGCATGAGCAGAGCTGGGAGACCTTCAGCCGCAATTGGGAGGTCGACACGCGGCACGTCTTCGCCTGGACGGGGGCTGCCCTGCGAGCGCCGCTGGCTCCCGGCAGCGCCGTGATCTCGATGTCCAGCGGAGCCGCGCTGGGCGGCTCCCCGCTCAGCGGCGGATACGCCAGCGCCAAGGCCGCCATCCGGTACCTGCGCCAGTACGGCGCCGAGGAGTCGCAGCGGGCCGGGCTGGGCATTCGGTTCATCACGCTCCTGCCGGACATGACTCCGGTCGGCGGGGTGGGCGATGCCGGGGTCACGGGCTACGCCGCGCGTGCAGGCGTCGACCGTGAGACCTTCATCGAAGGGCGGCAGCCAATCCTCACCCTGGAACAGATCGGCACGGCCGTGGTGGAGCTCGCCGGGGCCCCGGACAGCGGCCCGGAGTACCGGGTCCGCGGCGCCGGGCTGAACCCGATCGACTGATCCATCTCTTACGGCGGCCCCCGCCGCTACTCCGAGGAGAACCCACGATGCCGTCGAACGCCGAGTTCAACGCTCTGGCCGAGCAGTTCCGGCCGGAACTGCTCGCGCACTGCTACCGGCTCCTCGGCTCGATCCACGACGCCGAAGACCTCGTCCAGGAGACCTATCTGCGGGCGTGGCGCGCGTTCGACGGCTTCGAAGGCCGTTCCTCGGTGCGGCGGTGGCTGTACAAGATCGCCACCATGGCCTGCCTGACGGCCTTGGAAACGAGGTCCCGGCGGCCACTGCCATCGGGACTGGGCGCGCCGTCGGACGATCACCGTGTGGCGGTGGCTCCCCGCGAGCCCACAGTGCCCTGGCTCCAGCCGGCGCCGGACACACGGTTCGGCGCCGGTGACCCGGCGGCGATCGTGGCCACGCGGACGGGGGTACGCCTCGCATTCATCGCCGCACTCCAGCTCCTGTCAGCCCGCCAGCGCGCCGTGCTGACGTTGCGCGACGTGCTCGGGTTCCGGACGGCCGAGGTGGCCGAGATCCTGGACACCACGGCTGCTGCTGTGGACAGCGCGCTCCGCCGCGCCCGGGCCCGCCTGGCCGATGCCGGACCGGTCGCCGACGACCTGGCCGAGCCAGCCGAGGAGACCCAGCGCGGCCTCCTCGACGACTATGTCGACGCCTTCACCCGCGCCGACCCCGACGCGCTGGTGCATCTGCTGCGCGTCGACGTCGAGCTGGAGATGCCCCCGACCCCGACCTGGTTCACCGGCCGCCAGGCCGTCATCGGCTTCCTGTCCGACCGGGTCCTGCGCCCGGGCGGGTGGCGGATGGCCCCCACCCGCGCCAACGGTCAGCCGGCCCTCGTCGTCCACACACACGCGGGCGGCGGGCGGTATGAGCCCTACGGCATCCAGGTCCTGACCCTGCGCGCGGACCACATCGCCCGGATCACCGCCTTCAACGACCCGTCCCTGGTCGCGGCCTTCACCGACTGCCTCGAAACGAACTGACGCGCGCCTGTGGGTTCCCGGAACCCGCGGCGGCGTTCGCCCCGCTGCGTCGACCGCGTTGTGCAGGGCTCCGGCGACGGCGCGTGCCTGTGTGGTCATTCCCTGTATCTCGGCCACGGCGAGGTCGTCCGTGGCGGTGGCGGCGAGCAGGGTGAGCACGTCATCGTCGCCCGCCGCGAGCTGTCGGGCTTGCTCCCCTTCTGTGTAGCACTTGTCTGCCTCGGCGTCTTTGTCCGCGTATTCCTCCAGTGCGGCGACCCGGCGGTCGATTCCCTGCCTGATCGTGTCGAGGCGGGCTCGGCGTGTGCCGGAGGGCTTGTGGAGCGGGGGTGAGGGCCAGGTCGTTGTGCTGGTGGCCGATCAAGTCCTTCTCGTGTACGGCGGTGCCCCAGGACGGTGCCGGCGGCCTTCTGGGC
The DNA here is from genome assembly GCF_055558375.1 of Streptomyces sp. NPDC025793. Lineage (NCBI taxonomy): Bacteria > Bacillati > Actinomycetota > Actinomycetes > Kitasatosporales > Streptomycetaceae > Streptomyces > Streptomyces sp. NPDC025793. The sequence continues at coordinate 54,611 of NZ_JBVHMR010000034.1, read as the reverse complement.
GCAGGCCGGCAGCTCTGAAGCATCGGTGTCCAGTTCGGACGGCAGGATGAAGTGGTCCTGGGCCCGACGCAGTTGACGGTGATCCCCAGCCCGTCCCTGCGTGTCGAGCATGCGCGGGAGCACGGTCATCAGCCTGAGGGGGAAGGGGAGTAGCCCGGTGACCGGCATCCCCCAATGCAGTGCCATGGAGATCAGGTGCCGCGTGTGCTCGGCGATGTCCGAGCCCGAGTCGGACGGAACCGGCAGGGATGCCCCAACGCCCATCGGCACGGCGGCAATTCCGTCGCCGACCTGGAGGAGGCCGCCGCGCAGATCGACCGGCCCTGACACCGCGGTCCTCGGCACCGGCGGGGTCCTCGGGCGCGGTCAGCGTGTGGCCCGGCCTTCAGCCGCACGGCGGTCGGGTCGGACACGGTCCTGGAGGGCCGTTGCCCGCGCATCTCCGGCCGCTTACAGGCGAGTTGCAGGCTGTTCGGGTGGGGGAAGCACGCTCGGGTCTGTCCGGCCCGCGGCAGGGTGATGCGGTCGACCAGCCCCTCGGCACGCAGCCTGGCCAACCTGCGCCTGGCCTGCTCGATGCGCACCGAGGGGGGTGATCACCCGGTGCATCTGCTCGGTGGTGGCCATCCGGCACCGCGGCAGCACGCCCAGCGCCATCCGTTCCGCGCCGCCCACGTCCACGCCGACAACCCGGCCGACAACCGTCCGCACCCACTTCCGTATCCGCCCGCAAACCCGCAGGTCACCACGGTGGCCCTGCGATGCTCGGGAGGTCGACGTCCCTTCTGTGCCCCCCGAGTCCACGCCTCACAGCAGGAAGAAGGAAGTGGGTGGGACAGGTCCCAGGCGGCGGGCGAGGGTTCGGGCGCCGCTGGTGTTCCGCGCGCGTCGGCGGGGCCGTGCGCGTCGGAGGACGGACAAACCGTCCGGCGGCCCCCGGCTGACAGCACGGGACCGCGGGTCCTCGCGGCGGCCCTGAGCCACTCCCGACTCGCTACACTCCGCGCCATCGTGTCGCGGCGTTTCGGTGCTGGTGGGGAGCGGCTGTGCTTGGTGGAACTACGGAGGAAGAAGGAACCATGCGGCGTGCCGTTGCTCTGACGCTCTGTTCGGGGATGTTGGCTGCCACTGCGGCGTGTGCCGGGTCATCGCCGGGGAACTCGGCGGCGCCGCAGAGTCCGTCTGTCGGCGCCACGTCGGTGTCCTCGGCCAGCAGCAGAAGCGCGAGCGGCAGGGTGCCCGCATCCTGCCCGAATGGCGTGCAGGGCCAGAGCGCGGCCTCACCCGCTGCGGGCAGTGGTACTTCTGCCGACACGGTGCAGGCACAGGCACTTGCGCAGGCCGTCGGCGATGAGGAGTTCAACTCCGAGTACTCGGATATTTTCGGCACGGTGATCGACGGCTACACCCAGGGGCGGGTGGCGCTGTGTGTCACGGACGCGGCACGCGGGAGGCTGCTCGCGCAGGCGGCCAAACGCGCCCACCCGACCGTCGACCTCAACCGGCTCGACATCTTTCCTTGCCGCTACTCCGAGCGGACACTACACGCGGCCGTTCGCGGCCTGATGGCGCACAATCGTCCGACGATTGCAGGGTTCCCCGTCTACCAGATCGGTCCGGCCACGGACGATTCCGGCATCGAATTGCGGACCAGCCAGGCAGGAAGCGCCTCAGCGGCCTTGCGCCGCTACCTCACCTCGCAGCTGGGCGGCATCGGCTTCACCATCGTCAAGGGTGAGCAGGCGGCCGGATGAGGTGGACCTCGACATGGCTGCCGTACTCCAGTCAGAAATCGTGTCCTGAGCCGCATCTTCTCGTTGTCCGGTCATGGAGGGGATCACTGAAGTCGGGTGCTGGACTGCGGAGTTGGAGCCCGTCTTCGCTCGGGTGGCAGGCCGGTTCACCTGCCCCGAGGGGTAGGTGCCGCGCAGATTCAGATAGCCGGAGCCGCCGGTGACGGTGGCACGCATGGTGAAGCCAATGCTGCTGGGCATCCCGGTGAGTGCGGTGTAGGCGTTCAGCGTGGTGTCGACCGTCCGGCCGGGAGCGGGTGACAGCTCATGGACGATCACCTTGTCGGCCCGGGAGACGAACGCCCGCCGGGTCCAGGTAGCCGAACTGGTCGGTCCAGCTCGAACTCACCCTCCCGGTACGGAAGTCGGTGACCCGCGCGTAGTCGTCGACCGTGGTCTTGCCGGGCGTGTCGATGTGCAGTTCGTGCGCGGGGGGGGTAGGCCTGCGTCCAGCGCAGCGACCAGCCCGCGGCGAAGTCCCGGTTGGCCCCGCGTAGTCACCCGCGAGAGCCTTGTGGCGTGCGCCTTCCAGACGGTCGGAGATCACCCGCGGGTTCACACGGGTGCCGTTCGGGAGCACCAGCCGCTGATAGTTGAAGACCACCTTCTCCAAGGCGGGACCGCCGTACAGCACGTCCCCGTATTCGCCGTTGCCGGTGAGGAAGCCGTCGGTCCAGGAGAAGGCCGGGGACGTGTCGTGGATGCCGCGCTCGGGGAGGGTGATCTGCGGCGGGACGGCCGCCACCGCCCTGCCCGGGAGCAGGCCGCCGGGGAGGGCCGAGGCTCCCGCGGTCAGTGCGGCCACGGTGAGGAAACGCCTGCGGTCGATGGAGCTGTCCGTCGAGGGGACTCCTGTGTCCGGTCGGCGGTGCGTGGTCGTGGGGGAGTGGAGCGGTGACCCGTAGTCGTGGGCACCCACCGCCGCCAGGCCGACGTGGGACGGAATCCGGGTGGGGTGGGGGCCGCGGAAACAGGGATCAGACGGCCGTGAAGGTCCACAGCAGGTTGGTGCTGCCGCCGTACGCCCACTGCTTGGCGACGGAGCCCGAGTCGACGTTGCCACCGCCGTCGAGGACCAGGCCGGTGGTGCGGTTGGCGATCGAGTAGGCGTCGCCGCCCTGGGAAGTGATCTTCCACTGCTGGTTGGTACCGCCGTTCCAGGGAGCCTGTCGGGCCGGAGAGCCGTTGTCGGTGGCGCCCCAGCCGTCGGCGACCATGCCGTTCGTCCGGTTGACCAGTCGGTAGTAGCCGTCGCCGACCGCCTCCGCCTGCCACTGCAGGTTGGAGCTGCCGTTCCACGTCCACTGCTTGAGGTCGGACCCGGAGGCCACGCCGCCGCCGCTGTCCAGGGCGAGTCCGTCGGTGGCGTTGGTGAGCCGGAAGTACGCCGCCGGGTTGAACTGGACTCTCAGCGAGGCGATCCGGTCGTTGTTGCCGGTGACCCGCAGGTCGGGGTTCTCGGTGGTGAACGTCCAGGAGGTGCCGGTGAAGTCGTCCCCGGAGTAGCCGATGACCTGGTAGCCGGAGGCCGGCCGGAGGGAGGTGATGCCGCCCGCGCCCAGCCCGGCCGAGGTGAGGTCGGCCGTGGTGTAGTCGCCGACGGTGAGTACGGCCGAGTTGCCGCTGTAGTTGACGTCCGTGGAGGCCAGGGCACCGGCCAGTGGCCGCAGGCCCGGGATCGTGCCGGAGAAGGCGAGCTTCAGGACGTAGGCGTTGGCGTTGTACGGGGCCGAGGACGGCAGGGTGACCGTGAGGCCGGAGGAATTCTGGGCCGGCGCGGGCAGGTCGATGTAGGTGCCGGCGGTGGTGCCGAGGAGCTTCACCGAGGTCAGCGACGAGAGGTTGATCCGGTCCGGGCTGAGCGTCTTGATCGTCAGCGAGCTGCCCGGCCACCCGAGGACGGTGGCGTACAGGACGGTGCCTGCCTTGTCGCGGGTGAAGCGGATGTCCTGCGGCGTGCCGGCGTGCGGGGTGGTGAAGGCACCGCCGCCCATCTTCGTCGGGCCCTCGCCGTACGCCGTCCAGGCGCGGGTCGAGTACACCGACTCGCCGAAGCGCTTCAGGTGGTCTCCGATACCGAGCAGGATGTCCTTCTGCGTCTGGGGGATGGTGCCGTCGGCCATCGGCGCGATGTTCAGCAGCATGTTGCCGTTCTTGCTGACCCGGTCGATGAACGAGTGCAGCATCTGCTGGATGGTGTAGTAGCCGATGCCCTGGGTGTAGCACCAGCTGCTGCTGGAGATGCTGTCGTCGGTCAGCCAGTACGGGGAGGTCAGGTCTCCCGGACCGCCGCGCTCGTAGTCGAAGACCTCGCCCTTGCCGTTCATGCCGTCCTTATAGGTGGCGACGACCTCACGGCCCCAGCTGTTGGCCTGGTTGTAGTAGTACGCCAGGAAGTTCAGGCGCTGCGTCTCGTCCACGGCGTCCAGCTTGAAGTCCTGCCACAGGATGTCGGGCCGGCTGCGGTCGATGACCTCCTTGAGCTTGTCGAACCAGAGCTGGTTCTCCGCGGCCGAGCCCAGCTGCCCGTAGAGCTTCCTGAGGCTGGGGTCGGTCTGGGCGGGGACGAACTCGTAGAAGCCGTTGAAGTGGTACGCGTGGTGCATGGCCACCAGCAGCTTGAGGCCCTTGGCGCGGATGGCCGTGGAGAAGAGCCGCAGCAGGTCGAGCCCCGGGCCCTTCTTCACCGAGTTCCACTCGTTGACCTGGCTGTCCCACATGGAGAAGCCGTCATGGTGCTCGGCGACCGGGCCGGCGAACCTGGCGCCGGCGTCGACGAACAGTTGCACCCACTCGTCGGGGTCGAACTTCCCGCCCGCCGACTTCAGTTTCGGCGCGAACTTCACGAAGTCGCCCGCCAGGTCCTTCGCCCCGTTGATGAAGTTGTGGTACGGCCATGCCGATGGCCGGCCGTAGGTCGCGATGTGGTGCTGGTTGGCGTTGCTGCCCGCCTGGTACATGTTGCGCGGGTACCACTCGTTGTCGTAGGCGGGGACGCTGAAGACGCCCCAGTGGAAGTAGATCCCGAACTTCGCGTCCCGGAACCACTCCGGGGCCGGCGGGTGCTGGTCGACCGAGTTCCAGTCGGGCGTATACGTGCTGGGTGCGGCCCGGGCGATTCCGGCATCGAACACGCCTCCGGCAACGGCCGCCGCGGCGACGCAGGTGGCACTGGCCAGGAAGTGGCGTCTGTTGATCGAACTCGACATGGATACGTCCCTGGTGCAGAGGGGGCAGGGGAGTACAGGGCGCCGCTTGTTACGCATGAAGGTCGGCCATGTCTCCCTGGGATGTCAACGGGTGTGCAGGGATGAAAAGCGCTGAGCGGCCAGAGAGTTGGCTGTACTTGATGATGGTCTGACACGATTTGCGACTGACCAGACATGGAATGTCTGTCAGGGCTTCATGGCTGATCTGGATCAGTCAGATGCGAGTATTGATGGGATGGATCTTGCCACCTTGGTGCCGAGGCCGAAATCTCGGACGAGCTGTGAGCTGACATTTTGATGCTCATTCGATCGTGGGGTAGACAGGGCGGCGAGGGCGCGCCTATAAACATCCCATCTCTTACGGCACGGCGATACGCAGATGTCGTCGAGGCGAAACATCTCCCGCTACGGGACCGGCGCGAGGAAGCACCGATGAGAGTCAGAACCGCCCTGTGTTCAGCCGTATCCGTCCTGTCCGCCCTGACGTTGCTCAGCGCCTGCAGCAGTGGCTCCGGCACCGGGTCCGGCGGCGCGCCGCTGGTCGGCGTCGACTACCCGCGCTCCGACACCGACTTCTGGAACTCCTACATCAAGTACACGCCCCAGTACGGCAAGCAGCTTGGCCTGGACCTGAAGACGACCAACTCGCAGAACGACGTCGCCAAACTCACCGCCAACGCACAGACGTTCATCAGCCAAGGCGTCAAGGGTCTCGCGATGGCCCCGCAGGACACCGCCGCCATCGCGCCCACCCTCGCGCAGCTGGAGGCGAAGAAGATCCCCGTCGTCACCGTCGACACCCGCCCCGACACCGGCAAGGTCTACATGGTCGTACGGGCCGACAACCGCGCCTATGGCGAGAAAGCCTGCCAGTACCTCGGCGCGAAGCTCGGCGGCAAGGGCAAGGTCGTCATGCTGGAGGGCGACCTCTCCTCCATCAACGGCCGCGACCGCACCGAGGCGTTCAACGACTGCATGAAGAAGAACTTCCCGGACATCAAGGTGTTCGGCGAGGCCACCAACTGGGACGGCGCGGTCGCCGCCCAGAAGCTGCAGACCGACCTGACGGCCAACCCGGACATCAAGGGCGTCTACATGGAGGCCAGCTTCGCGCTGTCCGGCACGCTCCAAGTCCTCAAGCAGAAGGGCCTGTTGGTGGGTCCGAAGGACACGAAGCACGTGTTCGTCGTGTCCAACGACGGCATCCCCGAGGAGCTCAAGTCCATCGCCGCGGGCGAGATCGACGCCACGGTCTCGCAGCCGGCCGACCTCTACGCCAAGTACGCCCTGTACTACGTCAAGGCCGCGATCGACGGGAAGGCGTTCAAGCCCGGCAAGACCGACCACGACAGCACCATCATCCAGGTCCGCGACGGCGTGCTCGAGGACCAGCTCCCCGCCCCGCTCGTCACCGCCGACGGAGGCACCTACGGCGGCGTGCCCAGCGTCAAGAGCGACGACAAGGCGCTGTGGGGCAACAACCTCGGCTGATGCCTCTGATTTCTCATCGGGACGCATCGGTGATTCCACATCAGTGACGCAACGGCGCACGAGGACAAGGAGGTTGAGATGAGCGACGGGGAGCGAGCAGTCACCCCCGCGCCCGCCCAGGCGGACGGCGGACGGTCCCCCTCGGGCCCGCCCGTCGTCGAGGCGACGGGCATAGTCAAACGATTCGGTTCGACGGTGGCTCTGAACGGCGCCAGGATCACCGTCCGGCCCGGCGAGACCCACGCGCTGGTCGGCCGCAACGGAGCCGGCAAGTCGACCCTGGTGTCGGTCCTCACCGGCCTTCAGGCCCCCGACGAGGGAAGGGTGACCTTCGGTGGCGAGCCGGCCCCCCGGCCCAGCGACCGGGACGCCTGGCGGCAACGCGTGGCCTGCGTCTACCAGAAGTCGACGATCATCCCCGCACTGACCGTCGCCGAGAACCTCTTCCTGAACCGGCACGACCGCGGACAGAGCCGGCTCATCAGCTGGCAGGCCACCCGTCGTCGCGCACAGGATCTGCTGTCGACCTGGGCGGTGGACGTCGACCCGCGGACTCCGGCCGGTGATCTGAGCGTCGAGCAGCGGCAGTTCGTCGAGATCGCCCGCGCGCTGTCCTTCGGGGCCCGGTTCATCATCCTCGACGAGCCGACCGCCCAGCTCGACGGGGCGGCCATCAACCGCCTCTTCGGCCGCATCCACGACCTGCAACGCCAGGGCGTGACCTTCCTGTTCATCAGCCACCATCTCCAGGAGATCTACGAGATCTGCGACATGGTGACGGTGTTCCGCGACGCCCGGCACATCGTGACCGCACCCGTCGCGGACCTTCCCCGCGCCGACCTCGTCGCCGCCATGACCGGCGAGGCGGCGGCCGGCCGGCGCGAGGAACACACGAGAGTCCTCGACCCCGGTGCCACGGCCGCACTCAGCGTTCGCGCTCTGCGGGGCGACGCGTTCGACGACGTGAGCTTCCGGATCGAGGCCGGTGAGATCGTCGGCCTCGCGGGTGCCGCCGGCAGCGGTCGTACCGAGGTCGCCGAGACCGTCGTAGGACTTCGGGCGGCAGCGGCGGGCGAGGTGGAGATCGCCGGGAGGCGGCCCCGGCCGGGAAGCGTGCCCGCCGCGCTCGCCGCAGGTGCCGGGTTCGTCCCTCAGGACCGGCACCACCAGGGCTTCGTTCCCGACATGTCGATCGCGGACAACGCCACCCTGTCCGTTCCCCGCAGGCTCGGCCAGGGCGGGTTCCTCAGCCGCAGCCGCCGGGACCGGCTCGCCGAGGGCATGATCGAGAACCTCGCGATCAAGACTCCCGGTCCCGAACTGCCGGTCTCCGCACTGTCGGGAGGCAACCAGCAGAAGGTCGTCCTGGCCCGCGCCCTCGCCGACGACCCCCGGCTGCTTGTTCTGATCAACCCGACCGCGGGCGTGGACGTGCGCTCCAAGGAGTTCCTCCTCGGCAAGGTCGAGGAGACCGCGGCCACCGGCACCGGAGTGCTCATCGCCTCCGACGAACTCGACGACCTGCACATGTGCGACCGGGTCCTGGTGATGTTTCAGGGCCGTGTGACCTCGGAGATCGCCCGCGGCTGGCACGACCACGACCTCGTGGCCGCGATGGAAGGAGTGGACCTGCATGCCTGATGCGATGCCTGAAACCGTCCTCGCGGACACATCCGCCGCCAAGGGCACGGAGCCGGCGCCCGGTCGGACCGTGCTGCTCGGTGGCCGGATACCCCTGGCCCGGCTGCGCGACCTCGCGCTGGTCCCGGCCATCGTGGTCATCGCGATCGTCGGCCAGATCGTCAACCCGGTCTTCCTGCAGGCCGACAACCTCCTCAACGTCCTGCAGACCATGTCCGAGATGGCCCTGCTGGTCCTCGCCCAGACGATGATCCTGATCGTCAAGAAGATGGACCTGTCGCTGGAGTCCACCATGGGCCTCGCCCCCGGCGTCGCGGCCTGGCTGGTCGTGCCGGTCGGCGCGGGCCACGGACTCGGACTGCTGCCCGGCGCGTGGTCCGTTCCCGTCACCCTGGCGGTGGGCGCGCTCGTCGGCGTGATCAACGCCCTGCTGATCATCCGCTTCGGCCTCAACGGCTTCATCGTCACCCTCGGCATGCTGATCGTCCTGCGCGGCGTCCTCACCGGCATCTCCGGCGGCCAGACCTTCTTCCAGCTGCCCGCGTCGATGCTCTACCTCGGCACTGCCGAATGGTTCGGGATGCCCGCGTCCATCTGGGTATGCCTGGTGCTGTTCGCCGTCGCGATCGTGGTGCTCGGCTGGACCAGCTTCGGCCGCTCGTTGTACGCCATCGGTGGCAACGTCGACGCCGCGAAGGCGGCCGGCATCCGCACCGACCGGGTGCTGTGGATCGTCATCGTCACCGGCAGCGTCCTCGCCGCCCTCGCCGGACTGATGCTCTCCGGACGCCTCGCCTCGGTCGCCTCGGCGCAGGGCAACGGCTACATCTTCACCGTCTTCGCCGCCGCCGTCATCGGCGGGATCAGCCTGAACGGCGGGAAGGGCACCATGTTCGGGGCGTTCAGCGGCATCCTGCTGCTCTTCATGATCCAGAACGTGCTCACGCTGGCCGGTGTCCCCGCCCAGTGGATCGGCGCCCTCAACGGCCTGATCATCCTGGTCGCCCTGACCATCTCGCGCATCACCGGCGGCAAGGTCCAGGAGTGAGCCCGGCGGCCCTCCAGGCCGCCCGGCACCCTCCGCCGCACCCCCGTCTCGCCGCAAGGGGCCGTATCGCCCCCGCACCTCACAGGAGTCGCCGCCATGTCATCCGCCCTGTCCCCTTCTGAGGCCTCTGCCCGTATCACCGCCCTGGACGTGCTGGACGTGCGGTTCCCGACGTCAGAGCACCTCGACGGGTCGGACGCGATGAACCCCGAACCCGACTACTCCGCCGCCTACGTCGTCCTGCGCACCGACGCCGGCGACGGGCTGGAGGGCCACGCCCTGGCCTTCACCACCGGACGCGGCAACGACGTGCAGGCCGCCGCCATCGCCGCTCTCGCCCCGCACGTGGTGGGCCTTTCGGTCGACGAAGTCTGTGCCGACCTCGGCACGTTCTCCCGGTCCCTCGTTCACGATCCGCAACTGCGCTGGCTGGGCCCGGAGAAGGGTGCCATCCACATGGCGACCGGCGCGGTCGTCAACGCCGCCTGGGACCTGGCCGCCAAGCGGGCCGACAAGCCCGTGTGGCGCTTCCTCGGCGAGATGTCACCCGAGGACCTGGTCGCACAGGTCGACTTCCGCTGGCTGTCCGACGCCCTCACTCCCGAGGAGGCCCTGGAGATCCTGCGCCGCGCCCAGCCCGGCCGCGAACAGCGCATCGGCCGCCTGCTCGACCAGGGCTACCCCGCCTACACCACCACCCCCGGCTGGCTCGGCTACTCCGACGAGAAGCTGGCCCGCCTGGCCCGCGAGGCCGTCGCCGACGGCTTCACCCAGATCAAGCTGAAAGTCGGCGCGGACCTGGAGGACGACATACGGCGCATGCGCACCGCGCGCGAGGCGGTCGGCGATGGCATCCGCATCGCGGTGGACGCCAACCAGAGATGGGACGTCCAGGCCGCGATCGACTGGATGCGCGCTCTGGCCCCCTATCAGCCGTACTGGATCGAAGAGCCCACCTCACCGGACGACATCCTCGGCCACGCCGCCGTGCGCAAGGCCGTCAGCCCCATCAAGGTCGCCACCGGCGAGCACATCGCCAACCGCGTCGTCTTCAAGCAGCTCCTCCAGGCCGGCGCGGTGGACATCGTGCAGATCGACTCCGCGCGGGTCGGCGGTGTCAACGAGAACATCGCGATCCTGCTGCTCGCCGCGAAGTTCGGCGTGCCGGTCTGCCCGCACGCGGGTGGCGTGGGCCTGTGCGAGATGGTGCAGCACCTGTCGATGTTCGACTACGTCGCGGTCTCCGGCACGGTCGAGGACCGCGTCATCGAGTACGTCGACCATCTGCACGAGCACTTCGTCGACCCGGTGCGCATCGTCGACGGCCACTACCTGGCGCCGACACTGCCCGGGCTGAGCGCACAGATGCACCCCGAGTCCCTCAAGGAGTACGCCTACCCCGACGGCCCCGTCTGGACCGCACGTGTCTGAAGCCCAGGCCCTCGTCGACGCCCACCACCACATCTGGGACCTGGAGGTCCGGCCGCAGCCCTGGCTGGACGAACCCGCGCACGAGCCGATCCGCCGCAGCTTCAGCTCGCACGCCTTGCGATCATCCGCGACCCGGCCGATCGTCGGACGACGACTGACGAGCACGGTGGTCGTCCAGTGCATCGCGTCCGTTCCCGAGACCCGCGACCTCCTCGCCCTGGCCGACAGCGACCCGCTGATCGGGGCCGTGGTCGGCTGGGCGGACCTGACGTCCCCCGCGATCGGCGACGTACTCGACGACCTGCGGACCGGGCACGGGGGCCGGTACCTGCGGGCCCTGCGCCACGTCGTGCAGGGCGAGTCCGATCCACACTGGCTCCAACGACCGGACGTGGAAAGGGGGTTGGCAGCGGTCGGCAGGCGTGGGATCGGATACGACGTGCTGATCCGCAGCCACCAGCTCCCGCAGGCGATCCGTCTCGCGGAGCGCCTCCCCGAGCTGCCGCTCGTCCTGGACCACGCCGGCAAGCCGCCGCTCGCCAGGCAGGATCTCACCGACTGGACCCGGCTGGTGCGCGCACTGGCCAGGCATCCCCAGGTCCGCTGCAAGGTGTCGGGCCTGATCACAGAGGCCGACCACGACAAGTGGACCATTGGCGACATCCGCCCCGTGTGGGACGTCCTGCTCTCCGCCTTCGGCCCCCACCGGCTGATGTTCGGCTCCGACTGGCCGGTCTGCCTCCTCGCCGGCGGATGGAACCGGTGGGCCGCCACCGTCGAGGAACTCCTGGACGGCTGCTCCGGCACCGAGATCCACGCGGTGCTCGCCGGCACCGCGACCGCCTTCTACCACCTGACCCCCGCCCCAGCGAAGGAGGGCTCACCGTGCTCCTGACGGAACTGCTGCACCCCGGGATCCTCGAATCCCTGGCCGGAGCCGGCCACGGATCGCGTGTCCTGCTCGCGGACGGCCACTACCCCGCGAGCACCGCCACCGGCGAGCGCGCCCGGACCGTCCACCTCAACCTGGCCCCCGGCCTGCTCGACGTCACCACCGTCCTCGACGTCCTGCTGCGCGCCCTGCCCGTCGAGGCGGCCCACGTCATGGTGCCGCCCGAGGGCGAACCGGAACCGCCCGCCATCGCCGAGTACCGCGCGATGCTGGCGCCCCTCACGGTCGACACGCTCGGCCGCTTCGAGTTCTACGACGCCGCCCGCTCGCCCGACCTCGCGCTGGCGATCGTCACCGCCGACACCCGTACCTACGCCAACCTGCTGCTGACCATCGGCGTACGCGCTGAAGGGACCCTGACGACACGATGACTCTCGCCGTCCGTTACACCTCCGCCCGCACCCTGGACACGGCTCCCGCGATCGGTGCGCCCCCCGGTCCGGGTGAGGTGGAGCTGGCTCCCGCCTACGTCGGTATCTGCGGTACCGATCTGCACATCTTCCACGGCGACATGGACGCCCGGGTCCGGACGCCCGCCGTTCTGGGGCACGAGATGTCCGGCCGGATCGTGCGGGTCGGGCCGGGCGTGGAGGGCTGGCGGGCCGGTGACGCGGTCACCGTGATGCCGCTGCGCTGGGACGGCAGCTGCCCGGCCTGCCGCGCCGGGCATCAGCACGTCTGCCAGCACCTGGACTTCATCGGCATCGACTCCCCGGGCGCGATGCAGCAGCGCTGGACGGTGCCCGTCTCCACCCTGATCCGGCTGCCGGACTCCCTCGCCCTGGACCGGGCCGCGCTCGTCGAGCCGACGGCGGTGGCCGTGCACGACGTGGGCCGGGCGAAGGTCGCCGAGGGCGAGAAGGCCGTGGTGGTCGGTGGCGGGCCGGTCGGAGTGCTGATCGCGCTGGTCGCACGGGCCGCGGGTGCCGAGGTGCGGGTGGTGGAGCCGAGCGCCCACCGTCGGCTGCTGGCCGAGGAGTTGGGGCTGACCGTCTGGGACCCGGCCGCGGACGACATCGGCGCCCTGGTCGGCGAGTGGACGCAGGACGCGGGCGCGGAGGTCGCCTTCGAGGTGTCCGGCGCGGCGGGCGGCGTGGAAACGGCCGTCGACGTGCTGGGCGTACGCGGCCGTCTCTGCCTCGTCGCCATCCACCCCCGCCCCCGCGAGGTGAACCTGCACCGCTTCTTCTGGCGCGAACTCACCCTCGTGGGCGCCCGGTTGTACGACCGTGGTGACTTCGAGCGCGCGGTGACCCTGGTCGCGGACGGCACGATCCCGGCCGAGCGCCTCATCAGCAAGGTCGTCCCCCTCACGCAGGCGCCGGCCGCCTTCGAGGCCCTGGAGGGCGGCGGTGACGTGATGAAGATCCTCGTGGACTGCACCGACGGCACCGAGGGAGTGGCCGCATGACCGCCTTCGACCTCACCGGGAGGCTCGCTGTCGTCACCGGGGCCCGGCGCGGTATCGGCAGGGCCATGGCCCGCGCGCTGGCCGGGGCCGGAGCGGACGTCATCGGGGTGAGCGCCGCGCTGGAGGAGTCCGGCAGCGCGGTGGAGAAGGACGTGCACGCCGCGGGCCGTTCCTTCGAGGCGATCCGGACCGACTTCGCCGACCCCGCCGCCGTACGAGCCCTGGGCGCGGACCTCGCCGGACGCGAGCGCCCGGTCGACATCCTGGTCAACAACGCGGGCACGATCCGCCGTGCCCCGGCTGGCGAACACACCGATGCTGACTGGGAGTTGGTGCTGCAGGTCAACCTCAACGCGCAGTTCGCGCTGACCCGGGCGGTCGGCGCGTCGATGGTGGCCCGCGGTGAGGGGAAGGTCATCTTCACGGCGTCGCTGCTGAGTTTCCAGGGCGGCATCACCGTGCCCGGATACACCGCCGCCAAGCACGGCATCGCCGGTCTGACCAAGGCCCTGGCCAACGAGTGGGCCCCGCACGGGGTGAACGTCAACGCCCTCGCGCCCGGCTACATCGCCACCGACAACACCCAGGCTCTGCAGGACGACCCGGTGCGCAGCAGGGCGATCCTGGACCGGATCCCGGCCGGCCGCTGGGGCGACGCCGACGACCTGGCCGGCGCCACGGTGTTCCTCGCCTCGGACGCCGCCGCCTACATCCACGGCGTCGTCCTGCCCGTCGACGGCGGATGGCTCGGCCGATGAGCGGCCCCGACCCGGCCACCGCACTGGCCGGGGCCCGTCTCCTGCCCATACTGACCGTGCCGTCCGCGGCCACAGCCGGCCCACTCGCCGACGCGCTCACCTCGGGCGGGGCCCGGTGCGCCGAGGTCACCTTCCGCACACCGGACGCCGAGCAGGTGCTCAAGACGATGGCCGCCCATGGCGGGCTCACCGTCGGCGCCGGCACGGTCCGCACACCCGAGCAGGCGGAGCGGGCGGTGGCGGCCGGGGCCCGCTTCGTGGTGTGTCCCGGCTTCGACGAGGAGGTGGTCGCCAAGTGCCGCGACCTGGGGGTGCCCGTGGTGCCCGGTATCGCCACCGCCACCGAGCTGATGCACGCCCTGAAGGCGGGCCTCGACACCGTCAAGCTCTTCCCCGCCGAGCCGCTCGGCGGCCTGCGGACGCTGCGGGCGCTCGCGGCGCCCTTTCCGGGGACGCGCTTCGTGCCGACCGGCGGGATCGACTCGTCCCGCCTGGCCGCCTACCTCGCCGACCCTGCGGTCCTCGCGGTCGGCGGCAGCTGGATGGCCACCGCCACCCACCTGGAGCGAGGCGACTACGAGCAGATCCGCCGACTGACCGCCGAGGCGGTGGAGAGGAGCATGACGTGATCGACGTGGTGGCCCTCGGCGAGGTGATGCTGCGCTTCGACCCGGGCGAGGGACGGATCCGCACCGCCCGCTCCTTCCAGGTCTGGGAGGGCGGCGGCGAGTACAACGTGGTACGCGGACTGCGCCGCTGCTTCGGGCTGCGCACAGCCGTCGTGACCGCCCTCGCCGACAACGAGGTGGGCCGACTCGTCGAGGACCTGATCCTCCAGGGCGGCGTCGACACCTCGCTGATCCGCTGGGTGCCCGACGACGGCATCGGCCGTACCGCCCGCAACGGCCTCAACTTCGTCGAACGCGGCTACGGCATCCGCGGCGCGCTGGGCGTCAGCGACCGCGCGAACACCGCCGTCTCCCAGCTACGCAAGGGCGACGTGGACTGGGACGCGGTGTTCTCGGCCGGTGTGCGCTGGTTCCACACCGGCGGCATCTTCGCGGGCTTGTCCGACACGACGGTGGACGTCGCCGACGAGGCCATGGCCGCGGCCCGCCGCCACGGCGTCACCGTCTCGTACGACCCCAACCACCGTCCCAGCCTCTGGGTCGGCCGAGGCGGCGCCGACGCCGCCCGCGAGGCTGACCTGCGGCTCGCCCGGCACGCCGACGTCGTCGTGGGCGCCCTGGGCCTGGCCGGGACGTACCCGGGGCAGGCGCGCATCGGGGGCGACGAAGTGGCGGACGCCCTCGCCGAGGTGGCCGACCTGCTGCCCGCGGCGAGAGTACTGGCGACGCCCCTGCGCGGCGTACCGTCGGCCGGAGTCAACGACTGGTCCTCGGCCGCCTGGTCCGTCGAAACCGGCTTCATCGCCGGCCCCCGGATGCCCGGCCTGCAGGTCCTGGACCGCATCGGCTCCGGCGACGCCTTCGCCGCCGGGCTGATCCACGGACTGCTCGACGACGCCGGCCTGGAGCGGGCCCTGGCCTACGGCACGGCCCACGGCGCGCTCACCATGACCACGCCCGGAGACGTCTCCATGGCCTCGCTCGCCGAGGTCGAGGCGCTCATCGCGGGCGGGTCGCCCCACGTCAGACGTTGACCGGCGCCCCATCGCCCGTATCCCAGGAGCACGTCTTGCACCAGAGGAAGATCCAGAACACGTCCGTCTCACTCACCGAGCTCGGCTTCGGGGCATCTGTGATCGGCAACCTCTACCGCGTCACCCCGGCCGCCGACGCGACCGCCGCCGTCGATGCCGCCTGGGAGGCCGGCCTGAGGTATTTCGACACCGCACCGCACTACGGCCTCGGCCTCTCCGAGCGCCGCCTGGGCGCCGCCCTGCGAGGTCGCCCCCGCGACGAGTACGTCATCTCCTCCAAGGTGGGCAGGCTGCTCGTGCCCAACGAGGAGCCACGTGGCGTCGACACCGAAGGCTTCGTCGTACGGGACGATCTGCGCCGGCAGTGGGACTTCAGCCGCGACGGCGTACTCCGCTCCGTCGAGGACACACTGGAGCGCACCGGCCTGGACCGGCTGGACGTCGTCTACCTGCACGATCCGGACGACCACTGGCCGCAGGCCGCCCGGGAGGCCATGCCCACGCTCGCCGAACTGCGGGACCAGGGTGTGATCGGAGCGATCGGCGCCGGCATGAACCAGTCGGCGATGCTCGCCCGCTTCCTGCGCGAGACGGCCGCCGACGTGGTGATGCTCGCCGGCCGCTACACGCTCCTGGACCAGTCGGCGCTGGACGACGTCCTGCCCGCCGCGCGGGAACTCGGCAAGAGCGTGGTGGCGGTGGGCGTGTTCAACTCGGGACTGCTCTCCCGTGACCGGCCCGCCGAGGGCATGAAGTACGACTATCAGGACGCCCCGCCGGCTCTGGTCGTCCGCGCCCGGGCGATCGCCGAGGTCTGCGAGGCGCACGGGACCAGCCTGCCCGCCGCCGCGATCGCCTTCCCGCACACGCATCCCAGTATCGTCAACGTCACCCTCGGCATGCGGACTCCGGCACAGGTCGGACGAAACGTGGAACTCCATGGTCAGCGCGTCCCGGAGGGCCTCTGGGACGATCTGCGCGCGCAGGGGTTGATCAGGTCGGACGTCCTCGCGGGGCACAGTGGGGGAGGGATGTGCGATGCCTCTGACGGACAAGGCCATCGAGTAGATCCGTGAGCTGATCCGGACCGGTGCGCTGCCTCCCGGTTCGAAACTCCCACCGGAGGTGGACCTGGCTGCGCAGCTGGGCCTGTCCCGCAACCTTGCCCGCGAAGCGGTCAAGGCACTGGCCGTGGCGCGGGTCCTGGAGGACAGGCGCGGCGACGGCACCTATGTCACCGGCCTGCAGCCGAGTCTGCTCTTGGAGGGGCTCGGCGGTGCGGTGGAGATGCTGCAGGGCGACTCGGTCGCCCTGCAGGACCTCATGGAGGTACGGCGACTCCTCGAATCGATGGCCACGGCCCTTGCCGCGGCGCGCATTACCGATGGGCAACTGGCCGAGGTGGAGCGGCACTTGGACGCCATGCGTGTGGCTCGCGACGACGTCGAACGGCTCAACGCCCACGATGCCGCCTTTCACCGCGCCGTCGTCTCGGCCACGGGCAACGAGACTCTCCCCTCGGGCGAACCCCTCCCCTTCGGGGCGGCAGCGGGGAAGTGACGTGCGGGCGCCGTCTGGCCATGCCCGCGTTCGCCTGCGCTCACCCTGTCCGCACGGTGCCGTTCTCCGGTGTCGGATGCACGGACGAGATCACTGGCCATCCATGTCGTAGCTTCCCGACGACTGTCGCGTCTTGTCGGCACGCGCGGAGTACGCGACCCCGCCCTGGTGCTCTTCCCCCCCCCGACGGGATCCGGTACTGGATCATCGCGACCGACCTGCGTGGGCGGCGGAGTTCGTCATGTGCCCCCCAACGCCCTGTCACGGCTTGCGGTTAAGGCGTTAATCACTCAACATGCCGGGCGACGGCGGCCGGGACGAGCCGCCGGGTGAGGAGCGAGCAGATGCCAGATGCCTTCGGCGGCACCTCTGAAGGGTTCGAGGGCGGCCCGCTGTACCGACGAACGCTCCTGACATCGGTGGCCGTCCGCCCCCCCGGTGGGCAGCGAAACAGACATACGACCTCGCTTCGGCCCGTCCCGTCCGTATTGCCACTTCACAGGTCATCCGCGAGAAGTTCAACTTCCGCGCCCCGTGGCAAGCCGGTACGCAAGCCGTGATCAATCCCAAATAAACTTCTTCGAGTACGACGTGGATGTGGGTGATGCACGGCCTCACCCAAACCGGGGGACGTCCGAAGCCGCAGACGATTCGACAGGGAGATGACGATGAGCGTTCTGGACGGGATCCTTGAGGGAGTTCGCCAGGACTTGGAAGAGCGTAAGCATGCGACGCCGTTGGCGGAGCTGCGCTCCCGGGCGGCGGACGCGGCACCCGCGCTCGACCCGCTGCCCGGTTTCCGGGCGCCGGGGGTGTCCGTCATCGCCGAGGTGAAGCGAAAGAGTCCCAGCAAGGGGGCGCTGGCGGACATCCCCGACCCCGCCTCCCTCGCGGCCCAGTACGCGGCCGGCGGTGCAGCTGCGATCAGCGTGCTCACCGAGCGCAGGCGTTTCGGCGGCTCTCTCGCCGATCTGGACGCCGTGCGTGCCCGGGTCGACGTGCCCGTCCTGCGCAAGGATTTCATCGTCGATCCCTATCAGTTGTGGGAGGCCCGCGCGCACGGCGCCGATCTTGCGCTTCTCATGGTCGTGTCGCTGGACGACGGTCAGCTCGCCGATCTGATGGGGCTGTGCAAGGAGTTGGGTCTCACGCCGCTGGTGGAGGCGCACACGGCCGACGAGGTGCGGCGCGCCGTCGCTGCGGGAGCCGAGCTCCTCGGCATCAACGCGCGGGACCTGACCACGCTGGACGTGGATCGCAAGGTGTTCGCCGAGCTCGTGACGGCCATTCCGGAAGGCACCGTCAAGGTCGCGGAATCCGGAGTGACGGGCCCCAGGGATGTGGCGGAGTACCGCGGCTGGGGAGCCGACGTGGTGCTGGTCGGCGAGGCACTGGTCCGCTCGGGGGACCCGCGCACTGCCGTGCGCGAGTTCATCGAGGCGGCCGGGGCGTAACGGCGTGCGGCCCGGTCAGCGGCACGCCTGGAAAACGCCACCGGGATACGAGACCGATTCGCCTCCACCTCCAGCTCCGGGTGCGGTGGAGGCCGGGGTCGCCCTCAGCCGTTCGCACCCACCCATCATCCGAGGAGCCCCCTCATGACCGCTGCCTTCCACGTCCTGACCACCGGTTACGCCGACACGCGGGTAGCGGGCACCGTCACCCTGCTCGTCGACGGCGAGACGGTCGCGGTCGTCGATCCCGGCATGGTCGCGGACCGCCGACTCATCCTGGACCCGCTCGCGGAGCACGGACTGAACCCCGCAGACGTCACCGACGTGATCTTCAGCCACCACCACCCGGACCACACGCTGAACGCGGCCCTGTTCCCCCAGGCCCGCTTCCACGACCACATGGCGATCTACCAGAACGACATCTGGGAGGACCGCGATGCCGACGGATACCGGCTGTCGCCGTCGATCACGCTCATGACGACCCCCGGCCATACCGCCGAGGACGTCAGCACCCTGGTCACGGCCACCGAGGGCTTGGTGGTCCTGACCCATCTGTGGTGGACCGCCGAGGGGCCGGCCGACGACCCCTTCGCGCCCGACCGCGAGCAGCTGCGGGCGGCCAGGGAGAAGGTCCTGGCCCTCGGCCCGGCACTGATCGTGCCGGGACACGGGGCACCGTTCGTGCCGTCGGAGTCGACGCCCCTCTAGCCCGCGCCGCACCTTCGCCGCCCAGCCGTTGACCATCGGCTGTCGCCGTCCCGCCCTCCTCCTTCCCGTACTGGTATCGACCCAGGGGGGGACCAAGGGGGAGGGCGTATCCGTGACGGGCGTATTGCCGGCCTGTCGCGACTCCGATGCCGGCCGCTGTGCGTGAGCGCGAACCCGGCCTGGCGCGGGGCGGGGCACTGTGATGCGCCGTCCCATCATCCCGGTCGGGCTGGTGCTCGCGCACCAGGCCCTCACGATCCGCGCGTTTTCCTTGTACGCGGGATCGGTGGTGTAACCCCACGTGCTGGGCGGGCGGTTGGTGCCGGTGACGTCGTAGCAGTCGGGGTAGCGCCAGCTCACCGGCAAGGTGCTGGACGTGCTCAACTACTGCCGACCATGCGGACATCGCGCAGTGGAGCGACGCTAACGGTGCCAATCAGCAGTTCCGGCCGGCGGATTCGTCGGACGGTTACGTCCGTCTGATCAACCGCAACAGCGGTAAGGCGGTCGAGGTGGACAACGGCTCGACCGCGGACGGTGCCAAAGGCGTGCAGTTCACCGACTGGGGCGGGGCCAACCAGCAGGGGCAACTCGTCCGCGTCGGCAACGGCAGCGGCGGCGCACTGCCGTCGACGTTCCGGTGGTCCTCCAGCGGTGTCCTGGCGGGCCCGAAGCCGGACGCACAGCACAGCACCGTGGCCATCAAGGACTTCCCGGTGATCCGCAACAACGGCCAGTGGGTGGTCTACGCCTCGGCCGTGGGCCCGAACCACGGTTACGGGCTGGAGCAGTTCAGGTTCAGTGACTGGTCACAGGCGGCGTCGGCACCGACCTCGTACCTGGACCAGTCGCCGATGGGACCGGGCTACCGGGCCGCGCCCCAGGTGTTCTGCTTCGCGCCGCAGAACCTGTGGTAGATGGTCTACCAGACCCCTGCGCCCACCTACTCCACCAGCACCGACCCCGCCGACCCGAAGTCGTGGTCCGCGCCGCGCACCTTCATCGACCAGGAGCCGCCGATCGTCACTCAGAACTAGGGCAACGGCACCTGGATCGACTTCTGGGTCATCTGCGACTCGGCAAACTGTCACCTGTTCTTCAGCGACGACAACGGCCACCTCTACCGTGCCGAGACCAGCCTGGCGAACTTCTCGAACGGTTTCGGGAACACGCAGATGGTGATGCCGGACACCAAGAACAACCTGTTCGAGGCGACCAACGTGTACAAGGTCGCCGGCAGCAACGGCCGGGCCGCGGTGGCGGTGGACGCGGCCCGCTCCGCAGGAGCTCACATCCACACCGCCGTGCTGCCGCACGGTCTGCCGCCGCGCGGTGCCTACCACCCGCCCACTGTGATCAGCCGGGCCCCGGCGGGCGGCGACGTGCTCACCGAGGAGGAGGCGGTGCGGTTGGCGAACGCCACCGAATACGGGCTCGCCGCCTCGGTTTCGGCGGCTGGAAGCAGTCAGGGTTCGGTGGTGCTGAGAAGTCAGCAGCGCGGGGGGTCACCCCGTGCCGGCGGTGCACAGCCCGCCGCAGCGCTCGCACGTCGGAGAAGCCCGCCTGCCGGGCGATGTCACGCAGGGTCGGCCCGGGGCGGCGCAGCAGGTGCTCGCCCCGCTCGCTGGAAGCGTGCCGTCGGGCCTGCTCGACGAAGGACGGCACGTCGGGCAGGCTCTGACGGCGGCGTAGGTGACCTGGTCGCGGCCTGGCATCGGCCGCCCGGCCCATGCCGTGGGGAACACCAGGTGGTTTTCCGCGGCGTCGAACCGGACCGGGCAGCGGAGCAATGCGGTGAACGGACCGCTGTCGCGGGGGGCGGGAAAGGCGAACTCGACGCTCTGCGGGGCGAACTCCTCCCCGGAACTCAGCCGTGTGAGGGCGACGACGCCGGCGAACGCCTCCTCGGCCAGGAAGACCGCGACCGCCGGATCGAAGGCGGGACCGGGCAGGCCCGCAGCGCGTAGCCGGCTTCCCCCTGCCCTGCCGACCACATCACCATCGCCCCGGCCAGGTTCTGGAAGCGCACGCCCGTCTCGATGGCCTCCCGCAGCGTCGCCGCGGCCATCTGGGTGAACCCCAGGAGGCCCCAGGAGGTCAGGTGTTGCGCGGCACCCACCCGCAGGCCCAGGTGAGCGTCACCGGTGAGCTCCAGCGCACGCCGGACCACGGCACTGCCCTGACGGTAGGAGACCCGCAGCTCCGCCGAGCCCGTGATCGTCTCGTCCAGCATACGTTCGGCGGGACGGTCGCCGAGGTGCTGCGGCTGGTTCCCGGCGACTGCGCAGGGGCGGGACCGTCGGACATGGCGTTCCTTGTGACCGGGCGTCGCTCGCTGCGCACACAGCAGAAGGGGGCCGACGCCATCCGCGGGGACGTCCGCTGCCGTACGCTGCCCACCAGGCGGCCCCGCCCGTGCCAGGTCGCGCGGGCGGTCGCGGGCAGGGGAAGATCAAGTGGTGAACTCATCCGTGGCGGAGGCCGTCTCCGTCGTTCTGCTGCTGGCGGTGCTGGCGTGCGCCGTCGTTCGCCCGTTCGGGTGGCCGGAGGCGGTGGTCGCCGTCCCGGCTGCGGGCGTGGTGATCGCCACCGGGGCGCTTTCGCTGGGACACGCCCGTGAGGAGGCGGAGCGGCTCGGGCCGGTGATCGGGTTCCTCGCGGCCGTCCTGGTCCTTGCCCAGCTGTGTGACGACGAAGGACTGTTCCACGCGTGCGGGGCGTGGATGGCCGGTAGCGCGGCGGGGAGCCCGCGCCGCCTGCTGGTGCAGGTGTTCGCAGCCGCGTCGGTGATCACCGCGGTGCTCAGCCTGGACGCCACGATCGTGTTGCTGACGCCGGTGGTGTTCGCCACCGCCGCCCGGCTCGGCGCCCGGCCGAAACCGCACGTCTACGCCTGCACCCATCTGTCGAACACCGCGTCGCTGCTGCTGCCGGTCTCCAACCTCACCAACCTGCTCGCGTTGGCCGCCAGCGGGCTGAGCTTCACGCGCTTCGCCGCCCTGATGGCCTTGCCCTGGCTGGTGGCCATCGCCACCGAGTACGTGGTCTTCCGCCGGTTCTTCGCCACCGACCTGGATGCAGGCGCTCAGGCCGCGCGCACCCCCGGGCAACGCGAACTGCCGGTGTTCGCCCTGGTCACAGTGGCCTGCACGCTGGCCGGGTTCGTCCTCACGTCCATGGTGGACGTCAACCCCGCGTGGGCGGCCTTCGCCGGCGCCCTCGTGCTCGCCGTGCGGGCTCTGGCCCAGCGCCGTACCACGCCCACCGCCATCCTGCGGGCCGCTGCGGTGCCGTTCCTCGCCTTCGTCCTGGCCCTGGGACTGGTGGTCCGCGCGGTCGTCGACAACGGGCTGGCGGCGGGGCTGGGACACCTGATCCCGGGCGGCACCGGACTGGCGGCGTTGTTCGGCATCGCAGCCCTGGCCGCCGTGCTGGCCAACCTCATCAACAACCTGCCCGCCGTGCTGGTGCTGCTGCCGCTGACCGCCCCGTCCGGGCCAGGCGCGGTCCTGGCAGTCCTGCTGGGCGTGAACATCGGCCCGAACCTCACCTACGCCGGCTCCCTGGCCACGCTGCTGTGGCGGCGCATCGTGCACGAACACGACAGTGACGTCGAACTCGGCGAGTTCACCCGGCTCGGTGTGTTCACCGTGCCTGCCGCCCTGGGACTGTCGGTGGTGGCACTGTGGACCTCGCTCACCCTCATCGGAGGCTGACCGTCATGAAAGTCATCGCCTGGATCACCGAGGGCACCTGGCCCGCCGGCATCGACGCCGCCCGCGCCCACGCGCCCGACGACGCCGACATCGTGCTGCTCCACGTCACCCCGGCCGACGTCCCGGGCGCGGCGCACGGAGCCTTCGCCGGTCTGCTCGGCCGCGGCCATGGTGAACGCGACCCCGGCACGCAGGTGGAGCAGCTGGCCGCTGCCTCCGCCGAGACATTCCTGGCCGAGGCCGCACAGCGTCTGGGCCGCCCGTGCGCCCGCGTCGAGCGGACCGGCCGCGTCGAGCGGGAGGTCGTCGCCGCGGCCGAGGGCGCCGACCTGCTCATCCTCGCCCGCGACGGTGACCGCACCCATCTCGGGCCGCGCAGCCTCGGGCATGCCGGCCGGTTCATCGTCGACCACGCCCCGTGCCCTGTCCTGCTGGTGTGGCCCGAGCCCGCACCCGGCATCGACACCATCCCGGCCCCGCCACCCCACCCGCCGCACCACCGATAGCGGCAGGAACCCGGCACCGCATGGCTTGGCAGCAGGTCCGCAGGGAGGCCGCGCCTGGGAGCTCCTCACCCCTCCCGGTGGCGGGGCTTCGCCGGAGCACCCCGTCGACGCCCCGCTGAACCGGTGACCGGTGACTCCGAGGAGTGCAGGTGTTCCCTCAGCCACTGCTCGGTGTTGTGGACGTGCAGGAGTGCGGCGGCCTGGCTCAGGAAGGCGTCGCGGGTGGAGAGGGCCGTGAAGATCGACTCGTGTTCGGCGAGTGTGCGGCCCGCGGCCTGGTCGTCGACCAGGCCGCGCCAGATCCGGGCACGCAGCGTACGGCCCGATATGCCTTCGAGGAGCGTGAGCAGCGAGTCGTTGCCCGTCGCGGAGATCACGGCCCGGTGGAAGGCCGCGTCGTGGGCGTTGAGCTGCTCGACGTCGTCGCGGGCCTCGCGCATGGCGTCCAGATGGTGCTTGACCTCGGCCAGTTGCTCGTCGGAGATCCGGGTGGCGGCCAGCGCGGTGGCCGCCGGCTCCAGCAGCCTGCGGACCTCCATCAGGTCCAGCAGTGCGGCCGAGTCGCTCTGGAGGAGTTCCACGGCTCCGCCGAGGCCCTCGAACAGCAGACTGGGCTCCAGACTGGTCACGTACGTTCCGTCGCCTCGCCGGACGTCCAGCACGCGTGCGACGGCCAGTGCCTTCACGGCCTCACGGGCGAGGTTGCGGGACAGACCCAGCTGGGCTGCGAGGTCGGCCTCCGGCGGCAGCTTCGAGCCCGGAGGCAACGCGCCGCTGCGGATCAGCTCACGGATGTGCTCGATGGCCTTGTCGGTCAAAGACACCATGCACTCCTCCCGCGACCGGCACGCGCCGGCACGTCCGCCCTGGTCAGGCCCCGAGCGCGAAGGCCGGCCCACAGACCGTCGGGAACGGGCCGATGGTGAAGCTCCGCGTTCCGCTCGACCTGTTCGAGGTTTCGCATGCCCAGGGTGACGTTGATGATACTGGGATGCGTGCCGGGGACGGCCATGGCCGCGGCGGGCAGGCTCGTCCCGTGCTCCGCGCGGACCCGGGCGATCTGCCGGGCGCGCGACCCGCGCAGGCGGAGCCTCCCGGTAGTCGGCCCCGGCCCCGGTCCGGGACCAGGGGCCGGGCTGTCACCGGGATGACGGATCGGACGTGGGTGGCGGGATCAGTGCCGGGCGAACTGGACCTGGGTCGGTTGCACGACGTTCGGCCGTATCGCTATCCCGCTGATGGTCAGCTGCTCTCCGTAGATGTCCGTGAGTCTGATCGCGCTGCCGCAGCCGCGACCGTCGGCGGAGACGAAGTAGTTGTAGTCGGTGCGGGGCAGCTGCCGCCAGCCGTTGCCGATGCGGACCTCCAGCCGCGCGACCGGATTGCGGTGGCCGATCGCCTGGACAGCGCACCAGTAGGGGCTGGAGCCGGTCTTGTACCGGACGGAGAT
This sequence comes from Streptomyces sp. NPDC025793, assembly GCF_055558375.1. NCBI lineage: Bacteria > Bacillati > Actinomycetota > Actinomycetes > Kitasatosporales > Streptomycetaceae > Streptomyces > Streptomyces sp. NPDC025793. The sequence goes on along the minus strand of NZ_JBVHMR010000034.1, from coordinate 29,820 downwards.
CGTGTCGGACGTGCTGGGGCTCTGCAGGCTCCAGGTGATCGGTATCCGGCCGACTTCGAGTGGGGCGAGCTTGGCGAACGCCTGCTGGCTGAGGTCGAGTTGACCAGGTGCACAGGGAGCCGGGCATTCGTTGGTGATCCGGACCGTGATGGAGGCGCCGTTGTCGGTGCGGACGCGCACGTACGCGCCGCACGCCCTGGATGTCTCGTAGTCGGTGGTGTTCATCGCGGCGATCATGAGGTCGCTGCTCGGGCCGAACAGACAGGCGCCGTTTCCGTCGCCGGCCTCGTAGGCGGTGGCGACCCCTCGGTAGGTGGCCCCGGGGCGGATCCGTCCCGTCGACGGTGCTGCGGCCTCGGTGGACGCCGTCCGCGGGGGCCGCGGGGTGGCCTTGGCCGATGGTCGTGCTGCCGTGGTGCTCGCACCAGCCGTCGGCGTCGTGGTGCCGGTCGCGGTCGCCGACGTGGACGGGGTGTCCTCGTCGGCCGTGTTGCCGGCTCTCACCTGGGCGGTGGTGGCGGAAGTGGCCGCGGCAGGCGCCGCATCCGCCTTGCGGTCGGGAAGCAGCCCCATGAGCAGGTAGGCGAGAACGCCCGCGGCGGTCAGCCCCACTGTGGTGCCCAGCATCAGCCTCTGTCTGTGCCTGCGCTGCCGCGCGGCCTGCCTCGGTGTCTTCATGTCCGTCCGTTCGGAAGATCGAATCGATGGTGCACCGTCCAGTGGCCGCAGGCAGCGAAAAGGTTGCCGCCGAGTACCCGGACGCCACCCACCCGGTCCGCGGCCTGGTGACGGCTCACCGGGACTGGATCCGCACCCTCTTCCAGGACCTGCTCACCCGGCTCGGCCACACCGACCCCAAGTCGGCCGCCGGTGCACTGCTGATGCTCTACGACGGCGCGGTGGCAGCCGGCTACCTGGACGACTCGACGGCCGCCCACAAGACCCTGCTTGACGCGGTCCGACTGATCCGATCGGGAGGCTGACCCCATCGAGGGCGCGCGAAACACCGGCCCTCTCACCGCGGCAGGCCCTGCCGCCCGCCAAGCCCTCGACAGCGAGTCCTGGCCCACCCGCGCTCCCTGCGTGTCACCGTGTCGCCGGTGGTGATCACCTCATCGCACCTGTCGCGCGAACGGGGCGACGGTGATCCGGTCGATCAGCGGTGTGTAGCGGGAGCGGAGCAGGACGCCGGGGAAGGTGTCGGAGGCGTAGGTGGTGCCGTCGAAGTTCGGGAGTTCCTCGGAGCGGAAGGTGATCGTGTTCTGTCCCTTCTTGAGCTTCACCGGGACGGTCAGCTCCCAGAAGTTGTTCTGATGGAAGCTGTGCGGGAAGCTCACGCGCTGCCTGTCACCGCCGTTGACGGTGAGGTCGGCGTGGCGGGCGAGTGGGTCCGGGTTGTAGTGGGTGGCCTCGGACTGCTCGGCGTTGGAGTAGCGGATGCGCAGTGCGTGCAGGCCGGCCCGGTCCGCGGCGATGGTGAACGTCGCCGTGTTGCCGTTGCCCGGGTCGCCGCCGATGCCGGTGATCGCCGTGCCGTCGGTGGCCAGCGAGAGCGGGGTGAGCGTGGCCGAGCCGGTGAGCTTGGCGTCCTGAGCCGTGTACGTACGTGCTTTGAGGGTGCCCTCGGTGGGTGTGACCGTGAGGCGGTCGACGAGGGTGGTGGACGAACCTCCCGTCACCATCACCTTGTTGAGGCCACCGGACAGGGAGACCGCCACGCTGTCGCCGGCCTTGTCCAGACGCAGGACATCATGACCGTTGACGGCGAGCCGGGCGTCCGAGCCGCCCAGGGTGTCGACCTTGAGGGTGGCCTCGCGATCGGCGGGTGAGTAGACCCAGAACGTGGCGGTTGCCTTCTCCGGGAGCCGGGCCGCGCCCGAGCCGGTGGCGGGGAGCGTGGCGTGTTCCGACAGGCCGTAGACGGGTTGCGCGCCGTCGCCCAGCCAGGCCAGTTCGCCCTCGTACACCTGCGTGGCGGCCGAAGCCTCGGGCAATGACAGGATGAGGCGGTCGATGACGGCGTCGCCCTTGGTGGCGCGGGTGCCGTCGGCGCTCTTCGCAGCGAGTGTCAGGACGTGCTCGCCCTTGGTGAGGTGGACCTCGGTGCCGGTGTGGTCCCACACCACCCACTTGTAGCCGAGCGGCAGATGAAGCTCCTGCTCGCTGTCCGCCTTGCCGTCCACCCGCAGGAAGACGTTGGTGGGGCCCTGCTCCCGCACCTCGTCGCAGGTGTTGAGGGAGTTGGCGAAGACGCTGAGGTCGTAGGTGCCGTCCTCGGGTACGTCCACCGTGAAGTCGAGCGTGAGGTCCGAGCCGGTGCGCAGGCCGCCCACGTCGTAGCCGCCGGAGGTGTAGAACTTCGACACGTCGCGCGGCGACCCCTCCGGGCCGTTCTTCGAGTAGCCGGACCCGGTGTGGGCGGCGTCCTCCGCCGCGTACGCCCCCTTCCATCGCACGGGCGGTGACTGCGTGCTCTTCGCCTTCCCGGCGGGGCTGAGGACGATCTCGTACGCCGAGGACTCCTTCAGCGCCGGCAGCCCGCCCTCGCCGAACTCGACGAGGACCGTGCCGTCGTCACCGACCCGCAGGTTCGTCTCCGCGAGCAGCTTCGGGCCGGAGTTGTCGCCGATCTGGCCGCTCCACTCGATCTCCCTCACCCAGGCGTGCACGCGGTCCCCGAAGACCTTGTCCGGGACGCCCGCGAACGTGATGTGGCCCTTGCCGGTGGAGCCGCCGAAGATCAGCCGGGCCTGTCGCTTCGTCTCGTCCAGCGTGGCGACACCCTGCATGGTGTAGTTCTCGCCCGGGAACGGAGGGGTCACCTTGACCGTGTGTCCGCTCATCGAGGCGTACGAGTGCAGCAGCCACCACTGGCCGTTCCCCCGGTTCGACTGCACAGCGGAGTCGGAGAGGTTGCCGTCGACGTTCCAGTACGCGATGTCGGCATCCACCTTGGACTCCTCGATCGCGGACATCCACTGGATCATCTGGCCGGGGACGGAGGTGTGGTAGTTGAAGGCGTACTCGTTGATGTTGACCGGGAGCCGGGTTCCCTCCTTGGCGGTGCCCTTGAACAGTTCCCTCTCCCACGCCCGGTACGTGGCGACGCTCCGGCGCACCGCCTCCGGGTGGCTCAGCTCGTGCCAGGTGATGACGTCCGGGAGGGTGCCGGACGCCAGGGCATGCGTGAGGAAGCTCTTCACCTGGTCGTACAGGACGCTGGTGTTGGGCCCGGCGATGCGGGCGCCGGGCATCTTGCCCTTGATGAGCTTGTAGATGTCGTCCCATGCTGCGAAGTAGGCATTCGCGTCGTCGAGCCAGCTGACCTTGTCGTAGCTCCATTCACCGGTGCCGAACATGTTGCCCTCGGGTTCGTTGAACGGCACGAAGACGATGTTGTCCTGGTACGGCTCCGGCAGTCGCAGGACCTGGTCGACCTGCTTGGTCAGCTTCTCCTTGTAGAGGTTGAGCTTTTCCTGCGGGGTGGCGCCCGGCCACTCGTACGGGAAGCCGCGGTGGATGTCGGTCATGTAGATGTACACGTCGCCGTCGGTGGAGTCGGCCAGCGGTTTCACCACCTCCAGCGCGTCGGCACCGGGGTGCTGCGGGCCGTCCTGCGCCTTCGTCGAGACCGTACGCAGGCCCATGCCCTCGATGAGGTTGCCGGTGGGGACGCCCGGCCCGTACACGCCGTAGAGGGTGCCGGAGGCGCCGCCGTGGAACGCGCCGGTGTCCGAGTGCAGGCCGACGGTCAGTTCGCCCTCGCGGACCACGGTGACGGTCGCCTTCACGGCGCGCCCGGCCGCCGTTCCGGCAACGGCGAACCTGCCGGGGCGGGCGTACTCCCCGGGCGGAACGGCGTCCCAGGTGATCGGTGTGTCGCGGTCGTGGCCGTCGCAGAAGGAGGAGCGGATCGGGGCGGGGAGCGACGGGGCCGTCCCGGTCGTCGTACGGGCGTCGAAGGACACCTGCGAGAGCTGCTGGAGGATCGGCACGTTGCCGACCATGCCGGCGACCTGCTCGGGGCTGAGCGCCGCGTGCCACACGGTGAAGTCGTCGATCGCCCCCTGGAACAGGGGGTCCTGGTGGAAGGACCTGCCGATGCAGCCGGCGGTGGTGGCCGAACTGCCGAGCAGGTCCTTGGCCTTGACCATCGTCTCGGCGGAGGAGACCGCCACACCGTCGAGGTAGGTGGTGATTCGCCGGGCGGCGGTGTCGAGGGTGACGGTGAGCGTCCGCCAACCGTCGGCAGGGAGCGGCGCGTGACCGCAGACCTGCGCCTGCGCGCCCCCTCCGCCTGTGGTCACCGCGGTGCACAGCACACTGCCGTCGTACGGCGTCGTGAACAGGTACCGGGTGGTGTCGGTACCCAGGTCGAAGATCCGCTGCCAGGGCGACTTGTCGCCGCCCCACTTCACACGGACGGAGACCGTCAAGTCGCTTGCGTTGTCCAGGATTTCGGGGGGCAGTAGGACGTACGCGCCGTCGGAGGTGAGTGCTCCGCCGGGCAGGGCCAGCGCCTTGCCACCGTCCGTGCCCGCGACGGACCGGGCTGTGGAGGCGTTGACCAGGGTCGCCGTGAGGCCGTTGCCGGAAGTGTCGGCGATCTCGCCGGAGGCGAGATCGCCCTGGTCGAAGGTGTAGTGGGCGGCGGGCTGGGGCGCCTCGGCCGCCTTTGCGGGGACGGCCGGGGCGGCCGGCAGGCCCGCGCCGGGAGTCGGTGTCACGGCGCCCGGTGCGCGGCACCGGGCGGATCCGTCAGCGGAATGCATGGATCGCGTCCTCAATCCTTCAGTACCGGTATACGTCGAACCGACAGATCATCTACGCCACACCTCGTCGAACCGGTTCGGCGAAGCTAGCACCGGGCAACCGGGCCAGCAATCCCCTCGACGCGATCTACCGGCTCCCGATCCGACTCCGACCCGGGATTACCGGATTGTGTCGGGGGTGTTGACAGGCCCTACGCGCGATTCCTACCTTCACTTCATGCGAACCGGTTCGACGATCCGGAGATCGCCTCTTCACCGTTCCCAGCCTCAGGCGCCCGGCGCTATGTTCCTCCCGGAGCAGCGAACCGGTTCGAGCAAGGAGTTCCCGTGAACATCGGTGAGATCGCCAAGCGGGCCGGTGTCTCGCGGAGCACCGTGTCGTACGCGCTCAGCGGCAAGCGCCCGGTGTCGGAGGAGACCCGCCGGAAGATCCAGCAGGTCGTCGACGAGCTGGGCTACCGGCCCAGCGCCAGTGCCCGCGCGCTGGCCAATGGCCGGACCAGCACGATCGGTCTGGTCTTCCCGCCGGCCGGGAACCACTACACGGGGATGCAGCTGGACTTCATCGGCAGTGTGGTGGAGGCCGCGGCGGCCTACGACTACGACGTGCTGCTGTCCCCGAGCGGTGTGGACAGCGACCGCTCCTTCCAGCGGCTGCTGGGCGAGCGGCGGGTCGACGGCGCGATCCTGATGGAGATCAGGCTGGAGGACGACCGGGTCGATCACCTGGCCGCGCTGGACTTCCCCTCCGTCGCCATCGGCCGTACCGCCCACCCGGAGGACGGCTGGTGGGTGGGCCTCGACCACACCGCGCTGGCGGCGGCGTGCGTGCACCACCTGGCGGATCTGGGCCACCGCCGGGTCGCCTTCGTCAACCGTCCCGAGCAGCTGCTGCGGGCCGGGTACGAGTCCGCGCACCGCGGCCTGGACGGCTTCACCAAGGCCGCGGCCGAGCGCGGGCTGACGGTGCGGACGTACTGCTGCGGGGACGACGCCGCGTCGGGGCAGGCATGCGTGGAGCGGATCCTGCGCGACGACCCGGCCACCACGGCCCTGGTCACGCTGAACGAGGCCGCTCTGGGCGGCCTCTACCGGGGGCTCGCCCGGGCGGGCCGCCATGTGCCGCGCGACTTCTCCGTCACCGGGGTGGTGGCCGGCCGGTGGGCGGAGACGGTGACCCCGCAGCTCTCCGCGGCGGACGTACCGGCGGCGGAGATGGGTCGGCGCGCCGTCGACCTGCTGGTGGAGCGGCTCGACCATCCCGACGCACCGCCCCGGCACCATCTCCTCACGCCGCCGATCTCTCTGCGAGCCAGCACCGGGCCCGCGGGAGTCCCGCCCACCGCGGACGCGGCGTCCGGCACGATGCCCTGACCGCGCCCACGTAACCCCCTTTCGACCCTCGTCACACCATCGGGCGCTCGAACCGGTCAACGGTGCCGTTCGCCGTGCCCGTCTCTCCTCGTCACCCCGTGGCCCCGATACTGTCATGCTCAGAACAAAGGACTCACGATGAACCACTCCTCCAGACAGCGTCGTCTGACCGCCGCAGCCCTGACCGCCCTGGCCGTGGCCGTCAGTGTCACCGCCTGTTCATCCGGTTCGGGCAGCACGGACGCCAAGGGTGCCGGCAGCGGCACGTACACCGTCTGGGACCCGTACCCCCAGTTCGACAAGGGCTCGGCCTGGGCGAAGCTGCTGGACCGGTGCGGCACCGAGGCCGGGGTGAAGATCAAGCGGACCGCCTTCGACACCAGCGACCTGGGCAACAAGACGCTGCTGGCGGCGCAGCAGGGCAACTCGCCGGACGTCCTCATCGTGGACAACCCGGTGGTGTCGACCCTGGCCGAGGCGGGCGTGCTCACCACGACCGAGGCCACCAGGCTGGACACCTCGAAGGTGGACCCCAACCTGCTGGCGGCCGGCCAGTCGGGCGGCAAGACGTACGGCACGCCGATCGGCGCCAACACCCTGGCCCTCTACTACAACAAGAAGGTGCTGAAGGAGGCCGGGGTGGACATCGCCTCGGTCAAGGACTGGACGTCGCTGACGGCGGCGTTGGCGAAGGTCAAGAAGGCGGGCAAGAAGGGCGTCACGTTCTCGGCGATCGGTACGGAGGAGGGCAGTTTCCAGTTCCTGCCGTGGTTCTGGGGCGCGGGCGCCAAGCTGACCGGGCTCGACTCCGCGCAGGCCGTGTCCGCCCTGTCGCTCTGGACGGACTGGCTGAAGCAGGGATACGCCCCCAACTCGGTGCTCAACAACACCCAGACCACCAGCTGGCAGGAGTTCGCCGGCGGCGACTACGCCTTCGCGGAGAACGGTACCTGGCAGCTCGCCAATGCGAGGAAGGCCGGGCTCGATTACGGGGTGCTGCCCATTCCCGCCGCCACGGGGGGCAACGCGGCGGCCCCGACCGGCGGCGAGTTCGTCACCATCCCGGTCCAGGACGACACCGCCCGCTACACCACCTCCCAGAAGCTCACCACCTGCCTGACCAGCAACGGCAACGCCTACGACACCGACACCGCCCTGTCCTACGTGGCCCCCAGCAGCGAGGTCCAGGACAAACAGGTGGCGGCGAACGCCGAGCTGAAGCCATGGGTCGCGGCGGTCAAGTCGGCCAAGGGGCGCACGAGCGACGACCTGGGCACCAAGTACCCGAAGATCTCCGAGCAGATGTGGAAGGCCGTCCAGTCCGCCCTCAGCGGATCCAAGTCGCCCAAGGACGCGCTCTCTTCGGCGCAGGACGCGGTCAAGTGAGGTGGGACCGATGAAACAGACCACCCATCCGCCGGACCCCCGGTCCGCGCGCGTCCGTGACGGAGCGGCCACCGCCGCCCCGCCCCCGGCCCGCACCAGGACACGCCGCCGTCCGACTTCCCAGCAGTGGGCCGCCTGGGGATTCCTCGCCCCGGTGACCGCCTATCTGGCCGTCTTCTACGCCTATCCGCTGTACCGCAACCTCGACCTCAGCCTGCGCCACTACACCGTGCGCTCCTTCGTGCACGGCAACGCGCCCTTCACGGGCCTGAGGAACTACCAGACCGTCTTCGACGACCCGACCTTCGCCCCGGCCCTGCTCCACACGGCCCTCTTCACCGCCGTGTGCCTGGTCTTCCAGTACGCCATCGGCCTGGCCCTCGCGGTCTTCTTCAACCAGCACTTCCGGCTGTCGGCCACCCTGCGCGCCCTGTTCCTCGTGCCCTGGCTGCTGCCGCTGATCGTCTCTGCCTCCACCTGGTCGTGGATGCTCAACAGCGACTCCGGCATCGTCAACGCCCTGGCGAGCACCGTCGGAATCGCGCCGGTGAACTGGCTGACCTCACCGTCCTGGTCGCTGACCTCGGTGATCATCGCGAACATCTGGATCGGCGTCCCGTTCAACCTGGTCGTGCTCTACAGCGGCCTGCAGTCCATCCCCGCGAACCTGTACGAGGCCGCCGCCCTCGACGGGGCGAACGCCTGGCAGCGATTCCGGCGCGTCACCTTCCCGCTGCTGCGCTCGGTGTCCGCGATCACCCTGCTGCTCGGGCTGGTCTACACGCTCAAGGTCTTCGACATCATCTGGATCATGACCAAGGGCGGTCCCGCGGACTCGTCCACCACCTTCGCCACCTGGTCCTACCAGCTCGGTTTCGGCAACCTCCTGCCCGCCTTCGGCCCGGGAGCGGCCGTCGGCAACCTGCTCGTGGTCGCCGCCCTCGTCTTCGGCCTGGTCTACGTCCGGGTCCAGCGGAAGCAGGCGCTGTCATGAACCGGAGCACCAGCCGAACGTGGTGGAAGACGACCGTCGGTGTCCTGCTGACCGCGCTCATGCTCTTCCCGGTGTACTGGATGCTGAACGTGTCCTTGACCCGCGACCAGGACATGCGCAAGAGCCCACCCGATCTGCTCCCTGTGCACGCCACCCTGTCCGGCTACCGCACCGTCCTCGACGAGCAGTTGCCCTACCTCGGCACCAGCCTCGTCATCGGCCTGGGCACCGTCGTCCTGACCGTCGTCCTGTCCGCGCCCGCCGGCTACGCCCTGGCCAAGCTGCGCCCGCGCGGCGGCGGCATCCTGAGCTTCGTGCTGCTGGCCGCCCAGATGATCCCCGGCATCATCATGGCGATGGGCTTCTACGCCATCTACCTCCAGCTCGGCCTGCTCCAGTCCGTACCCGGCCTCATCGTCGCCGACTCCACCCTGGCCGTCCCCTTCGGCGTCCTGATCTTCACGGCGTTCATGTCCGGTATCCCCGGCGAGCTGATCCAGGCCGCGCAGATGGACGGCGCAAGGGCCCTGCGGACCTTCTGGGCCGTGGTGCTGCCGATGAGCCGCAACGCCGTCGTCACGGTCTCCTTGTTCGCCTTCCTGTGGTCCTGGTCCGACTTCGTCTTCGCCAGCACCCTCGCGGGCGGCGGCGACCACGAGCCGATCACGCTCGGCATCTACCACTACATCGGCAACAACAACCAGCAGTGGAACGCCATCATGGCGACCGCCGTCGTGGCCTCGCTGCCGACCGCCGTGATCCTCGTCCTCGCCCAGCGCTACGTCGCCGCCGGCGTGACCGCCGGCGCCGTCAAGGACTGAGCCCCTCCCTCCCGTCACGACCGCTCCGGCTGCACGCCAGCCGGCCGGTTCCCCCTGCCCGAGAAACGAGTCACACCACATGACCGCCGCCCCTACCGGCCCGGCCTTCTCCGTCCGCGACATACCGTTCAGCACGTACGGCTCCTGGTTCGACATCTCGCCCGTGGTGGCGGAGAGGACGTACGCCGAGGACCTCCACCTCGTCTCGCACCAGAACGGCATGCACGGCGTCCTGCGCCTGGTCCCGCTGGACCCGGCGACGGGTGAGCGGGCCGCGGCCCGCGTCGAGGCGACACCGGGCCTGCTCAGCTGGACCGGCGAGGGCGGACACGTCGGCCTCGCCTACGAGTCGCCGGACACCGTGCGGCTGCGGGGGAGCGGCCTGGGCATCAGCGTCCTCGCCGCCACGCAGACCCTGACCCCGTTCAGCGGAACGTACTTCTTCCACGACCCGGCAGCGAACGGGCACGTGTTCACCTCGTACGAGACCGGACGCCGGTACCGCGTCACCGTGCTGTCCGGCACCCTCGCCGACCCGACCGGAACCCAGGCCCTGGGCGGCGGCGACCGCGGACTCGCCGTGACCGCCGCGGCGGACGGGACCTGGGAGATGGTGATCGAGGAACTCGACACCTCTCGTCCGCCCTACGCGTCCTCGGCGCCCTTCGACGAGATCGTGGAGGCCGCGAAGAGAGGGTTCAGGGACTTCGTCGAGGCCGTGGCCCCCTGGCGCTCGTCCGCCACCCCGGCCGCCGAGCTGGCCGCCTACGTCGTCTGGTCGGCGACCGTACGACCGACCGGCCTGGTCACCCGACCCGCCGTGCTGATGTCAAAGCACTGGATGGACAAGGTCTGGAGCTGGGACCACTGCTTCAACGCCCTTGCCCTGGCGCCCGGTTGTCCCGAACTGGCCCTGGACCAGTTCGCACTGCCCTTCGACCACCAGGACGACAGCGGCGCCCTGCCCGACTCGGTCACCCACTCCGAGGTGCTCTACAACTTCGTCAAGCCACCCATCCACGGCTGGGCCTTCGGCCACCTGCGCCGCCGTCTGCCGACACCTCCCTGCGCGACCGAGCTGGCAGAGGTGTACGGCCGGTTGGAGCGCTGGACCGACTTCTGGCTCACCGCACGACGGGCCCCCGGCGCCGAACTGGCCCACTACCAGCACGGCAACGACAGCGGCTGGGACAACGCCACCACCTTCGACCCCGAGCGGGTCGTCGTCACCGCCGACCTGGCCGCCTTCCTCGTCCTCCAACAGCATGAACTCGCCGAACTGGCCATCGAGTTGGGCAGGCAGGACGAGGCGCGCCGGTGGACGCGGGCGGCCGAGGAGACCCAGGCGGCACTGCTGGAGCAGCTCTGGAGCGGGGACGGATTCGTCGCCCAAGGCGTCGCCGGCGGGGGCACCTGGAGCAGCTCAAGCCTCCTCGACCTGATGCCCATCGTGCTGGGCGAGCACCTGCCCGGCGAGGTCGCCGGCGCGCTCGCCGACCACATCAAGGCCCATCTGACCCCGTACGGCCTCGCCACCGAACTGACCACCTCACCGCACTACCTCTCCGACGGCTACTGGCGCGGCCCGATCTGGGCCCCCGCCACCGTCCTCGTCGAGGACGGTCTGCGCCGCGCGGGCCACCACCGGCTGGCGGACGACATCAGCGCCCGCTTCCGTGCCCTGTGCGAGACCCACGGCTTCGCCGAGAACTTCGACGCCCTCACCGGCACAGGCCTGCGCGACCGCGCCTACACCTGGACCGCCAGCAGCTATCTCCTGCTGGCCGAAGCACACGCACACCGAGACAGTCGCTGACCGGCTGCCTCCCTCCCCCCCCATGGCCCCCGGACCGTCCGGGGGCCGGCACACTCATGCAGGAGCCGCATCATGAAATCGCCCCGGATGCACCCCAGCCCCACCACCCGCACCGGACGCCGAACGGTCCCCTCCGTCGCCGTCCTGCTGACCGCCCTGGCCGCGACGCTGGTGCCCGCAGCCCCGTCACAGGCCGCCGACACCGGCGTCACGGTGGACTTCGCGACAGCCGGAGGCGCGCCCACCTACCGCGCCTCCGGCATGATCTACGGGATGACCCCGGACGGGTCACTGCCGCAGGACCACTTCTTCAAGGACATCAAGTGGCACTTCATGCGGGCCGGCGGCGCCCAGCTCAACAGCGGGGGCTACGGCACGAGCCTCGCGGACTACCAGACCCGCTGGAACGCCACGCTCGCCCAGTACAAGCGCACCGCGGCCCTCGGCGGCACCTTCGTGCTGCTGCCGCACGACCTGTGGGGCGCGGACAGCACCACCAGCCAGGGCTGGCCCGGCGACAACGGTGACTGGACGAAGTTCGACGACTTCGTCACGCAGCTCATCAACGACGTCAGAGCCAACCGCATGACCGTCGAGTGGGACCTGTGGAACGAGCCCGACGGCAGGGGCTTCTGGGCTCCCTCGCAGAGCCAGTACCTGCAGATGTGGTCGCGCTTCTACGCCCGGGTGCGGGCGGCCTTCCCGGGCCAGCTCATCGTCGGCCCCAGCATGGCGGGCCAGCCGACCTCCTCCAACACCTGGTGGACCACCTACCTCAACTACGTCAAGGCCCACAACGTCGCCCCCGACATCTACAGCTGGCACGACGAACCCGCCGACCCCGTCCCGGGCGTCGCCGGCGCCAACTCCACCCTCGCCGCGGCAGGCCTGACCAACACCCGCCCGTACCAGATCAACGAGTACGCGGCGCTCTCCCAGCAGAACCCCGGCGGCGGCGCGTGGTTCATCGGCCGTCTGGAGCGGGCCGGCGCCGACGGCCTGCGCGGCAACTGGGCCTCCGGTACGCACCTGCACGACGACGAGGCCAATCTGCTCACGAAGAACAGCTCCGGCCAGTACCTGCCGCTGGGCGAGTGGTTCACGTACCGCTACTACGGTTCACAGACCGGCAACATCGTCAGCCTCAATCCGGGCGCCAACACCGACGGCCTCGCCACCAAGGACAACACCGCCAAGAACGCCAAGATCCTGCTCGGCAGCAACGGCAACACCGGCAATGTCACCGTCAACCTCACCGGCCTGAACACGACCTCGGTGGTGGAGAGCGGCAAGGTCCGTGCGGTCGTCCAGCGCGTCCCCTACAACGGCGGCGCCGCGGTGACCGGGCCCGAGACGATCTCCGACACCACCCTGAGCGTCAGCAACAACGCGGCCTCGGTGAGCATCCCCTGGAACAACGCCAAGGACGGCTACACCGTCACCCTGCTCCCGCCGTCCAACACCACCGTCTCGACCGTCGCCGTCAGCGAGAACAGCGGCCAGTGCCTGGACGACACCAACCTGAGCACCGCCGACGGCGCCCAGTACCAGCAGTACCACTGCGAGGGCGGCTACCAGCAGATGCTCGACCTCAAGCCGGTGAGCGGAAAGACCAACACCTACGCCGTGGTCAACGAGCTGAGCGGCAAGTGCCTCGACGTCTCAGGGGCGTCCACCGCCGACGGCGCCGCCGTCATCCAGTACACCTGCAACGGCGCGGCCAACCAGCAGTTCACCCTCAACCCCGTCGCCGCACTCGGCAACAGCAAGGACTACCAACTCGTCGCCGCCCACAGCGGCAAGTGCGTCGACGTCAGCGACGTCTCCACCGCTCCGGGGGCCCTCATCCACCAATGGACGTGCGACCCGGCCGACGCCCTCAGCACCAAGAAGAACCAGATCTGGCGACTCTCCGGCAAGTTCTGACGGCCGGCACGAGTCCGCTGCCGGAGTCGGTTCACGGCCGCGAACCGGTCGAGGGCCTGGAGCACATGGTCGCGTGTCGTCGCGCTGCCCGGATGCCCCGCGCCCTCGACGACGGCCAACTCGGGGCCGCGCCGGGCACGATGGAGCCGCCACGCGGTGCCGAGAGAGCTGCCCATGTCCTGACGGCCGTGGACCGGGACTCCCGGGATACCGGCCAACCGGCCGGCCTTGCGCAGCAGCACGCCTTCTTCCGGACGGCCGCCGTAGGGTCTGAAGGCGCCGTTCGTCTCACCGGACAGGACCGCGTCCTCCCGGGCACCCCAGCGGCCCTTCCGCGCCGCGCGGGCGCAGCAGCCAGGCGGCCACCGGTTCGCCGTTCCGGCCCGGGAAGCGGACGTCGTCCACGTCGACGGTGCTCAGCAGATACCGCTCGGTGACCCGCTCGGCCTTCACCGCTCCGCCTCGGGCGCGTGCTTCGGCCAGGCTCTGTTGCCAGAAGGCGTCGAAGTCCTCCGGCACGGACACCTCCGGCCGGTAGGAGAGGAGTTCGTCCGAGCTTCGATCGGACAGAGGCATGGTGGTCCTCCTGACGAGGACGGGACCGGGCTGCGACGGGTGGTGAAGCGCATCGACGCTGCCATGCGCGTAAGGACATGCCAACTGTCCGAATCCCGGGGCCACTTCCTTCGGTGAGACCTTGCGGCACAGGAAAACCCGTCATTAGTGTCGACTCCACTGCCTGCGCTTTGCAGTCGAGGCGCTTCGACCGACGGAGGCTGTTCATGCCCGCCCTGCCCGCCCGCGTCCTGTTCGGCGCCGCCTACTACCACGAGTACCAGCCCCATGAGCGTCTCAAGGCCGACCTGGATCTCATGGCCGGGGCGAAGTTCACCGTCATCCGGGTCGGTGAGTCGGTCTGGTCGACCTGGGAGCCGGAGAACGGGACGTTCGCCCTCGACTGGCTGCGGCCGGTTCTCGACGGTGCCCACGAACGCGGAATCTCGGTCGTCCTCGGTACGCCGACCTACGCCGTGCCGCCGTGGCTGTCCCGGCAGTACCCGGAGATCGCCGCCGAGCGGGCCACCGGGCAGCGCATCGGCTGGGGTGCCCGCCAGGAGGTGGACTTCACCCACCCCGCCTTCCGGTTCCACGCCGAGCGCGTCACCCGCGAGATCCTCGCCCGGTACGCCGCCCATCCGGCGGTCATCGGCTTCCAGGTGGACAACGAGCCGGGCCTGCGGCTGCCGCACAACCACGGTGTCTTCCAGCGGTTCGTGGACCACCTGCGCGCCCGGTACGGGGACGTGGAGACCCTGAACCGCGAATGGGGGCTGGTCTACTGGTCGCACCGGCTCTCGACCTGGGCCGACCTGTGGACACCGGACGGCAACGCCCAGCCGCAGTACGACCTCGCCTGGCGCGCGTTCCAGGCGCGCCAGACGACCGAGTTCGTCGCCTGGCAGGCCGACATCGTGCGCGCCTACGCGCGCGACGACCAGTTCGTCACCACCTGTATCTCCTACGGCCACCCCGCCATGGAGGACGACGAGCTGACCGACAGCCTGGACGTCACGGCGGGCAACCCGTACTACGACATGCAGGACGGTCTCGCCCTGCCCGACCGGACACCCGACGACCACGAGCAGCAGTGGAAGACCAGAGGTGTCTGGGCGCTGTTCCAGAGCGGGGACCGGATGTTCTCCTCCCGCCAGGCCCCGTTCCTCGTCACCGAGACCAACGCCCAGGCCATCGGCGCCCCTTGGGACAACAAGCCCGCCTACGACGGCCAGTGGCGGCAGGCGGCCTGGGCGCTGGTCGCACGCGGGGCGCGGATGGTCGAGTACTGGCACTGGCACACGCTGCACTTCGGTGCGGAGACCCACTGGGGCGGAATCCTGCCGCACAGCGGCCGTCCGGGGCGTGTGTACGGCGAACTCGCCCGGCTCGGCGCGGAGTTCGACGCCGCCGGGGCGCTGGTCGCCGGTATCGAGCCGGACGCCGACATCGCCATGGTCTACTCGATGCCGACCAAATGGCTGATGCAGAAGTACCCGCCGCTCGCGACCGCCGACGGCGGCCCGGACTCCGCCGCGTACCAGCGCATCTTCGACCCCTTCTACCGGGGTGCGTTCGACGCCGGCCGCCAGGTGCGCATCTTCCACGTCCGCCAGCTGCACGGTCCCCGTGGCGTGGGGGTACCCCCGACCGAAGGCTGGGGGAGTGACGGCATGGCACCCGACCAGGCCGCACGCGCTCACCCCGTGCTGGTCGTCCCCGGGCTGTACATCGCCGACGACGCGACCCTGGACTGGCTCGCGCAGTACGCGCACGCCGGCGGCCACCTGGTCCTCGGCCCCCGTACCGGCTACGCCGACCACGAGGCCCGGGCGCGGCACGAGCAGGCCCCCGCACGCCTCGTGGCGGCGGCCGGCGTCTGGTACGACGAGGTCGGCAACCTGCCCGCCGAACTGCCGCTCCGCGCCGTGCCCGGAAGCCCGCTCGCACTGCCCGAGGGCGGGACCGCGACACACTGGGTGGACGGACTGACGGTGGTCGACGCCGAGGTGCTCGCCGAGTACGAGCACCCGCACTTCGGCCGCTGGCCCGCGATCACGACCCGCCGCCACGGCGCGGGCCGTGTCACCTGCGTCGGTACCGTGCCCGGACGCGGCACGGCCCGGGCACTGGCCGAGTGGCTGGTGCCCACGCCCGGCAGCGGATGGGGCACCCTGCCCGCGTCCGTGACCGTGACGACCGGCACCTGCCCCGACGGGCGACGCGCACACGTGGTGCACAACTGGAGCTGGCAGGAGGCCGCCGTCCGTGCACCCGGTGAGCTGACCGACGTCCTCGACGGAAGTGCGATCGCCGTCGGCACACCGGTGAGCCTAGGCGCCTGGGACGTCCGGGTCTTCGTCACCTCCTGATGGTGTTCCCGGGAGTCGGGCCTTCGGCTGTCGCGGCCGAAGCCCCCTGGGCCGGCTCGCCGGCGCTTACGATCCCAGCTCGGCGGAGAAGGGCCGGTCGTAGACCTCGAAGGTGCGGATGGAGGCCCATGCCCCGGAAGGCAACCCGGTGACCGTGACCCGCACATACCGTGCCCGGGTCCGGAACAGGGCCACCTGGACCTGACTGGTGCTTGCGGTGGCCGTGTTGTCGGCCAGCGTGCTCCACCTGCGGTTGTCGACGGAACCCTCGATCGTGTAGCGGTAGTTGGTCCCGTCCAGTTCCCAGGCCATGCGGGTCCCGGTCAGCGGCCGGGGCGAACCGAGGTCGACCTCGAGCCAGTGGCCGGTGCCGCCGTCGGCCGCGCACCACCGCGTCGGGGTGGAACCGTCCACCGCCCTCGCTGCCACGAGTCGTGGTGGACGTTGATCACGACGTAAAGGCCGGCGGCCAGCGCCCAGTCGACCACCTGCTTGACGCGGTTCATGAACGTGGCGTCGATGGTGTAGGGCGCGGTGGCGGTTGTGCTCGATCCGCCACACCCAGGTGAGGCCGGAGTGACGGTCCGTCAGTCCACCCACGGGTAGATGCCCGCAGCTGGACCACTGCCCCGCCCGGTCAGAGCGAACCCTCCTCCGCCATTGCCGAATTGCACGCGTCCGCTCAGGACGGGTGAGGTAAGGCGCATCGGACGGCGCTGCCACCGGCATTGCGCGAGCCAGTCGTTGTCCGCCCACAGAAGGTCCGCGGCGTCGATGGCCGCCGGACCTGCCGCGGTCAGGCCGCCCACGAGAGAGCGGACCGACTCCAGGAACACGGTCTCCCGGCCTTCGTTGCGCAGGGTCACCTCGCCGCGCACGACGGGCACACCGTCGGGCGAACGGTACGTCACGTCTACGACCAACCCGCTCCGCGGATCGTGGAGTTGGACGGTCAGTGTGTGCCAGTCGCCCTCGCGCGCCGTGTGGTGGTCCCGGTGGCGCAGCGGCCCGCCGATCGTGGTGTCGACGAGGCGGTTGCCCGACCAGCCACGGCCGTGCCCCGCGGCCGTCACCTCCACCAGGGGCAGGGAGGCATGAGGATTCGCGTCACCGCCGACGGGCGGCCCGAGGTACGTCAGGAGGGGGCTGCCGTTGTCATCAAGAGTGATCTGGCGCCGAAGGGCGTCGTGACCCCAGCGGGATCGTGTGCTGTTCCTCGGTCATGGTGGGGTCTCGGAGTCAGGTCCTGCGCAGCACCGCGCAACCACCGGGGGGCAGCTCGCGGACCCTGGCGCCGGTGAGCAGGTCGTGAGCGGGATCCGGCAGCGGCACGGTGTCCGCGCGGTGGTTGAGCAGGAACTGCCAGCGACGGCCGTCGGACGCGTGCCGGGTGACGGCTTCGACACCGTCCGGCAGACCCGGCGACTCCTCGGGCTCGACACCGGCCTCGTGCAGGACTCGGCCGACCAGCGCGCCATAGTCGGTGTCGTCGAGGCGGGTGGAGACGTACCAGCCCTGCCCGGTTCCGTAGCGGTGCCGGGTCAGTGCCGGGCCGTCGGCGAGCATGCCGTGGGTGTAGGCGGCGAGCGTCTCCGCGCCCTCGGCACGCACGGACTCGCTCCATACCGAGCCGTACGAGCCGTCCGACAGGGTGATCCGCTCATCCGTCCGCAGGGGGCGGTGCTCCTCGACACGGATGCCCAGGGCCTCGCGCAGTGGCCCGGCGGGATAGCCGCCGAGCCGGGCGTGCATGCGGTCGTCGACGCATCCGTTCGCCTGCTGGACGAGGAGCGTCCCGCCGTCGGCGACGTAGCGGCGCAGGTTCTCGGCGCCCGCGTCGGACAGGAGGAACAGGGCCGGCGCGACGACGAGCGCGTAGCGGCTCAACTCGTGCTCGGGATGGGCGAAGTCGACCGTCACGCCGGCGTCCCACAACGCCCGGTGTGCCCGGCTCAGCTCCTCGTGGTAACCGAGGTCGGCGCAGGGCAGGCCGTCGACGCTCAAGGCCCACCAGGCGTCCGCGTCGTGCAGGACGGCCACGGACGCGTCGACCGTCGAACCCGCCAGCTCGCCGAGCCGGGCGACCGCCTCCCCGACCTGTGCGACCTCGCGGAAGATACGGCTGTCGGGGCCCGCGTGCGGGACCATCGCCGAGTGCCATGTCTCGGCACCGGCCCGGGACTGCCGCCACTGGAAGAAGAGGGCACCCTCCGAACCGCGCGCGATGTGGCCGAGGGTGTGGCGCAGGATCTCCCCGGGTTCCTTGCCCAGCACCCGGTCGCCGTCGTAGACGGTGTTGGTGCCCTGTTCCATCAGCAGCCAGGGGCTACCGCCGCTCAGGGAGCGGACGCGGTCGGCGTGGAATGCGGCGTCGGCGGCGGCGTCGAGACCCGGCGACCCCGGGTAGTGATCGGAGGTGACCACGTCGAGTTCGCGGGCCAGCGCCCACAGGTCCAGGTTCTGGTAGGCGGGCAGCATCAGGTTGGTCGTCACCGGACGGTCGCTGTGCGCGCGGATCGCGTCGCGCTGTTCGCGGTAGGCGGCGACGGTCTCGTCGGACCAGAAGCGGCGGAAGTCCAGGCTCTGGCCCGGGTTCTTGTGCCACTGCGTCGCGCGTGGTGGCAGCACTTGTTCCCAAGAGGTGTAGCGCTGGCTCCAGAAGGACGTTCCCCAGGCCTCGTTGAGGGCGTCCAGTGAGCCGTGGCGGGCGCGCAGCCACACCCGGAAGGCCGCCGCCGCGTGCTCGCAGTGGCAGAGGGTGGCGTACTCGTTGTGCACGTGCCACAGCGCGAGGGCCGGGTGGTCGCCGTACCGTGCGGCGAGGGCCGAGGCGATCCTGCGGGCCGCGTTCCGGTAGGCGGGTGCGGCCAGGCAGTAGGTGTCGCGGCTGCCGTGGGTGAGGCGGGTGCCGTCGGGTGTGACCGGCAGCGCGTCGGGGTGGGCGAGGGTGAACCAGGGCGGCGGCGAGGCCGTCGGTGTGGCGAGGTCGACGGCCACGCCGTTCGCGTGCAGGCGCTCCAGGTGGGCGTCGAGCCAGGCGAAGTCGTAGCGTGCCTCCTCCGGTTCGAGCAGGGCCCAGGAGAAGACGCCCACGGTGACCAGGTTGACCTCGGCCCGGCGCATGAGTGTGTCGTCCTCCTTCCAGACGGGCTCGTCCCACTGCTCGGGGTTGTAGTCCCCGCCGAAGGCGAGCCCGCCCAGACGGTCGGTGACGCTGCGGGCGGTCATGGGTGTTCCTCCGGTACGGGAGTCGGGTGTGGTGTGCTCTCGCGGGTGGCCGGCACCGGCGCAAGAGGTGGAGGCCGGCGTGGCGTGGTGGGGGAGCGGTCCCTTTCAGTCGGCGGGGAGGGGCGAGCGGGACCGCTCCCGGTCCGGGGATGTGCCGTCGGCGCGGTACCGCTTCAGCCCTTGACGGCGCCGGTGCGCAGGCCGCTGCGGAAGTTCCGCTGCGGGGGGCACGTCCGTGATGCCCTTCGGGCAGGCCGGCAGCGCCGCCTTCGGACCCGCCTTCGTGTTCGTATCCGTGTGCCGCTGTCCGCCACCCCCGTGGGCGGACAGCGGCGGAGCCGGTGCGGCCGCTCCCGGGAACGAGGCGGCCGCGCCGACGAAGCTTCTGCGGTGCAACGCGTGCGGCATGGTGCCGGCCCCTTCCGCCGGGAGTGTCGAAGCGCTTCACCTGACTCGCGACGCTAACGGACATGTTTCGTGCGAAACAAGAGTGCGAACATAAAGAAAGGTTCTCTTCGCAGGTCCATTGACAGTCCGTCATGACGATGAAAGCGTCGATGCGCTTCGGCAATCTGTCTTCAGTCCGACATCCACTCCCGGCCGGCTTTCAGCGCGGCGGCGTGGGAGGAGGCGTGGTCCTCAAAGCAGTGCTAGCACCACCAGGTTGCAGGGCGCTTCCTCGACGGGCTGGACGTACCAGTACCACCGGTCCGCACCCCTGTGCTCCTTCGGACGCGGCCTGTCATACACCGACTTCACCTACCGCGACCTGCGGCTGTCCACGCCGTCCATGGCCCAGGACGGCGCAGTGGCGTCTCCGTGACCCTGGCCAACGCGGGCACACGGTCCGGGAGCGAGGTGGTCCAGCTCTACGTCCGGGCGGTCGATGCCCGCTACGAGGCACCCCGGCTCCGTCTCGCCGAATTCCGCAAGGTGCGGCTCGCACCGGAGCAGAGCCCTCTGAGAGGGCGTCATGGCAGCAGGCTGCGAGAGGGGTTGGGTCCGTCCCGGGATGCGTCGATGCGCTTCGACAACGCTTCGACAGATCGGGTCAGTTCACCCCACGGGCCATCCAGATGATCGCCTGTGGACAGGTCTCGCTGTCTCGCGAACGGCTCGGGGTGAGGCTCCCAGCTCTCGGCGGCAGGCCTTGTTGAAGGCCTGGAGGTCGGGGATTCCCACCGCGGCGGCGATCGCGGAGATGGAAAGGGTGGATTCGCGCAGCAGGTGACGGGCGCGTGCCAGGCGGCGCTGACGGATGTAGGCGACGACGGTCTCGCCGGTGGCCGCACCGAAGAGCCGGGTGAGGTGGTTGTGGGAGATCCCGGCGGCGCGGGCCACCTCCCGGACGGTGAGGGGGTCGGTCAGCCGGGACTCGATGTAGGAGATCGCGGCGGTGACGGCCTGGTGCGGGCCGTCCCGGGGGCCCTGCGGGGCCGGCGGGGTGAGATGGCCGACGCGCCACAGCGCGGCCCAGACCTCGGCCGCGGCCCGGACCGGGGCGCTCGGCCAGGCCGCGATGGCCTGGAGCATCAGGGCGGACAGCATGGACAGCTCCGGACCCGCGTCCTGTACGACGGGCACCGAGCGGAGCGCGCCGCCGGAGGACAGGCGCAGGTGGGCGTACAGGTGCTCGGAGCGGCCCCGGTAGCGGTACCGGACGGTCGTGGCGGGCGGTACGAGGCTGACCCGGCCGGGTCGGATGACATGGGGCGTGCCGTCGACGGTGAGGTCGGCCTCGTACCGGTACAGGTGCAGCTGCCACAGGTCGGGCAGGCGGAAGACGTCGGTGTGCCCGGCCGGGCCGTGGACGCCGACGCCGACGTTCGCCACGACCGGCGGCTCGTCCAGGCACACCCCCACCTCAAGCATGGTGAAAACCTACCAGCGGTGGTGAGCCGGACCCACGCGTCGGACGCCATGACTTCCCTAGCGTGGTGCACATGACGACAACCAGAGAGCATCTGCTCAGCTCGGTGCGGATGGCGCACTTCGTCGCCCACGGATCGCTGCGCCTGGACGCCGTGGTGCCCGCGGAGATGAACGCCGAGGCCATGGAGGTCTTCGGCGCCGGCATTCCTCCGGTACCGTACGGCACGCCGGTCGCCGAGGCCTATCCCGAGGGTTCCTTCATGCGCAGGCTCGTCGACCTGCCTGAGGTCGCGGGCGCGTTGCACAGTCTCGTCGGCCCCGATCCGAACATCGACCACCACTTCGTCCACGTCCGGGAGCCACGCGAGGGCCGCGCGCAGCCGCTGCACGCGGACGCGATCATCGACGCACGGACCGACGCGTTCGATGTGCAGCTCATGTACTACCCGCAGGATGTGACCCTGGAGATGGGCGGCACACTGAGCGTGCCCGGCAGTCATCTGCGGCGCACGAACGAGAGCGACACCGGTCGGTACCAGAATCTGCGCGGCCAGCACCGACTGGTCTGTCCGGCGGGCACCGTGGTGTTTCTGCACCACGGTCTCTGGCACGGCGGCCGGCGCAACGACAGCGACATCCTGCGCTACATGTTCAAGATCCGCTTCAATCCGACGGTACGGCAGCGGCGGCTGTGGGACACCTCGGACCTGGCGGACCCGGGCGTCGCGTCGGAACTGAACACCGGCTTCCCCTGGTACGAGGGGGCGACCGGTCGCCTGGAGCTCTACAACCGCGTCCTGTTGTGGCGGGCGCTGACCGGCGACGCGGACTTCGACCTGGACCACTGGGTCACCCGCGTCTCGAACCGACCGCAGGAGGTGCCCGCATGACCGCGATCGACCCCGCCCCCGCCCCGACCTCCTCGGTCGTCCGCCAGCAACTTCTGGTGCTGTATCTGGGCACGTCCGCACTGGACTCCGACGTCATCGGCTGGGCACTCTACGACGGTACCGGCCGCACGTGCCCTACCACGGGCGACAGCGACGAGCCTCCCTACGCGACGGGCGTGGCCGCCCTGTGCGACGGCTGGCGCCTGATCCAGGCGTCCCAGCTGATCCCGCCGTATCCGGGGCACGAGTACGACGTGTCGTTTCTGAAGCACGAGTTCTTCTTCGAGAAGCTCGCGGAGCTTCGCGAGGACTGACGGCCCGGCGCCGGACGGTGTGCGGCCGACCGGCGGGTTTCCGGGAATGCGTCGCCGACTGGTCGCCGTGCCTGCGGCAAGCGACCAGTCGAACCGCTCGGCCAGGTGACGACGGTGCGATCAGTGCCGTGAGAACTGGACCCCGGTCGGTTGCACGAGGTTCGGCCGCGGCGCGATCCCGGTGACGGCCGGCCGTTCACCGTAGATGTCCGTGATTCTGAACGCGCCGCCGCACTCGCCGCCGTCGGCGGAGAGGAAGTGGTCGTAGTCGGTACGCGGCAGCTGCCGCCGGCCATCCGCGGTGCGGACCTCAAGCGCGGCCGCCGGATTGAGGTGGCCGATCGCCTGGATGCCGCACCAGTAGGGCTGGAGCCGGTCTGATGCCGGATGGAGATGGTGCCGGCCAGCGCATGACGGGTCCTCGGTTTCCTGACAGGGATGCGCCGCAGGCTCATCCCGAGCGTGCGACGCGCTGAGGAAATGCGGTGGTACGACGCCCTCATGTGCCGAGGGCGCTTCCGCCGGGACGCACACCGGAAGGGCCGCAGACTGACGTTGGGAGCACTCCCGTTGGACCGAGTCGCCGTAGTGAAACTCTGCGACCCGGCCCGGCAGGCACGTTCTCGGCAATCCTCCGAGTTCGGGTCCTGAAGCGGAGCCCTTACGGTTGGTACGGGGTGTACGTGATCGAGGAGACCTTCAGGTACCTCGCGCCGTCTGCTGTGGCCCATGTCGAGTCGTTGGGGTTGCCCGGCCAGTCGCCGCCGACGGCGGTGTTGACGATGAAGTGCATCCCGACACCCGGTGCCGTGGTGTACCACTTGGTGCCGGTGATGGTGCCGTCCACGGCGAAGTCGATGTGATCGGGCCACCAGGTGAACGAGTACGTGTGGTACGCGTTGGTCCAGCCCGCAGAATTCGTCTTCGAGAACTGGGTCTGGGCGTTGTTGGAGTCGTGGGAGGTCTGGTAGACGGAGTTCGGGTTCTGGCCGACGATCTCGGCGGCGTCGAACTCGGGCAGCCACGGATTCAGGTAGGCCGCCCATACCGCAGGCAGGAGGCCCTGGCCGTTGGGCATGTTCGCGGTGAAGCTGTAAGTCCCGTAGCCGTAGAGGGCTTTGGACTCCACGCGGCCGGAGTAGTATGTGCTGCCCGATTTGTAGGTCTTGATGACGAGGGTGCTGCCCTCGTACCAGACGCAATCGGGAGTGTAGGTCTCCAACTCGTTGTTGGCGGTCCACCGTCCGTTGATGGTGTTCCACGAGTTGATGGTCTGAGGGGCTCCCCAGGACGCCGCGTGGGCTTGCGGCTGTCCCAGGAGAAGCAGGGACAGCGCCGCCAGGGCGGCAACCATCAGGCGTCCCGGCCTGAGAAGTGCAGATGACATCGCGGTTCCATTGCTCGGATGACATGAGGCGGGGGAGCGGTCCCACACTCCCTTCAACGCCGGACTCTAGGAGTCCGTTCAATGTTTGACAAGATGCGCGGCGCGGATCGTTTCCTGGCTTCTGGAGTTGAAGACACAAGGTGTCGCGCCCCGGCTTGATCACAACTGGACACAAGCCCTGACCCCTCCCCGGCACGCTTCGCGGTCACGGCCCTTCGGCGTGAGCGGGTGCGGATGAGACGGGTTCAGTCCGCGTTCTGGGTGCGCTGGTAGAGCTGGGCGATGTCATCGTCGAAGTACGAGGCGTAGGAGACGTCGTCCTGGTCGCCGCCGCTCTCGTGGCCGCCCAAGACCCGGATGACCGTGCCGGTGTGGCACTTGGAGTCGTAGTCGGCGAGCCAGGGGCTGCCGCTGGTCCCGTCCTCCAGGCCGGTGCACTGGATGGTGCAGCGCAGCGGCAGCACCACCCAGGTCCACGACGGCACCGTCACCGCGCTGAACGCCGGCATCAACTACCGGGAAGGCACGGTCAGCGGACTGATCCAGACCGACGTCTGCGCCGAGCCCGGCGACAGCGGCGGCGCCCTCTTCGACGGCGACAGCGCCCTCGGCCCCACCTCCGGCGGCAGCGGCGACTGCACCAACGGCGGCCAGACCTTCTTCCAGCCCGTCCCCGCCGCCCTTGCAGGGTACGGCGCACGATCGGCTGTCCTCCGGGCCGAACGGGCCCCGTCCAACGGCACGAACCGGTCCCCCGACTCCCGTCCTGGGGCCGGCGCCCAGAACAGGGCTATGCCCTCGCCACTGATGTCCGCGATGACTGGCCGGAACTGAGCAGGGAGGCCGTCCACGCGGGCAGGGCCGGCCGCGGCGGCCACGGCAGGGGCCGTCTCGGCCAAACCATGGTCGCCGGCATCGACGACCACTGCCGGTGCGTCGGGTTCGCCTCCGTCGTGGCTGTGCCCAGCGCCCGCGCGGTGTGCTCCGGCCTTCACCGCCGCGATGCGCCGCTACAGCGTGCCCTTAGAGGCGCTGACGGACAAATGGCAAGCAGTTCACCGGCCGTCCTACCCGACCTCAGCCCGTCGAGGTGCTGTTCGAGCGCATCTGCCGGGAGCACGGCATCACGCAGCGGCTGACCAAACCCCGCTCGCCCCCCCACCATCGGCAGGATCGAGTGTTTCCGTCGCACCCTGCGGGAGCAGTTCCTCGATCACGTGGTGCCGTTCGAGTCACTGGCCGCAGCCAGGGAAGCGACCGACGGCTGAGTGCACGCCTACAACCACCAGAGCCCGCACCAGGCCCTGACCATGGCCGCCCGGTCAGACTCTTCCGGCCCCACGCCCCTGTCCGCCAGGACGGCGAACAGCCTGAACACGCAGTCATGGAGCAAGGAGTTGTCCATCGAGGTTGTCGAACCGCCGGCTCTGCCGCCGCAGGGGAAACCACCGCAGCGTCCGCTCCCTCCTCAACGGACACCTCGTCATCACGGTTCCGTTCCGGCTTCGACCGGAGGATCTCGCCTCCCTGACCACGAGTACGCACAGGTCTCATGACGTGACGGGACTGCCGTCACGCACGCCCTCGGTCGACGCTGGGACGCGCGCGTCTAGCGCGTCCCTCCGCGTACACCTTCTGCACCGTGACATAGGCGGTGAAGCGATTCGATTACCGTGCACCCCACGCGTCTCGATGGCGCACGCCACCTGAACGCCACCACGGATGCGTCGGAACCCGTTGGTGAACGTCATGGGGTCCTCGGGGGAGCGGGTTGATTTGCGGGGCGTGGGCTGCCGTGGTCGTTGTCATGGCGCGTAGACATCCTCTGATCTGCTGTTATTTCACCTCCCCAGTCCAGTTGAACTTCCAGCGTGTTCGGGTGGACACGTCCAGAGGGTGGCGCGGTATCGGCGATTGACGTATTAGTCATCCCAACAAACAAATCTTCCCGATGACGTGCCGGGCGATATGACAGCTAGGACCGCAGTATGTCGAAGCGCTTCAACTTACCCGCCGCAGAACCCGCTCCGTCTGCCGCAGGCAGCCGACGCCCCCGCAGGGCCGCGGTGCCGCTCGCCACCGTGGCCGTCCTGCTCGCCGGGGCGGCCCTGGGTGGTTGCGGCCAGCAGCGCGACAGTGCCGTGTACACCGTGTTGAACTCCTCGACCGACGACTCCTACCACCGCTGGGACGCGCAGGCGATGGCCCGCTGCGGCAAGCGGCTCGGCGTCACCATCGAGCAGCAGAGCGTCCCTGCCGCGCAGGTCATGACCAAGGCGCTGCGCATGGCGTCCTCGGAGTCGCTGCCCGACATCGTGCAGTTCGACGCCTCCGAGATGCCGACGTTCGCCGAGGCCGGCGGGCTGATCGACCTCAGAACGCTGGGCTTGGGCACCGACGACATCCCCCAGGGCATCGTCGACTTCGGCTCCTACAGGGGGACCTACTACGGCGCGGCCCGCTCGGTGAACACGCTCGCGCTGTTCTACGACAAGGACGTCCTCGCCAAGGCGGGCCTGAAGGTCCCGGCCACCTGGGCCGAACTGCGCGAGACCGCCAAGAAGCTCACCCACGGCAGGCGGTACGGCCTGGCGCTGAGCGCGGGCGGTGCCGAAGACGGCGTCTTCCAGTTCACGCCGTTCATGTGGTCCAACGGGGGTGACGAGAGGCGGCTCGATGGACCGCGAGTCGTCGAGGCCCTGGACTTCTGGAAGGCCCTGCTGAAGGACGCCTCGCTGTCGAAGTCGACGGTCAGCTGGACGCAGGCGGACGTCAACGACCAGTTCATGGCGGGCAACGCGGCGATGATGATCAACGGCCCGTGGCAGGTCGAGACGCTGGACACCAAGAAGTCGCTGCACTGGGGCATCGCGCGGATCCCCGTGCCGAAGCCCGGCGACAAGTCGGTGGGCCCGCTCGGCGGTGCGGTCCTCACGGTGCCGAACACCGGGGACCGGGCCCGCGAGAAGGAGGCCGCCCGGATCATCGGCTGTCTGGCCGGCGAGAAGGAGCAGCTGACCTACGCGCTCAGCAGCTGGATGGTCCCGGCCGACGAGAAGGCCGCCGCGGTGTGGCGCAAGCGCGTGCCCGAACTGGACGCCCTCGCCGGCCAGGTGGCCACCGCCCGCTCCCGGACCGCAGAGCTGGGCGCCGGATGGTCGAGCGTGTCGCTCGCCCTCCAGAGCGCCTTCCAGTCGGCTCTGACCGGCGAGTCGAGCATGGCCGCCCTGACGCGCGCCCAGCACCGGGCCACGAGCGGGAACTGAGGTAAGTGCCCATGACCATGTCCACCGCCACCGTCCCGGTCCGCTCCACGACCCGGCAGGCCACCGGCACCCCCGATCCCCGACGGCTCCGTCTGCGGCGCCGCCTCGCGCAGTGGGGGTTCGTCGCGCCCGCCGTCGTTTTCATGCTGCTGTTCTTCGGCTACCCGCTCGTCCGCAACGTCGTGATGAGCTTCCAGCACTACACGCCGAAGACCTTCTTCACCGGCAGGGCGCCGTTCAACGGCGTCGACAACTGGTCGAAGGTCTTCCGGGACGCCCTGTTCGCCAAGGCGCTGTGGCACACGTTCGTGTTCACCGCCGGATCACTGGTCGGCCAGTTCTGCATCGGCCTCGCCCTCGCGGTGTTCTTCAACCGGAGGTTCCCCCTCGGCGGAGTCCTGCGATCACTCGTGCTCCTCCCGTGGCTGGTACCCATGGTGGTGTCGGGCATCGTGTGGCGGCGGATCCTCGACGAGGACACGGGTGTGCTGAACTCGTTCCTGGACACACTCGGAGCGGGCGGCCACCCCCCGTGGCTGACCAGCCCCGGCATGGCCCTGCTGTCGGTGATCCTGGTCAACATCTGGATCGGCATCCCGTTCAACATGGTCATCCTCTACGGCGGTCTCCAGGAGATACCCCGGGAGTTGTACGAGGCGGCCTCCCTGGACGGAGCCTCCGCCTGGCGGACCTTCCGCTCCGTCACCCTGCCGATGCTCCGGCCGGTGATCACGGTCGTCCTGGTGCTCGGATTCATGTCGACGGTGAAGATCCTCGACCTGATCCTGGCCCTCACCGACGGTGGCCCGGCCGACGCCACCCAGACCCTGGGCACGCTGACGTACCAGAACTCCTTCGTGCAACTGGACTTCGGCGCGGGCGCGGTCGTCGGCAACGTACTCATCCTTGTCTCCGCGGTCTTCGCGGTGTTCTACCTGCGGGCCAACCGCACCGAGGGGAAGTGACGTCCATGGCCCCACACCCGCCCACGACAGCCAAGCGCCGCTGGGGTTCCACCGTCACCGGCGTGCTCATCCTGTGCGTGATGCTCTTCCCGCTGTACTGGATGCTCAACACCGCGCTCCAGCCGGGGTCGGGTCTGCTGGAGGTGGACCCGGTGCCGGGCAGCCTCGACCTGTCTGGCTTCTCCAAGGCCCTCGGTGATCAGGGCGGTCACCTGCTGACGTCGCTGGTAGTCGCGCTCGGCGCCGTCGTCATCTGCCTGACGATCGCCGCCCCGGCGGCATACGGGCTGGCCCGGTTCGGGCTGCGGGGCACACGGACCCTCGTGTTCGGCACCCTGATCACGCAGATGGTCCCGGGCATCGTCATCGCGAACGCGCTGTACACCTCCTACGTCGACCTGGGACTGGTCAACTCGTACTTCGGCCTGATGCTCGCGGACGCCTCGCTCGGCATTCCGTTCTCCATCGTGCTGATGCGGTCCTTCATGGTCTCGATCCCCGGCGAGGTGATCGAGGCGGCACAGCTGGACGGTGCCGGCCCGGTGCGGACGTTCCTGCGGGTGGTGGTTCCCATGAGCCGCAACTCACTGATCACCGCAGGGCTGTTCGCCTTCCTGTTCGCGTGGAGTGACTTCATGTTCGCGCTGACCCTGAACACGACCGACGACGTCAAGCCGGTCACGCTGGGCATCTACCAGTACATCGGCGCGCACGTCGGGGACTGGGGCTCGGTGATGGCAGCGTCCGTCCTCTCCGCGGTACCGGCGGCGATCCTCCTCGTCGTCGCCCAGAAGTACATCGCCGCCGGCATCACCGGCGGCTCCGTCAAATGACCCGCGTCCACCGGCAGAGCTGAGCCCACGCATGAGTGACCTTCCCCGTGTTTCCCGCCTGGCTTCGTCTTCGGCGCCGTGACCGCCTCGTACCCGGTCGAGGGCGCGACCCGGGAGGACGGCCGCGCTCTGTATATCTGGGACACCTACACCCACACCCCCGGCCTCGTGGCGGACGGCGACACCGGTGACATCGCCCGAGCAGGTTCGCCAGGCCCCGGCCGGTGCACCGCCGGCACACCGGCTTCGTGGACGCCACCGGGATCCAGGCCCTGCTGGGCCAGGTCGAAGGCCGCGCCACCAGCGATGTGCTGGCCTGGCCGGCAACCACCCCCGAGCCCTGGCGTGAGCACAGGGCTTACGTCGCCATCGACATGTCCCCCGGCTACCGGGCCGCCGTGCGTACCGGACTGCCCCACGCCACCGTGGTGGTCGACCACTTCCACGTCGTCCAGCCGGCGAACAGGAGGCTCGACCTGGTGCGCCGCCGCGCCATCTCCATCCTGCGCGGCCGGGCCGGCGACCCGGAATGGAAGGCCCGGCGCCGCCTGCTGCACAACCGCGAACCCACCGACACCCAGTTCAGCACGATGTGGAACCAGCTCATCGGCACCGGCGACATCGGCACGACGCTGCTGACCGCGTGGATCGCCAAGGAGAAGCTGCGTGACCTGCTCGCACGCTCCCGCGCCACCGACCGGCACCGAACCGGGAGCTCGCCGCGCGAGCCGCCCACGGCTTGCCCAACCCCACCAACCAACGCCTGCGCACACGCTGCGTCATCACCCGCCGGGCCCGAGGCCACCTCCACCCCGCCTGAATTCGAAGGCTCCGCAAACCTTGCCGCGGGAATTCGTCGTTCGAGGGCCGGCGGAAAGGTATGCGTTGGGGAATCGCTCCGGCGTTCGTCTCCATGCGCGGACGGATTGCACCGTCGTGTCGCGCGTATTGCGGCTAGTGCGTTGACCACGAACGTTGCCGGGGTGCTGGGGACGCGCCGGTCGATGCTCGCGGTGCCGGGTGTGTAGGCCTCATCCTCGATGTCGACG
>NZ_JBVHMR010000033.1:0-77347 GCF_055558375.1 Streptomyces sp. NPDC025793 | reverse complement strand
CGCCCGGTTTTGGGCCCCCCCACTTGTTGGCGGGGGCCCCAGGCGGGGTAAACCCCGTCATGCGCGCGTATAGCCCCGAACCCGGGGGGTGATTACGGGAAAACCCGGGCTTTACCAAAACGACACCCCTAGTTCTGCCCGAAGTCCTGCGGGAAGGCCCGATCGAAGGCGTGGTCGAAGGCCTGGGCGCCGGACTGCCGGCCGGCGGGCGCGAGACCGTCCTGGTCGACGAGGTCACCGGTCGAGTGGACGGTGTCCTGGACACCGAGCTCGTCGAGCGGACCGTTGTCCGCCGCGTGGGACGGGGTGACGGCGGCCACGACGAATCCGGTGGCCAGGGTGGCGAGGGCGAGGATGCTGCGCTTCTTCATGCGCTGACCAACTGGAAAGGCGGCCGGGGGTCACGCGGACCGCGCGCCTTCCGCTCATCAGGCCGATCGCCGTCCGGCGCGCGGGCACCCCGGCCGTACGGGCGCCCTGGCGGGAAAATTCCGTGGCTCCGCCGATCATGCGCCGGATATCCTCCGGGGCCAGGGCGTCGACGATCACCTTCTTCAACGCCCCACCGCCGGACGGATCGAGGTCGCATGCGCGTGCAGGTGTGCGGTTTCCCGGCCGTCGGCCCCGGCGGCGATCCCGTCGACCTCGTGGCGCGCTCGGCCGACCGGCTCGTACGGTCCGCCGGAGCGCTGTCCGACGCCGCACTGCGTGCCCCGGCCGAGCTGCCCGGGTGGACGCGCGGCCATGTGCTCGCCCATGTCGCCCACAGCGCCGACGCCTACGTCTGGCTGCTCGGGCTCGCGTGCACCGGCCGCGAGCCGGGCCCCCGCGCGGACCGGGCGTCACTGGCCGCCGCGCTGGAGCGGGACGCGGCCCTGCCCGCCGGCCGGCTCACGGCCCTGCTGCGGGAGAGCCTCGACCGGTTCACGGCGCAGGCGCGCGCGATGCCCGCCCCCGCCTGGGACCGCCTGGTTCCCGCGCTGGCCGGCTGGCGGCACCCGGCCTGGTATCTGCTGCTGCGCTGCCTGCGGGAATTGGAGACCCACCACCTGGACCTCGGCACCGGTCACGGCACCGCGCAGTGGCCCGGCGCTTATGTCTCCTGGGCGCTGGACGACACGCTCGGCACCCTGCGGGCGCAGGGCTTCGCACTCGCCTCCGTGGAGGCCGTGGACCTGGGCCGGCGCTGGACCCTGGCGCCGCAGGGCCCCTCGGTCACGGGGGCCGGACACCGGATCCTCGGCTGGCTCACCGGACGGCTGCCCGCCGACGCCCTGGTCCCTGACGTACCGGCGCATCTCCTGCCCCGGCCGCCCGCCTGGCCCCAGCCTCCGCTGCCGGGCTGGGGCCGCGTCGGCGACGGCGCATGAGCCGAGCGAACCCAACACATCCGAACACTCAGCGGGCCCACAGGGTGAAACAGCCCAGCTGTCAAGGCTTTTGACGGGATATCGAACAGTCCAGCCCTACCTCTTCCAACAGACTCCGACAGGTCCTACCGTAAACGCGCACGACTGAGCCTCGCTGACACCAAGGCGTCGCCCGGTCGTCAGCCACCGTTCGCGAGTCGGAGGAACGTCCACGATGCGTCACCCTCACACCCGCACGACCCGCACCGCCCGCCGAAGACTGCTCGGGGCCCTCGGCGCCGGGCTGCTGTGCACGGCGGGCCTCGCCACCCCCGCCGTCGCCACCCCGGCCGCCCGCGCCCCCGTCACCACGGCCCCCGCGCAGGCCCCCGCCGTCCCCGCCCTGGCCGACGGGCTCGCCCTCACCCCGCCGATGGGCTTCAACAACTGGAACTCCACGCACTGCCGGGCCGACTTCAACGAGACGATGGTCAAGGGCATCGCGGACCTCTTCGTGGCCAAGGGCCTGAAGGACGCGGGCTACAGGTACGTCAACCTGGACGACTGCTGGGCCCTGCCGAACCGCGACGCGAACGGCAAGCTGGTGCCCGACCCGGCCCGCTTCCCGAACGGCATCAAGCCCGTCGCCGACTACGTCCATTCCAAGGGCCTCAAACTCGGCATCTACACCAGCGCCGGCATCAAGACCTGCAACAGCGCGGGCTTCCCGGGCGCGCTCGGCCACGAGTACAGCGACGCGCGGCAGTTCGCCGGCTGGGGCGTGGACTACTTGAAGTACGACAACTGCAACAACCTCGGCGTCGACGCCCGGTTGCGCTACCGGACGATGCGGGACGCGCTGAGAGCGACCGGGCGGCCCATCGTGTACAGCATCTGCGAATGGGGCGAGAACAAGCCGTGGGAATGGGCCGCGGACGTCGGTCACCTCTGGCGGACCACCGGTGACATCAGCGACGACTGGGGCTCGATGGTCTCGATCCTCAAGCAGAACCTGCCGCTCGCGCCCTACGCCGGCCCCGGGCACTGGAACGACCCCGACATGCTGGAGGTCGGCAACGGCGGCATGACGGAGACCGAGTACCGCTCGCACTTCTCGCTCTGGTCGATCATGGTCGCACCTCTGCTGATCGGCACCGATCTGCGCAAGGCCACCCCGGCGACCTTCGACATCCTGGACAACAAGGACGTCATCGCCGTCGACCAGGACCCGCTCGGCAAGCAGGGGACGGTGGTCTCCTCCGCGGGCGGGCGCTGGGCCATCGCCAAGGAGATGAAGGACGGCAGCCGGACGGTCGCCCTCTTCAACGAGTCCGGCACCGCCCAGCGGGTCGCCACCACCGCGCGCGCCGTCGGCCTGCCCGCCGCCCCCGCCTACACCGTGCGGGACCTGTGGCAGCACCGCGACGACAACACCGCCGGCACCCTCGCCGCGACCGTACCGGCCCACGGCACGGTGCTGCTGCGCGTTTCCGCCGACCCGCGCTGGGCGACCCACCCGCCGGCGGTCGAACTCGGCCTGGACGGCAGCCCGTTGCTGGAGGCGGCCACCCCGGTCACACTGACCGGCACGGTCACCGACCTCGGCCGTACACCCGCACGCCGGCTTTCCGTGTCGCTCACCGGACCGGCGGGCTGGACCGTGCGGCCGACCTCGGCGACCACGGCCGGCGCCCTCCCCACCGGCCGGACCCTGCGCACCGGCTGGCGCGTGACCGCCCCGGCCGGAACCCCGGCCGGGGCCTACGACCTGACGCTCCGGGCCCGTTACCGCTCACCGTCCGGCGAACAGGTCACCAGCGCCCTTCCGCTCAGCGCGTCCGTGGTGGTACGGCCGCCCGCCGGGACGTCGTACCTCAGCGATCTGCCCTGGCTGTCGGCGACCAACGGCTGGGGGCCGGTGGAACGCGACACCAGCAACGGGGAGAGCGCCGCGGGCGACGGGCACCCGATCACCATCGGCGGCACCGTGTACGCCAAGGGGCTCGGGGCGCACGCGCCGAGCGACATCTCCTTCTACACCGGCCGGTCCTGTACGACGGTCCGCGCGGACGTCGGTGTGGACGACGAGAAGGGCCTGAAGGGCACCGTCGCCTTCGAGATCTGGGCGGACGGCACGAAGGTCGCCGCCACGGGCGTCCTGACCAACGCGATGCCCGCCCAGCCCCTCACCGCCGACGTCACCGGCGCCCAGGTGGTCCGCCTCGTCGTCACCGACGGCGGCGACGGCAACGACTCCGACCACGCGGACTGGGCGGACGCCGCGCTGACCTGCTGACGGCGCCCATCCGCCGGGCGCGGCGACCGGCACGCGGCCGCGGGCCGGCGGGGGCACCGTGGTGTGCGCCCCGTCCCGGCTCAGACCCCCGCCGCGTCCGGCCGCCGCGCCAGCGCCGCCGCGGCGGCCCCCACCAGCCCCGCGTCGGTGCCCATCTGGGCGGGGACGACCGTCAGCCGCTGCACGAACGACAGGGTCGCGTACTCGGTGAGCGCCTTGCGCAGCGGCGTGAGCAGGATGTCGCCCGCCTTGCCGACGCCGCCGCCGATCACCGCGATGTCGATCTCGACCAGGGTCGCGGTGGCCGCGATGCCGGCGGCCAGCGCCTGGGCGGCCCGCTCGAAGGAGGCCGCGGCGACCGGGTCGCCCGCGCGGGCGGCGGCGGCCACCGCGGCGGCCGAGGTGTCGCCGTCGGGGCCCGGCAGCCAGCCCTGCTCCAGGGCGCGGCGGGCGATGTTGGGCCCGCTGGCGATGCGTTCCACGCAGCCCCGCGAACCGCACGGACACGCGTCGCCGTCGAGGTCGACGCTGATGTGGCCGATGTGCCCGGCGTTGCCGGTCGGGCCGGGGTGCAGCTGTCCGTTCAGGACCAGGCCGCCGCCGACACCCGTCGAGACCACCATGCACAGCGCGTTGTCGTGGCCGCGCGCGGCGCCCTGCCAGTGCTCGGCTGCGGTGATCGCGACGCCGTCCCCGATCAGCTCGACCGGCAGGCCCCCGGTGGCCACGCGGACTCGCTCCACCAGCGGGAAGTCCCGCCAGCCGGGCACGTTGACCGGGCTGACGGTGCCCGCAGAGGCGTCCACCGGGCCGGCGCTGCCGATGCCGAGGAGGCCGGCGCGGTCCCACAGCGGTGACCCGGCGAGCTCGCCGAGCACCACCTCGACGGCCCGCATGACCGTTTCGCCGTCCTGCTGGGCGGGCGTGGCGCGCTGCGCGCGCTCCAGGATGCGGCCGTCACCGTCCACCAGCGCGCCGGCGATCTTGGTGCCACCGATGTCCAGGGCCGCCACAAGGTCGGTGTGCATGAGAGTCAGATCTCCCCGTCGAAGCTTGATAACCATACAGAGCAGGGCCGGTCAAGCGGTGGGGGCGCAGGCCGACAGACAGCGGTGGACAGTGTCTCGCGCACCTGACAACGTTGTCCAGGCTCTATGCTCGACGCCACATCCTCATACAAACGCCGGATCGGCGCAGCCCCCTCGGGACACGGCGCACCCGCACCGACCGCGCGGACGAGACGGACGACAGGACAGGACCCCGCATCGTGCCCGACACCACCCGCCCCACAGACCGCCTGCCCGGCACCCGCTACGGCAACCGCCCGACGATGAAGGACGTGGCGGCGCGGGCCGGTGTCGGGCTGAAGACGGTCTCCCGGGTGGTCAACGGCGAGCCCGGGGTCACGCCGGACACCGAGCGGCGGGTGCAGGAGGCCATCGAAGCGCTGGGCTTTCGCCGCAACGACAGCGCCCGCGTGCTGCGCAAGGGCCGTACGGCGAGCATCGGCCTGGTGCTGGAGGACCTCGCCGACCCCTTCTACGGCCCGCTCAGCCGCGCCGTCGAGGAGGTGGCCCGGGCCCATGGCGCCCTGCTCATCAACGGCTCCAGCGCCGAGGACCCGGAGCGCGAGCAGGAGCTGGCGCTGGCGCTGTGCGCGCGCCGGGTGGACGGGCTGGTGGTGATTCCGGCCGGGGACGACCACCGCTATCTGGAGCCGGAGATCCGGGCTGGGGTGGCGACCGTGTTCGTGGACCGGCCGGCCGGGCGGATCGACGCGGACGTGGTCCTGTCCGACAACTTCGGCGGCGCCCGGGACGGTGTCGCGCATCTGATCGCGCACGGCCACCGCAGGATCGGGTTCATCGGCGACATGCCCCGCATCCACACGGCCGCCGAGCGGCTGCGCGGCTACCGGGCGGCCATGGAGGACGCGGGGATACCGGTCGAGGACGCCTGGATGTCCCTCGGACAGACCGATCCGGAGCGGGTGCGCCGGGCGGCGGAGGAGATGCTCGCCGGGCCCGCGCCCGTCACCGCGATCTTCACGGGCAACAACCGGGTGACGGTCACCGTGATCCGGGTCCTTGCCGAGCACTCCCGCCGGGTCGCCCTGGTGGGCTTCGACGACTTCGAGCTGGCCGATCTGCTCCAGCCGGGCGTCACGGTCGTCGCCCAGGACGCGGCCGCCCTCGGCCGTACGGCGGCCGAGCGTCTGTTCCGCCAGCTGGACGGTGGGCTCGTCGCCCCGGAGCGCATCGAGCTGCCCACCCGGCTGATCACGCGCGGCTCGGGCGAACTGCCGCCGGCGGACTGAGCCGCGCGGGACCGGAGCACCCACATCAGCCGGCCGGCCCGGCGCCGTACGCCGCGGTCAGCAGGTCGGGAGGCCGGGCACCGGGGCGTCGTTGTTCCCGCCCTCCAGGTAGACGTCGCTGACGTAGACGCCGGTGTTGCCGCTGTCGTCGTCGGTCTTCGCCCACCACACGTTCGTCCAGCGGCCGTAGGTCTCCCGGCGGCCCAGGTTCGCCTGGCAGTAGAAGTAGTCGGTGCCCGCGTTCAGGGTCCCGGCCGCGGCGCCGGAGGCCGTGTAGGACGTGGCCGTGCGCCACACGCCGCAGGTGTACTTGCCGCCGCCGGTGGACCGGCACGCTGCCGTCGGACCGGAAGTGTGGCCCGGACCGCCGGTCGGGGCCGGGCTGTGGGACGGTTTGCCCGGCGGTGCGGCCGTGGCGGAGGCGGAGGCGCGCGAGGTCGGCCCGGTGGTGTCCGGGCCGCTCGGCGTCGGGCTGGGTTCGGCGCTCTTGCTGCCGTTCGGGCGGGTGTGCCCGGGCCGGGCTGACCACTCGGTGCCGGCCCTTTGGGTGGTGGCGCTCGCGGAGCGCGAGGCGGCGGGCGCGGGCGCCGCCTTCGACGAGCCCGTGTCGCGCAGCGTGGCGACGGTGATCCCGGCCGCGGCGAGCACGACGGCGACCGCAGCGGCGGCGAGCAGGGCGCGGCCTCTGCGACGGGGTGTGCCCGGCGGGGTGTTCATGGGCCCGGTGGGGGTGCCGGGTGCGAAGGCGGGAGTCGGTCCGGTGGAGCCCTGGGTGTGGGCGGGCACCGGACTCGTCGGCGCACCGGCCGGGGGCACGGGGTTGTGGGCGGGCTGTCCGGCCGGGCCCTGCGGCATCACCGGGCCGAATCCCGGCGGCGCGGCCGGTGTGGTGGGTTCCGTGCGCTCGGGCGCGCCCGGCGGTGTCGCGCGCAGGATGGCGGTCGGCGTGTCCGGCGTCCGTGTGCCGGTCACCTCGCGCAGCGCCTCGCAGGCCTCCGCGGCGTCCGGCCGGGCGTCCGGGCGCTTGTCGAGCAGGCGCCGCAGGACCGGTGCCAGCGGTCCGGCCCGGCGGGGCTCGGGCAGCGGTTCGGTGACGATCGCGGCGAGCGTGGAGTAGGTGGAGGTGCGGCGGAACGGGGAGGCGCCCTCGACGGCCGCGAACAGCGTGGCGCCCAGGGCCCAGACGTCGGACGCCGGGCCGGGCTCGGCGCCCTGGGCGCGCTCGGGGGCCAGGTAGTCGAGGGAGCCGACGAGTTCGCCACTGCGGGTGAGGCGGGTGGCCGAGCCGTCGCCGGGGTCGTCCATGGTGGCGATGCCGAAGTCGGTGAGGACGACGCGGCCGCAGCGGTCGAGGAGGATGTTGCCGGGTTTGACGTCGCGGTGCAGGACGCCGGCGCGGTGGGCGGCGGCCAGGGCGTCCGTCACGGCGGCGCCGATGCGTGCCGCCTCGTACGGGTCGAGGGTGCCGCGCTCGCGCAGGACGTCGTCCAGGGAGGGACCCTCGATCAGTTCCATGACGATCAGCGGGCGCCCGTCCACCTCGGCCACGTCGTGCACGGCGACGACACCGGGGTGGCGGACCCGGGCGGCGGCCCGGGCCTCGCGCTGCATGCGCAGCCGCAGTTCGGACAGTTCCGGTCCGGCCGCGTCCGTGTACGTGCGCAGCTCCTTGACGGCGACCTCGCGGCCGAGGACCTCGTCCACCGCCCGCCAGACCACGCCCATGCCACCGCGCCCGAGCCGTGCGCTCACGCGATAGCGCCCGGCCAGCAGCCGGCCGGCTCCGTCCGTGTGCCCGTACCGCTCCGGTCCCTGCTCCCCCGAAGACACCGCCGCCCCGTTCCTGAAGTCGTTGCTCTGTCGCGTCCGCCCGGTCGATGCGTGGCGTCCAGCGTACGGGGCGGCGGCGGTCGACTCCCCCGGCCGGGGGTCGTGACCGGTCCGCGACGTCTACTGCGCGGAGGCGGTCAGGTCGCCGCGCCGGGGCGCGGCGAAGCCCTCCAGGTCGAGGCGGGTCAGGCCGGTGAGGCGGGCGACCTCGGCGATGTCGAGGGCGCCGCAG
The DNA here is from genome assembly GCF_055558375.1 of Streptomyces sp. NPDC025793. Classification (NCBI taxonomy): domain Bacteria; kingdom Bacillati; phylum Actinomycetota; class Actinomycetes; order Kitasatosporales; family Streptomycetaceae; genus Streptomyces; species Streptomyces sp. NPDC025793. The sequence goes on along the minus strand of NZ_JBVHMR010000033.1, from coordinate 69,323 downwards.
TCCAGGCCGCGCAGCAGGTAGCCGCTGAGGGCCTTGGCGGTGGCGGGCTCGTCCATGACGTCGCCGCCGACGTGGCCCGCGTAGCGGGCGAGGCGGCCGGCGGCCTGCTCGAAGCCCTCGCGGTAGAAGGCGAAGACGGCGGCGTAGCGGGTCGGGATGTGGCCGGGGTGCATGTCCCAGCCCTGGTAGTAGGCGCGGGACAGGGCGCGGCGGGTGAGGCCGTAGTGCAGCCGCCAGGCGTCGTGGACCTTGGCCGTCGGGCCGACGGGCAGGACGTTGGTGGAGCCGTCGCAGACGCGTACGCCGGTGCCCGCGGCGGCGACCTGCATGACCGCCTTGGCGTGGTCGGCGGCGGGGTGGTCGCTGGCCTGGTAGGCGGCGGAGACGCCGAGGCAGGCGCTGTAGTCGAAGGTGCCGTAGTGCAGACCGGTGGCGCGGCCCTCGGCGGCCTGGATCATCCGGGCGACCGTCGCGGTGCCGTCGGTGGCGAGGATGGACTGGCTGGTCTCGATCTGGATCTCGAAGCCGAGCCGCCCGGCGTCGAGGCCGTGCACCTTCTCGAAGGCCTCCAGGAGCCGGACGAACGCGCCGACCTGCTCGGGGTACGTCACCTTCGGCAGGGTGAGGACCAGGCCCTCGGGCAGGCCGCCCGCCTCGATCAGGCCGGTGAGGAAGACGTCGAGGGTGCGGATGCCCCGGTCGCGGACTGCGGCCTCCATGCACTTCATGCGGATGCCCATGTACGGCGCCGCCGTGCCGTTCTCGTACGCCTCCGCGATCAGGCGGGCCGCGCGGGCCGCGGTCGCGTCCTCCTCGGCGTCGGGGCGGGGGCCGTAGCCGTCCTCGAAGTCGACGCGCAGGTCCTCGATGGGTTCGCGCTCCAGCTTGGCGCGCACGCGCGTGTAGACCGGCTCGGCCAGTTCGTCCGCGAGGCCGAGGACGGCCGCGAAGGAGGCGGCGTCGGGGGCGTGTTCGTCGAGGGCGGCGAGGGCCCGCTCGCCCCAGGAGCGGACGGTGTCGGCGGCGAAGGCGTCGCCGGGGACGTAGACGGTGTGGACGGGCTGCCGGGTGCCGGGGTCCCCGGGGTAGAGGCGCTCCAGCTGCGCGTCGACCGGTGCGAGGGAGGCGCTGATCTCCTCGCTCACGGCGCCCGCGAGGCTCGTCGCCACCTTCTCCTGCTGACCCATCCCACACCCTCCAATTTTCCGCTGTACGGAATCAATAATCCGCAGAATGAAGTTATCCGGGCGGTTCGCGGTGGTCAACACCCTGTCCGTACGCCGGCCCACGGGAGAGGGCCGTCTTCAGGATGCACCGAGGCCCCGGTGACCGCGTCGGTCACCGGGGCCTCGGACAGCGCCTGGCCTGACTCAGCCCTTGCGGGCCTTGATCTCGTCGGTCAGCTGCGGGACGACGTCGAAGAGGTCGCCGACGACGCCGTAGTCGACCAGCTCGAAGATCGGGGCCTCGGCGTCCTTGTTGACGGCCACGATGGTCTTCGAGGTCTGCATACCGGCACGGTGCTGGATGGCGCCGGAGATGCCGTTGGCGATGTACAGCTGCGGCGAGACCGACTTGCCGGTCTGGCCGACCTGGTTGGTGTGCGGGTACCAGCCGGCGTCGACGGCGGCACGCGAGGCACCGACGGCCGCACCCAGGGAGTCGGCGAGCGCCTCGATGATCGAGAAGTTCTCGGCGCCGTTGACACCACGGCCGCCGGAGACCACGATCGCGGCCTCGGTCAGCTCCGGACGGCCCGTCGACTCACGCGGCGTGCGCGCGGTGACCTTCGTGCCGGTCGCCTTCTCCGAGAAGGTCACGGCGAGGGCCTCGACCGCACCGGCGGCCGGGGCGGCCTCCACGGCGGCCGAGTTCGGCTTGACCGTGATGACCGGGGTGCCCTTGCTGACACGGGACTTGGTGGTGAAGGACGCGGCGAACACCGACTGGGTGGCCACCGGACCCTCGTCACCGGCCTCCAGGTCGACGGCGTCGGTGATGATGCCGGATCCGATGCGCAGTGCCAGACGGGCGGCGATCTCCTTACCCTCGGCGGAGGACGGGACCAGCACCGCGGCCGGGGACACGGCCTCGTGGGCGGCCTGGAGGGCGTCGACCTTCGGCACGACCAGGTAGTCGGCGTACTCGGAAGCGTCGTGGGTGAGTACCTTCACCGCGCCGTGCTCGGCGAGGGTGGCGGCGGTGTCGGCGGCGCCGTTGCCCAGCGCGACGGCGACGGGCTCGCCGAGGCGGCGGGCCAGGGTCAGCAGCTCCAGGGTGGGCTTGCGGACGGCACCGTCCACGTGGTCGACGTAGACGAGGACTTCAGCCATGGGATTGCTCTCCTGCGTAACGAAGTTGAGGGGCGGTCAGCGGGGGCGAGCCCTTAGATGAACTTCTGGCTCGCGAGGAACTCAGCGAGCTGCTTGCCGCCCTCGCCCTCGTCCTTGACGATGGTGCCGGCCGTGCGCGCCGGGCGCTCGTTCGCGGCCTCGACCGTGGTGAACGCGCCCTCCAGGCCCACCTCTTCGGCCTCGATGTCGAGGTCCGACAGGTCCCAGGACTCCACCGGCTTCTTCTTCGCCGCCATGATGCCCTTGAAGGACGGGTAACGCGCCTCGCCGGACTGGTCCGTCACGGACACGACCGCCGGGAGGGACGCCTCCAGCTGCTCGCTCGCCGCGTCGCCGTCACGACGGCCCTTCACGATGCCGTCCTCGACGGAGACCTCGGAGAGCAGGGTGACCTGCGGGACACCGAGACGCTCGGCGACCAGCGCCGGCACGACACCCATGGTGCCGTCGGTGGAGGCCATGCCGGAGACGACCAGGTCGAAGCCGGCCTTCTCGATCGCCTTGGCCAGCACCAGGGAGGTGCCGATGGCGTCGGTGCCGTGCAGGTCGTCGTCCTCGACGTGGATGGCCTTGTCGGCACCCATCGACAGGGCCTTGCGCAGCGCGTCCTTGGCGTCCTCCGGGCCGATCGTGAGAACGGTGACCTCGACGTCGTCGTCGGAGTCCTCCGAGATCTTCAGGGCCTGCTCGACCGCGTACTCGTCCAGCTCGGAGAGCAGACCGTCCACGTCGTCGCGGTCGACGGTCAGGTCATCGGCGAAGTGCCGGTCGCCAGTGGCGTCGGGCACGTACTTCACAGTGACAACGATCCTCAAGCTCACGCCGGCTCTCCTACTGCATCGACATTTCCGGGCTGCCTCTTGCAGGCAGCATAGGCGCCTCAAGCGGCCGATCCCGGTCGGGGCAGCCGCGCGCTCCGACCGAAATATTACTCGTCAGTACACCCAGTTCGTGCCCGCTAAGCAAGCGCTTTGAACTGTGACCTTCGCAACGCAGCGTAATCGGAATCCGACCGGCCCGCAGAAGACGGCGGCGTGATCAATCCCGCAGACCGTTGAAGCGCCCCTGGTGGTACAGGAGCGGGCGCCCGGTGCCCGAGGGGTCGCCCAGCACGACCTCGGCGAGCACGATGCGGTGATCACCGGCCGGGACACGGCCGACGATCCGGCAGACCAGCCAGGCGAGCACGCTGTCGAGCACCGGTACGCCTTCCGGGCCCTCGCGCCAGGCCGTGGGCGCGCCGAACCGGTCGGCACCGCTGCGGGCGAAGGTGCCGGCCAGCTCGCCCTGGTGCTCGCCGAGTATGTGCACGCCGACGTGGTCCGTCTCGGCGATCGCGGGCCAGCTGGAGGCGCCCGTGCCGATACCGAAGGAGATCAGCGGAGGGTCGGCGGAGACCGAGGTGAGGGAGGTGGCGGTGAAGCCGACCGGGCCGGTGGCGCCGCGCGCCGTGATCACCGCGACACCGGCGGCGTGCCGGCGGAACGTCGAGCGGAGCAGGTCGGGGGAGGCGAGCCGGGGGGTGCCGAGTTCGGGCGAGGCCGTCATGGAAGGGTCCTTCTGCCGAGGGGGACGAGCCGATGCGTAGCTGCTCAACAGCCCGGACAGCGCGCGCTCGCGGTGCGGGCGAGGTCGATGTGGGCCCGCCCGAAGAGAAGGAGTTCGATCGGCATACGGTCAGGCTGACGATAGGTGGCGCGCGCAGTCAAGTGCGTTCCGGTGGCCGGAAGATGGTGCGCCGCCCGTGGAGACACCCTCACACCGCCTCCCCGAGGGCCGCGATGACGTCGGCCTTGCGCGGCTGTCCGGCGGCGCGGCGCACCACCCGGCCGTCCGCGTCGAGGACGAGCACGGTGGGCGTCCTGAGGATCTCCAACTCGCGTACGAGACCCAGGTGGGCCTCGGCGTCGATCTCGACGTGCGCCACGCCGGGGACCAGCGCGGCCACCTCACCGAGCACGCGCCGGGTGGCCCGGCAGGGCGCGCAGAAGGCGCTGGAGAACTGGACGAGGGTGGCCCGCTCCCCCAGTTCGGCGCCCAGTTCGGCAGCCGCCAGCCGCACGCCGTCGTCTCCGCACCGCACGCCGTCTCCTCCGCACCGCATGACATCACTTCCTGGTCGACACTTGTGGTCGGCATCCGTGACAGCGCGGATCAGCCCGTGAAGATTCCTCCTGCATGACGGAAGGTTCGCATCGCACGTAAAGCCGATTTAAAGATCCGAGGTGGGATGTAGGCCGACGTGACGAGGATCTCGCCGCCGCAAGGCACCAGGACTGGCTACCCGTCCGTTCTTCGGGCACGATCTGCGAGACGCCGTAAACCTACGGCTGCGTAACTTTCCCGCCGGGAGCCCCTTTCCCGAGCAGAGCAGAAAGGGTCCACCCCGCACATGGCAGAGCTGGTCTACCGTCCCGTCGTCGGTTTCGCGAAGACGTTGTTCAAGGTCTGGGACCTGAAGATCGACTGCCAGGGCTCGGAGAACATCCCGCGTTCGGGCGGCGCCGTGCTGGTGAGCAATCACATCAGCTACCTCGACTTCGTCTTCAACGGCCTGGCCGCCCTGCCGCAGAAGCGCCTGGTGCGTTTCATGGCGAAGGAATCGGTCTTCCGGCACAAGGTCTCCGGTCCGCTCATGCGCGGCATGAAGCACATCCCGGTCGACCGCAAGCAGGGCGAGGCGGCCTACGCGCACGCGCTGGACTCGCTGCGCTCCGGCGAGGTCATCGGGGTCTTCCCGGAGGCCACCATCTCGGAGTCGTTCACGCTGAAGAGCTTCAAGTCGGGCGCGGCGCGCCTGGCCCAGGAAGCGGGCGTCCCGCTCGTCCCGATGGCGGTCTGGGGCACGCAGCGACTGTGGACGAAGGGGCACCCGCGCAACTTCAAGCGCAGCCATCTGCCCGTCACGATCCGCGTGGGCGAGTCGGTCGAGGCCCCGCGCGACCAGTACGCGGGCGCCATCACACGCCGCCTGCGCGAACGCGTCCAGGATCTGCTCGACGCCGCCCAGCGCACCTACCCCGGCCGCCCCAAGGACTCCGAGGACTCCTGGTGGCTCCCCTCCCACCTGGGCGGCACGGCCCCGACGATGGAGCAACTGCGCGCGGCCGAGGCGCACTGAGGCACGAGGCGCGGACCGAAGGGGCTCTGCGGAGCGGGACTTCGGCGGAGACCTCTGCGGGAGACTTCGCCAACGCGGCTTCCCCGGTACGCGGGGGGGGCGTCGGCGAGGGGCGGTTCTGCCACGCGCACCAATCACAAGGCCGCGCGACCGAGGCCTACTGCCTCACGGAACATACGGCCACGGCCGACCGACTCGGGTCAGGTGACCGAGACGCAGTAAACGCGCGCGCCCGACCGAGGGCCACCAGCCCGGTGAACGGACGACCACAACCCACCGGCCCGGCACAGGTGACCGAGTCGCACCGACCACCCACGTCCGACCGACGACCGCCGCCCGAAGTCCGTGGCCGAGGACACCGGCCCGATGCCGCACGGCCCGGGCACGCCGCCCGACGGCGCACGGTCCCGGCCCGACCCGGGGCGGGATGGCCGGCCCGGAGCAGAGACGGGGCGAGCCGGCGCCCTGACCGCCATGGCGCGGAACCAGCGGGACGTATCCCCGTACGGCCGCAGCACGCCGACGCCCGGCCGGGTGCGGTGGCGGCGCGGGCGCCCCGGGCGACCCAACGGCCGCGACGCGCCCGGCCATCCACGAGGGTTCCGCCTCACCGACCCCGCCACGCACGCCGGTGCGCCCCCCTCGCCACCTCCGCCGTGTCGTCGGGCAGACCGACCATGCGCCCAACGACCGTGGCACGTCCGGGACTCCACGGCGCCGTACAGCGGGCCGTACGCGGCCCCGGGAAACAAGGGAACAGCCGTTGGCGCCAAGGGCCGATCTCGCCGTCCAGCAGAGCGTGCAACGGCTCTGCCGAGGTTCGGCAAAGCTCGGGCGATCTGGGCGGCCAGCGGTTCTGGCGGGCGGAGATGCCCGGTGTGGAGACCGGTGGCCACGGGCCGTTGGAGGACCTGGCCCGCAACGAGGTCAACCTGACCAAGCTCGCCACGTGCCGGCCGGACATGCTGCGGGTCATCGGCTCACTGGTGACCGGGCAGGTCCGCGCGTACGACCTGCTGCGGATGTTCGGCCGCGAGGGGCGGACCACGCCCTTGGGGCAGGCGTTCGCCGGGTGCGGGCGCGTCGCCGAGGCCCTGCCCCTGCTCCGGGTCGTCGACCCGGTCGACCGACGCGGCGCGCTCGACCTACCTCGACGCCGCCGTCGACCACCTGCGGGCCCTGCCGCCCGAGGAGCGGGAGCATGACGTCCTGGACGAGGACACCGGCGAATGACGCGGCGTCAGGGCGCGTATCGGGTCGCGATCAATGGGCATCGCAGCTTCCGGGGCGGGTGCCCGTCCGGGATGCGGGGCCCGAGGGCCTCGGCGGCGCGCCCGCCTGGATGGTGTGTCAGACCTTGGCGAGCCGGTCCACGAGCAGTTCCACCCTCGGCTCGGCGTCCTCGGGCAGCAGGCGGCCCGCCCGGGTCAGGGTGGCGAGCCCGTGCAGGGACGCCCAGAACGTCTCGGTGAACAGCCCCGGGTCGATGCCGTCCCCGGCGACCTCGCCCAGACTCTCCATCAGCGCGGCGAAGGCGTCCTTCAGCGGCTCGGGGGTGTCCTCCTGCGCGTACGCCAGGCCGCCGTCGAGCTGGAAGATGGCGTCGTAGACCGCCGGGTTGCGCTCGGCGAAGTCGAGGTAGGCACGGGCCAGGGCGGCGACCCGCTCGCGCGGGCCGTCCGCGCCGGCGGTCGCGGCCCGCACCGCCACGGCCATCTCGGCGGCGCCCTCCAGGGCGACGGCGCCGATGATCTCGCGCTTGCCCCGGAAGTGGCTGTAGAGGACGGGCTGGCTGTACTCGATGCGCTCGGCGAGCCGGCGGGTGGTGACCGCGTCCCAGCCCTGCTGCTCGGCGAGTTCACGGGCCGCCGCCACGATGAGGCGCTCGCGCTCCGCCCGTTCGCGCTGCTTGCGTTCCTGTACCGACATGAACTGATCCTAGCATCGCTAGACAATCGAGCGCCAGTAGTACTAGCGTTGCCTCATCAGCTAGCAACGCTAGTTCAACGGAGGGGTCGTCATGCTCAACGCACTTGAGGTGTTCACCACCGTGGTCGTCGGTCTGATGGTGGGGGTGGAGTTCTCCGTCGCCTTCGTCATGAACCGGATCCTCGACGCGCTCCCCGAGGACAGCGGCCAGCTCGGCCACGCCCACGGCGGCCGGATGCTCGGCGTCCTGATGCCGTTCTGGTACATCGGCTCGCTCGCCCTCAGCGCGATCTGGGCCGTCACCGGATGGCACCACCACGGCGCCGGACTCGTCGTCACCGCCGCCGGCCTGCTGATCCTCAGCGTGGTCATGTCGATCCTGCTGCTCGTCCCGATCAACAACCGGAACAAGACCTGGACCCCCGGCAACCGGCCCGCCGACTGGAAGCAGCAGCTGCACCGCTGGGACCGCTACCACTACGTCCGCGTCGCCGTCATCATCGCCGCCTTCACCCTGCTGGTCGCCGCCCTCGCCTGAGCCCGCGGGCCGGCCCCGCGCCGGTGGCGCACACGACTCACCGGGCTCCACGAAGCCCCCCAAGCCGACGAAGACCCGCAAGGAGAAGAACAATGTCGCTGAAGAAGATCAACACCGTCCTGGCCGCAGCCTTCATCCTCTTCATCCTCTGGTTCGGGACGGAATTCATCCTGAGCCCGGAGACGACGGCGCCGGGCTTCGGCCTGCCGAGCCGGCCGTCCGGCGACGGCGGCGGCTTCCTGGTCGTCAAGGGAATCCGCGACGTCGTCCTGGCCCTGGTCCTGGGCGTCCTGCTGGTGACCGGCCACCGTCGGGCGCTGGGCTGGGTGCTGCTGGTGGAGGCCCTCGCCGCGTACGGCGACATGGCCACCGTGCTGACCCACCACGGCTCCGTGGCCACCGCGCTCGGCGTCCACTGCCTGACCGCGACGCTGATGGTGGTCAACGGCCTGCTGATCATGCGTGAGACCCGCAAGGTCGCGGCCGCTCCGGCAACGCCCGCCCCGCAGCCCGCCTGACGCCACCTTGGCGCGTGTCGGTATCCACCTGTCAACGCCCTTGCGATGGCCAGTAGTTGGTCGCTCCCGGGTCGGACCCGCCAGGTCTCAGAGTGCGTCGGGGAGTGTCTTCCACAGGGACGGCCGGTCCGGCGCGGCCTTCAGGGCGTCGAGGACGCGCGGATGCGGTGCGGCGTACAGCACCGGGTAGTCCGCCTCCCCGGCCGCGGGGTCGGGAATCCAGGCCAGCCGTTCGCCGTCGAGGGAGAACCGCGCGTCCACGCCCGGTTTGTTGCCGCGGGGATCCTGCCGGTGCCAGGCACCGTGGAAGCGCACGGCGACCAGACCGTGCACGGCGTGACCGCTGCCGTCGTCGTGCGCCAGGCTCTGGTAGCACAGGGCGGTCGGGATATCCTCGGCCCGCAGCAGTGCGGCCAGGGCGTGGGCCTTGGCGTAGCAGACGCCGGTGCGCAGTGCCAGGACGTCCGAGGCGCGCCAGGTGACGCGCGGGTCGCCGACGTCGGCGGAGTGCGGGATGGTGTCGCGGACGAACGCGAAGGCGGCGCGTGCATAGGCATACGAGTCCGCCACCCCTTCGGCCAGCCGGGCGGCCGTTTCCCGCACCAGGGGATGGTGATGGTCGACGGCCTCGTCGTCAGCCAAGTAGGCGGAGAGGTCAGCGGTGTCCTGGATCAGCTCCATGGGTGCAGAGCATAGGAATGCGATCACCCGAGAGTCAATCAACTTTCAGGTGACCGCATACCTATGCAACCTGCCGAGCGACGGTGCGGCTAGCGCGCCATCTCCTCCTTGAGCGCCGCCACGAAGGTGTCGACATCCTCCTCCGTGGTGTCGAAGGAGCACATCCAGCGCACCACTCCGGCACCCTCGTCCCAGAAGTAGAACCGGAACCGCTGCTGCAGCCGCTCGCTCACGTCGTGCGGAAGCTTCGCGAAGACGCCGTTGGCCTGGACCGGGTAGAGGATCTCCACGCCGTGCACCGCGCGCACCCCTTCGGCGAGGCGCTGGGCCATCTCGTTGGAGTGCCGGGCGTTGCGCAGCCACAGGTCCTTCGCCAGCAGCGCCTCCAACTGGACCGACACGAAGCGCATCTTGGAGGCGAGCTGCATCGACAACTTCCGCAGGTGCTTCATCTGCCGCACCGCGTCCTGGTTGATGACGACGACGGCCTCGCCGAAGACGGCGCCGTTCTTCGTCCCGCCGAGCGAGAGGATGTCGACGCCGACCGCGTTGGTGAACGTCCGCATGGGCACGTCGAGCGAGGCGGCCGCGTTGGCTATGCGGGAGCCGTCCAGGTGCACCTTCATGCCGCGCGCGTGGGCGTGCTCGCAGATCGCCCGGATCTCCTCGGGCGTGTAGAGCGTGCCCAGCTCCGTGCTCTGGGTGATCGAGACGACCTGTGGCATCGCACGGTGCTCGTCCTCCCAGCCCCAGGCCTGCCGGTCGATCAGTTCGGGGGTGAGCTTGCCGTCGGGCGTGGGTACGGTGAGCAGCTTCAGGCCGCCCATGCGCTCGGGGGCGCCGCCCTCGTCGACGTTGATGTGCGCGCTCTCGGCGCAGATCACCGCGCCCCAGCGGTCGGTGACCGCCTGGAGCGCGACGACGTTCGCGCCGGTGCCGTTGAAGACCGGGAAGGCCTCGGCCGTGGATCCGAAGTGGCCGCGGACGATCCGCTGCAGGTTCTCGGTGTACTCGTCCTCGCCGTACGCCACCTGATGGCCGCCGTTGGCCAGGGCCAGGGCGGCCAGCACCTCGGGGTGGGCTCCGGCGTAGTTGTCACTGGCGAAACCGCGGACCTGCGGGTCGTGGTGGCGACGCGCGTCGGTCTTGGGTGGGTTCACGGCTTCTCGGTCAGCCACAGACGGTTTCCGTTCACTTCGGCGGCGGACTTGCTCCAGACGCCCTCGACGGCCTCGGCGAGGTCCCTGACGTCCGTGAAGCCCGCGAACTTCGCGTTGGGGCGTTCCGCGCGCATCGCGTCGTGCACCAACGCCTTCACCACCAGGATGGCAGCCGCCGAACGCGGACCCTCCTCACCCCCGGCCTTGCGGAAACCGTCCGCCATGGCGAGCGTCCAGGCCTCGGCGGCGGCCTTGGCCGCGGAGTACGCCGCGTTGCCCGCCGTGGGCTTCGAGGCGCCGGCGGCGCTGATCAGCAGGTAGCGGCCGCGCTCGCTGCGCTGGAGGGCGTCGTAGAAGGCCAGGGAGGTGTGCTGGACGGTGCGGATCAGCAGCTTCTCCAGCAGGTCCCAGTCCGCGAGATCGGTCTCGGCGAAGTTCGCGCTGCCGCGCCAGCCGCCCACGAGGTGGACCAGGCCGTCGACGCGGCCGTGGTCCTTCTCGATGCGCGCCGCCCAGTCGCGGGTCGAGTCGAGGTCGAGCAGGTCGACCGTCTCGCCGGTGACCGTGGCGCCGCCGTTCGCGTAGCGGGCCGCGTCCACGGCCTCCGCCAGGCGCTCGGGGTTGTTGTCGGCGCCCACGACGACGGCGCCGGCCTCGGCGAGCCGGACCAGCGTCGCGTGCCCGGCGGGTCCGCCCGCGCCCGCCACCGCGATCACCGTTCCCTTGAGAGACCCGTTGTTCCCCACGTTCTTCCCCTCTTGAACAACTCGAACAGCTTGAACAGTGGTCCGGTCGCGGTCGCTCACGCGGCGGTCCGCCAGGCGCCGTCCGCCGTGATGCCCTTGGTGGAGGCGATCACGTTCTTCAGCTTCTTGGACAGGGCTTCATAGAACATGCTCAGCGGAAACTCGTCCGGAAGCACGTCGTCCACGAGTTTGCGCGGCGGCTGGGTGAGGTCCAGGGCGTCCGGGCCCTTGGCCCACTTGGAACCGGGGTGCGGGGCCAGATAGGTGGCGACCAGCTCGTATCCGGCGAACCAGTGCACCAGCTTCGGGCGGTCGATGCCGTCCTTGTACAGCTTCTCGATCTCGGCGCACAGCTGGTTGGTGACCTGCGGGGCCCGCTCCCAGTCGATGGAGAGCTTGTTGTCGGTCCAGCGGACGACGTCGTGCTTGTGCAGGTAGGCGAAGAGCAGCTGGCCGCCGAGGCCGTCGTAGTTGCGGATGCGGTCGCCGGTGACGGGGAAGCGGAACATCCGGTCGAAGAGCACCGCGTACTGCACGTCACGGGCCTGCGGGACGCCGTCCGCCTGGAGCTTCACGGCCTCCTTGAAGGCGGTGAGGTCGCAGCGCAGCTCCTCCAGGCCGTACATCCAGAACGGCTGGCGCTGCTTGATCATGAACGGGTCGAACGGCAGGTCGCCGTGGCTGTGGGTGCGGTCGTGGACCATGTCCCAGAGCACGAAGGCCTCTTCGCAGCGCTTCTGGTCGTGGACCATCGCGGCGATGTCCTCGGGCAGCTGAAGGCCCAGGAGGTCGACGGCCGCGTCGGTGACCCGGCGGAAGCGGGCGGCCTCGCGGTCGCAGAAGATGCCACCCCAGGAGAAACGTTCCGGCGCCTCGCGTACGGCGATGGTCTCCGGGAAGAGGACGGCCGAGTTGGTGTCGTAGCCGGAGGTGAAGTCCTCGAAGGTGATGCCGCAGAACAGCGGGTTGTCGTAGCGGGTGCGCTCCAGCTCGGCCAGCCAGTCCGGCCAGACCATGCGCAGCACGACCGCCTCCAGGTTGCGGTCGAGGTTGCCGTTCTGCGTGTACATCGGGAAGACGACCAGGTGCTGGAGGCCGTCCGCGCGGTCGGCGGCCGGCTGGAAGGCCAGCAGGGAGTCCAGGAAGTCCGGCACCGCGAAGCCCCCCTCGACCCAGCGGCCCAGGTCGCGCACGAGCGCCTCGTGGTAGGCCTTGTCGTGCGGGAGCAGCGGGGAGAGCTGCTCGACCGCGTCCACGACACGCCGTACGGCCGCCCGGGCGTCCTCCCCGGCCGGGGCACCCTCGGCGTCGAAGTCGATCGACCCGTCCTTGGACTGCCATGGCCGGATCCGCTCCACGGCATCCTTGAGCACCGGCCAGGCCGGGTGCTCAATCACCCTGGTCGACGAAGGAATCTGTTCCTTCATAGCCGACTGCACAAGAATTTCCGTCATGACCCATCCTTCACGGGAGAACCTCGCGTAAGGACACCGTATGCATACCCGGTTTCCGCCATCAAGAGGCATCTCGGGAAATTTTCCCGCTACATGGCTTGGTCACCGATGATTTTCCTGTGCTAAACCGTGACGGCGCTCACTTCCGTCGCGTGCAGCGCGCCCGGGCAGGGTGTCGCTCCAGCCGGTCAAGGACGCGGAGACTCGCCCACGCGCGGGTGACGGTGGGGGCGCATACCGGCCAGTTGAGGCGCGCGGCACGCACCCGTACGGCGTGCACGTGCGGGTTCATCGCGGGCCCCGGCGATTAGGCTGCGAGCCTGCCCGCGCGGACGACGGCGTCCGTTCGTCCGTCCCGCGCGCGCCGAGCCGCCGTCGACGGAAGCGAGTCGAACCTTGAACTTCCTTACCATCGGTCACCGCGGGGTCATGGGTGTCGAGCCCGAGAACACCCTTCGCTCCTTCGTCGCCGCGCAGGACGCCGGCCTCGATCTCATCGAACTCGATCTGCATCTGAGCAAGGACGGCGCTCTGGTCGTCATGCACGACGCCGAGGTCGACCGTACGACCGACGGCACCGGGCCGATCGCCGAGAAGACCCTGGAGGAGCTGCGCGACCTGGACGCGGGCCGCGGGGAGCGGGTGCCGGTGTTCGAGGAGGTGCTGGACACGGTGCGCAGCCCGATCCAGGCGGAGATCAAGGACGTGGCGGCGGCCAGGGCGCTGGCCGAGGTGATGCACGAACGGGACCTGGTCGGGCGGGTCGAGGTGTCCTCGTTCCACGACGCGGCGGTCGCCGAGATCGCCCGGCTGGTGCCGGGGGTGCGCACGGCACTGATCGCCGAACGCTACGGCACCGACGTGGTGGAGCGGGCCGTGGCCGTCGGTGCCCCGACCCTCTGTCTCGACATCCGCCGGATCACCCTGGAGATCGTCGAGCACGCGCGCGAGGCCGACCTGCGGATCATCGGCTGGGTGGTCAACACGCACGACCATCTGCGCCTCGTCCGCGCCCTGCAGCTGGACGGCGCGACGACCGACTTCCCGGAGATCAAGCGCGCCGCACGTTTCACCGCGTGATCGCGCGCGTGAGGGTCACACCAGCGGCTTGACCAGCAGCTCGAACTGGAGGTCGGCGCGCTGCGGGATGCCGAAGCGCTCCTCGCCGTACGGGAAGGGGCTCATCTGTCCCGTACGGCGGTAGCCGCGGCGCTCGTACCAGGCGATCAGGTCGTCGCGCACGGAGATCACCCTCATGCGCATCTCACCGACACCCCACGCCTCGCGGGCCCGGCGCTCGGCCTCGGCCATGACCACCTTGCCGAGACCCGCGCCCTGCATGGTCGGACTGACGGCGAACATGCCGAAGTAGGCGTGGTCACCGCGGTGTTCGAGCTGGCAGCAGGCGACGATACGGCCGTCCCGCTCCACCGCGAGCAGCCGGCTGTCGGGCGACTTGATCACGTCGAGCACACCCTCGGGATCGGTGCGCTGCCCCTCCAGGATGTCCGCCTCGGTGGTCCACCCCGCCCGGCTGGCGTCGCCGCGGTACGCCGACTCGATCAGGGCGACCAGCGCGTCGACGTCGGCGTCCGTGGCATCGCGGAAGGTGACGGAGGTGGCGCTGGTGTCCATGGGCGGCCTTTCGATCTCGGGCGTGGCTGAGCCAGGGTCGAGGGTAACCCTGCCAGTAGGCTCCGCCGGCATGGTGCATGTACTCAGCAGCCGGACGCTGCTCACCCCCACCGACCCCGAGCGCTCCCGTGTCTTCTACGGCGAGCGGCTGGGGCTGTGCGTCTATCGCGAGTTCGGTACCGGACCCGAGCGCGGCACGGTCTACTTCCTCGGCGGCGGCTTCCTGGAGGTCTCCGGCCGCTCCGAGACCCCGCCGTCGCCCGCCGTCCGGCTGTGGCTCCAGGTCGACGACGTGACGGCGGCGCACGAGGAGCTTCGCGCGAAGGGCGTCGCCGTCGTCCGGCCGCCGGTGAAGGAGCCGTGGGGCCTGATCGAGATGTGGATCGCCGATCCGGACGACACCCGCATCGCCTTGGTGGAGGTCCCGGCGGAACATCCGATGCGGTACCGACCGGGTATCTGATCCGGGGACGGCCGGTGGCGGTGCCACGGGGGCCGAGGGGGTGTGCGGTGCCGGGCTGACGCGGTGCCGGTACGGGGCTCGCGTGCGGCTGCGTCGGCGGGCGCGCCGTGCGTCAGGCCGCCCGGCCGAGGGCTCTCGGGTCCGGCACCGCACGCTGCCTCCCGGTCCGTGGGGCAGCGTGGCCGCCGGCCGGGTGCGGCCGTGTTCTCGAAGACGGGTCTGCGGGCGTGGGGCCCGGGCTCTTGGGCGAGGCGGTGGGGGTGACCGGGTCGGTCCGGCCCCGCGCAGGGCCTCCCGAGCGGTGGAGCGGCGAGGCGCCCGGCGGAGCGTGGCCGTGCTCCCGAAGACGGTCCGGCGGGCGTGGGCTCGGGCTCGCGGGCAGGGCGGTGGGGGTGGGCGGGGGCGGGGGCGTCCCGGATGGCCGGGCCTGTGGGGTGGGGTTAGCGTGCCGGGAGAGGGCTCCGCGGGGTGCGCCGGGCCCGTCCGCCCATCCGCTCGTCCGGAAGGTACCGCGATGGAGTTCGACAAGCCCGTGACCGGCGGCCCGTGCTGGACCGAGCTGGCGACCATCGATCTGGAGGGAGCCAAGCGGTTCTACGCCGAGCTGTTCGGGTGGCGTCCCGAGACGGACCCGCGGCCGGAGGCGGGCGGGTACACGGTGGCCCACCTGGGCGACGCGCCCGTCGCCGCGCTCACCCCGCTCTACCAGGAGTCCCAGCCGGTGGCCTGGAACGTCTCCTTCTCCGTGCCGGACGCGGACGCGGCGGTGCGGCGTGTGGAGGAGGCCGGCGGGGCGGTGGTCGTCGGTCCGATGGACGTGTTCGACGTGGGCCGGTTCGCGGTGGCCCTCGACCCGACGGGCGCGGCCTTCCAGTTGTGGCAGGCCCGGACGTTCCGGGGCGCCGGGCTGTTCAACGCGCCCGGCACACTCGGCTGGGTGGAGCTGGCCACCCGGGACACCCGCCGCGCCCGGGAGTTCTACACCACGGTGTTCGACTGGAGCGCCCAGTCCTCCGAGTGGTACACGGAGTGGGCCCTCGACGGCGCGGAGTTCGGCGGCATGGCCGACATGACCGACCGGTTCCCGCCCGACGTGCCGGCGCACTGGATGCCGTACTTCGCGGTGGCCGACGTGGACGCGACCGCCGAGGTCGCGGACCTGGCGGGCGGTGCCGTCGTCATGCCTCCCGCGACCGTGCCGGACGGCCCGCGCATCGCGGTGCTGCGGGATCCGCAGGGCGCGGCCTTCGGGGTGCACCTGATGGACCCGGAGGGCTGAGGAGCGGGCGATCCCGCCACGCACCAGGAAAGGACGGCGGCGCCCGCATCGCGCCCTGCCCACTCTCCCCACTCTCGGCTTCACTCAAGCGGGCCCCTGCGGGCGGGAACTCCATCGGCACCTCGAACTGCTTGCCGGGCGGCGGGACTTCTTCGTCCCGGCGGGCAAGTGCACCGGCGGCACCCGCGACGGGGACCCCGACTTCGCGGGCGATCACCGGAAGAACCTCGTGCAGTCGGTCGAGGGGCGTGTCGGGCCGGCGCGCGTGGGAGATCGTTCGGGCCAACACCCTTGCGGAGCTGCGAAGATCACCGAGCAGGGCGGATGGAATCCCGCACAGGTGGCGCCGGCCCGGATGCTGGGGCGGCCCGGCAACGTCGTCCCGATCGTCACGGCCACGAAGACGGCCCAGCTCGCCGACGACCTGGCGAGCGCCGAGGTCCGGCTGGACGAGGTGCGCGCGATCCCGCTCGGCCTCCCGCACGAGCCGACCGTCACGCGGAATACGGCGACCGCCGACGGTCCACGACGTCCTCTGACCCGGCCTCCCTAGGCCCGTCGTCACATTCCCGTCGTCCGCCCGAAGGGCGGGCCGCGCGGCGTCCGGTGCGTGCAGCCGCACGGCGGAGGAGGGAGTCGACGCGTGGGGGGAGTCGGCGACCGACGGCAACGCGGCTGGGGGTGCCCCCTCCGGGGGAGCGCGTGCCAGACGCCGCACGGCAGGCGGGAATGTGACGACAGGCCCTAGGCGCGCAGCGCCCCCATCCGGCCCTCCAGGCGGCCGAGCAACTCCCCCAGCAGACCGGCGAGTTCACCTTGCCCCTCGGGGGCGAGGACCGACAGTACGGCGGTCTCGTAGGCGAGTTGCTCGGGAAGGATGCCGTCGACGAGGTCACGGCCGGTGTCGGTGAGCCGGAGGTGGGCGACGCGGCGGTCACGGGAGTCGCCGCGCCGCTCGACCAGCCCGCGCTCGGTCAGCTGCTTGAGCCGCTTGGTGACGGCGGCCCCGGAGGAGAAGGTCTCGCGGGCCAGCTCGCCCGGGGTCAGCTCGTGGCCGGTGCGGCGCAGCGCGCCGAGCAGATCGAACTCCGGGCGGCTGAGACCGGCCCGGCGCAGGGGCGCGTCCTCGGCCTGCTGGAGCAGGGCGGCACAGCGGTTGATCCGGCCGATGACCTCCATGGGCCCGGTGTCCAGCTCGGGGTGCACGGCCCGCCACTGCCGGACCACGGCGGCGACGGTGTCACCGGGCGAGGCCTCGGAACCGGGGCCCGGGTCGGTTCCGGTGGCCGTACCCGTACGGGCGGCCTTCCCGGTCCCGCTCCCGGTCTCGCCCACGACGTCGGCGCCGGGACTCGTGCCGGAGCCCGTGTCGGTCCGCTCCACGCCCCGGCTCGGTCTCGCCTCCGCCCCGGCCCCCGTGCCCGCCTCCGCCCCGGTCGTGTCGTCCGCGGGTGCCGGTCCGCCGTTGCTCGCCGTCATGGCCGTATGTCCTCCGTCGCCCGGCCCGGGTCCCGCCTCCGGCCCCGGGCCTGCTCCTCGTCCTGCCCCGGCACGTACCCCTGGCGTCGTACCGTCGCCGCGAGCGTACGGTGTCCGGACTGCTCGGCGAGCACGACCCGCTCCTCGGGCAGGGCGCGCTGCCACCATTCGCCGAAGGCGGCGTCGGCTGTGGCGCGCAGGTCGGCGAGGGCGGCGGCGAGGGCACGGCGGGCGGACTCCAGGGCACGGGGCGCCGGGTGCGGCTCGGCCAGCAGTCGGGCGGCGTGCTCGCGGGCGCGTTCGGTCGTGCTCAGGGCGTGTCCGAGGCGGTCGCCCGCGCGCCGGTTGGTGACGGCGACGGCCGCGCCGAAGCCGACCAGCGCGCCGACGAGGGTGTCCACGACCCGCTCGGTCATCAGCCGCCCAGGGTCCTGGCTGCGGGCGAACTCGGTGATGAGCAGCGCCATCGGGGTCACACAGACGCTGCCGAGCCAGTAGTTGCGGCCCATCAGCGCCTCGGCGCCGAAGCTGAGGGCGAGGCAGCACAGGACCAGGGCGGCCGGGTGGAGATGGGCGAGCGGGGCGAGGACCGCGAAGGCGAGCACGCCGACGAGGTTGCCGACGACGCGCTGGACGGCCCGGTGCCAGGTGAGGGTGACGTTCGCCTGGTAGAGGGAGGCCGCCGTGACCAGGGCCCAGTAGGGGCGGCCGACGCCGAGCGCGAGGGCGGCGTAGCCGGCGAGGGCGCAGCCGAGCGCGGTGCGCGCGGCGATCGGCGCGAGCGGGGCGAGGCGGTGCCGCAACGACCGTGGCCGCAGGGCGAGTTCGGTGTCCACGCCGAGGAGTTCGTCGGGGGACTCACGGGGCGGTGCCACCCGCGGTATCCGGCCCGTGCCGCGCAGCTCCCGGGCCCAGGCGCGCAGGCGGGCGGGGTCGCTGTCGGCGGGGGCGGCGAGGGCGACCTCGGCGCGCACCACGAGCTGTTCGAGGGCGCGGCGGGCCCGGTCGGGGCGTGCGGCGAGCAGCGACTGCCAGGCGGCGTGGATCGCGGCGGCGCTCGCGGCACGGGCCTTGGCGTGTCCGTCGCCGGTGCGGTCCGTGGCGGCGTACGCGGCGGTGGCGTTCAGGGCCTGGGCGGTGGCGCGCCGTTCGGGGCCGTGCGGGCGCAGCAGCCCGGGGGCCATGCCGACCAGCCAGGCCCAGGCGCCCGCCGCCAGGGCCAGTCCGACGTGCCCGGGGACCTGGCCGAGGGTCTGCGGTGCGAACAGCGAGGCGGAGCTGATGAAGGCGAGGACCACGTTGGCGGGCGGTCCGAGCCGGGTCGCGTCGCACACGGTCTTCTGCACGGCCGCCATGACGGCGCCGACGGTGACCAGGACGACGGCGTTCGTGGTGAGCGACGCCGCGAGCAGCGCGACGGCGAGGCCGCCGACCATGCCGGCCACCACCCAGGCGAGGACGCGGGCGCGGGCGGTGTAGGGCCGGTTGTGGCCGTAGAGCGCGCACAGGGATCCGGCCATCGTGTACATGGCGAGGTCGAGGCGGCCCAGCGCCAGCAGGATCAGGTTGGGCGGGGCGATGGCGGCGACCGCGCTCAGCGCGGGCTTGAACCAGATGTCGGAGGGCCGCCCGAGGCGGAGCACTCCGGAGAAGGGAAGTCGGCGAAAGGGCGCACTGCTCATACCCATGAATTTAGCATGTGTTTTACTCGTAAAGCATTTGCCGCCCGTCCCCGCTCACCTGCTGTGCTCCGTCGAATGCTCCCCGTGTACACCCTTGCGCTCGCGTGCGCCCCGTTCGGCCCGGGCATCGCATCCCTCGACCGAGCATCGAGCGGGGAGGTGCGCGTGCACGGACCGTTGACGGCTGCCTGGCTGCTGGTCGCGCTGTGCGCGGCGACCGGGGTCTACTGCCTGCTGCGGATGCGCAGCGGGGTCGAGGAGCAGCGCCGCTCCGCGGGCGGCGAGGCGCTGATGGGCTTCGGCATGGCCGTGATGGCCGTACCGGCGGCCGCCTTCACCCCGCCGCGGTGGGCGTGGCCCGCGTACGCGGCGGTGTTCGGGGCGGCGGCCCTGCGCGCACTGTGGGCCGCCCGCACGGCGCCGCACCATCTGCACCATCTGGTGGGCACGTCCGCGATGGTCTACATGGCGGCGGCGATGGCCGTGGCCCCGCCCGCCGCCCACCATGCGCACGGCGGCTCGGGCGTACCGGTGCTGACCGGCGCGCTCCTCGTCTACTTCACGGGGTACGTGCTCCTCACCGGCTCCCGCCTGGTGCCGGCCACGGTCGCCACGGCCGGACCGCGATCCGGACCGGCGCGCTGGGGAGACCGCCCGGAACTGGCCCGGGCCTGCCGGTTGTCGATGGGGATCGGGATGGTGGCCATGCTGCTCACGATGTGAGCGAGCGCCCGAGGGCCCAAGGACCCGAGGACGCACCCCACAGGAGCGTTGCCTACGTCACTTCGGCGTCACGGGCCGTACGGTGAGCGGCCTCGCGCTCATAGGGTGCTGCCCATGATGGTCCCCGTGGCACTGCTGCTGCTCGGCGCCGTGACCGCCATTGCCGCTCCCCGGCTGCTCGCCCGGGCCGACTGGGCGGACCGCGAACCGGTCGTCGCCCTGTGGGTGTGGCAGTGCGTCGTGGTGGCCGTCCTGCTGTGCTGCGCGCTCTCGATGACACTCAGCGCGGCCGCGGCCTGGGCGGCGGTGCGCGGGAACGTGTTCGCCCCGGCGCCGCGCGCGGTCGTGGACGCCTACGCGCTCGGCGCCGCCGGACCGTGGGCCGCGACCACCGCCGTGCTGCTCGCCTCCGGGGGCCTGTGGAGCCTCGCGATGCTGGTGCGCGAGGTCGTACGGTCCCGGACGCGCCGGCGGGCACGGCGGACCGAACTCCTCGTGCGCGCACCGCTGTTGCCCGGCGAGGAGGCGGTGAGCGGACGGCTGGTGGTGCTGGAGGGCGACCGTCCCGACGCCTGGTGGCTGTCCGGTGCCGCGCCCCAGCTCGTCATCACCACGGCCACGCTGCGCCGCCTGAAGGGGCGTCAGCTGGACGCGCTGCTCGCGCACGAGCAGGGTCACGCACAGGCCCGGCACGACTGGCTGCTGCACAGTTCGGCCGCGCTGGCGGGCGGGTTCCCGCAGGTACCGGTGTTCGCCGCGTTCCGCGACGAGATGCACCGGCTGGTCGAGCTGGCCGCCGACGACATGGCCTCCCGGCGCTTCGGCCGGCTGACGACCGCGCTGGCCCTGGTCGAACTGAACGAGGAGCGGGGCGTGTTCGGCCCCTCCCCCACTCCGCAGGCCCATGTCCCACAGCGCGTACACCGCCTGCTCGCCGCCCCGGACCGGCTCCCCGCCCTGCACCGGCTCCGCCTGACGGCGCTGGCCGCGCTGGTGCCGGTGATCCCGGTGCTGGTGGCCCTCGTACCGGGGCTGCGGGCACTGGGCTGAGCCGCCACGGAGCCGCCGAGGCGCTGTCGGGGAGCCGTCGGCGAGCCGCCGGGGTGCCGGCCACGGCCCCCGCCGACCGGCCTCGTCCCGCCCCACTGGGACCCGCTCACGATGCGCCTGGTGTGCGCGGCCACGCTCGTACAGCGGTCGGCGAAGGCGGCCTCGGCGTCGGAGCACCCCGGGTACGGCTGGGCGTGCGCCGGCTCTCGGACGTGCTCGGCGGCCGGCTGTTCGGGGCGTTGGTGGTGGCGTCGGCCGCGCTGGTGCACGAGCGGGTCGGGATCGGCCGGCTCAACTCACCTGGACACCGCCCCCGATAGGGTCGAGGGCATGGCTGCTGTGCTGTTCGACTTCTCCGGGACCCTGTTCCGGATCGAGTCCACCGAGTCCTGGCTGCGCGCGACGCTGAACACGTCGGGGCACAGCCTCCCTGAACCACAACTACTCGACACGGCGAGGGCGTTGGAGGCGGCCGGCGCGCTGCCGGGCAGCGGCGTGGAACCGGTCGTGCTGCCGACCGAACTGGCCGGTGTGTGGGCGGTGCGGGACGAGACCGCACAGCTGCACCGGGCCGCCTACACCGGCGCGGCCCGCCAAGTGCCACTGCCCTGGCCGGAGTTGTACGACGCCCTGTACGAGCGACACATGACGCCCGCCGCCTGGTCCCCGTACCCGGACGCGGTCGACGTGTTGAGCACGCTGCGCGAGCGCGGGATCGGGATCGGCGTGGTCAGCAACATCGGCTGGGACCTGCGCCCGGTATTCCGCCATCACGGGCTCGACGGGTACGTGGACGCGTACGTGCTGTCGTACGAACACGGGGTGCAGAAGCCGGACCCGCGGCTGTTCTCGGTGGCCTGCGCGGCACTGGGAGCCGATCCGCGCCAGGTGGTGATGGTCGGCGACAGCAAGGAGGCGGACGGCGGTGCGGCCGCGCTCGGCTGCCGGGTGCACTTCGTCGACCATCTGCCGGTGGAAGAGCGGCCCGGCGCACTGCTGCCGGTGCTGGACCTCGTGGACTGAAGCCGCCTCCGGGTCGCCGAGCCGCGGCCGTTCGGGTAGGGGCCCTGAAGGGTGTGGAGAGCAATGGCTCGCTCACGCGCCGTCCGTCTGAGACGATCCCCCGCGTCGCCCCAGACGGACGGCAGCCCTGGACCGGCCCCGCCCATGGCGGGGCCTCCCGCGTTGAGTATAGTTGGCTGGCAGCCAGTCAACGCAGGAGTTACAGGATGTCCCCGCGCAGCGCCTCGGTCAATGAAGAGTTGCGACGGCGTTCCCGGGAACGGCTGTTGCAGGCGGCGGTGGAGATGGTCGGCGAGCACGGCTTCGAGGCCACCACGCTGGGCGACATCGCGGACCGGGCCGGTTCGGCGCGCGGACTGGTGTCCTACTACTTCCCCGGCAAGCGCCAGTTGGTGCAGTCCGCCGTGCACCGGCTGATGCACCGCACGCTGGAGGAGGCGCTGGAGCGCGAGCCGCACACCGAGGACGGCAGGGAGCGGCTGGCCCGGGCCATCGACGCCGTCCTGGGCCTGACCCGCGACCACCCCGTCCTGATGCGCCAGCACATGGCCGGCCTGCTGCAGGCGGAGGGCCTCGTGCAGTGCCCGGAGCAGCAGCGGCTGGGGGAACTGCTGGGGGACACCGTCGCCCGGTACGGCTCGGAGGACGTCCCGGCCGACTACCCAAGGCTGCGGGCCCTGTTGATGGGAGCGGTGTACGCGGCACTGCTGCCCGGGGCACCGATGCCCCTGCCGGTCCTGCGGGCCGAACTGTTCCAGCGGTACGGGCTCGACTGGGCGATGGGGGTGCCGCCGGAGAGCGAGCCGGCCACCGGGGCGCGGAAGCGGGACCTGTCCCGGTTCTTCGCCACGGAGGCCCGGCCGGAGCAGGACTGACGGCCAACCGCCCTCAGCCGCGGCGCGCGTGACGAGCCGTCAAGAACCCCGCGTCCCGCGCCTGGGCGATCAGCTTGAGGGAGCGGCGACGGCTGCGTCCGGTCGCGGTCATCACGGCGAGCACCGGGTCGGTACCCTCCTCCTGCGCGGCGCGGTACTCCTGGGCCGCCCGCCGGCATCCCTCGACACCGCGCGGCCAGGCCGACCGTTCCCGTCGAGCCGTGGCGCAGACGCCGGCTGCTTCCCCGTCGGCCTCGCCGCTCACACCGCCCTCGTCCCTCTCACCGCCCACACGGCCCTCGCCACACTCGCTGCCCTTACCGTCCTCAGCGCCCTCACCCGCCGCGGTGTTCACGCTCACCTCGTGCGGCTCCTCCGCCGCACGAGCACCCTGCTCGACCACCCACTCCTGCGCCCCCTCGACCGCTTCCGCCCGCGCACCCGCCGCCGCGCCCTCGCCCTGGTCCGCCCGTCCGTCCGCCGCGTCCACCGCCACCCCGCACGCGCCGGCGAGCGGCCCCTTGAGCCAGTCCGCGAGGGCTGTCAGGTCGGCGAGGGACAGGGCCGGGTCGGCCTGGACGTCCTCGATGGACACGCGTCCCTCGCGAGCGACGGCCAGCGCGTCGACGCGGGCGCCGTCGGGAAAGGCCAGCCGGACGTGGAACCAGGACAAGGTGCCGTCACGCTCCCGCACCTCCCACGCGGGCCACACGGACACCGCACCGTCCTCCGGGTCCCGATCAGTCAGATTGAGGTCAGAAAGATCAAGAAAGGATGCTCCAGGCACGCACGCAACGTAACCGCATGATCACACTCCATACGAACGGACACGCGTCCACGTCACCCCGGCGGCCCCTGCCGTACCGCGCCGGGCGGTGCCATGCTGGTGACGTCCGCACACTCTCCTTCCCTCAAGGAGTTCCGCTGTGCTGCGTGTCGCCGTCGTCGGTTCGGGCCCGAGCGGGTGTTACACCGCCCAGAGTCTGGTTCAGCGGGATCCCGGGGTCCACGTGGACGTCCTGGACCGGCTGCCGTGCCCGTACGGCCTGGTCCGTTACGGTGTCGCCCCGGACCACGAGAAGATCAAGTCGCTCCAGGGCAGTCTCGCGTCGGTGCTCGAACACGAGCGGGTGAGGTTCCTCGGCGGGGTCCGGGTGGGCGGCCCGGGCGGGCTGCCGGTGGAGCGGCTGCGGGAGATGTACCACGCGGTGGTGTACTGCGTGGGCGCGGCCGGTGACCGCCGCCTCGGGATCCCCGGCGAGGAACTGCCGGGCAGTTGGTCGGCGACCGACTTCGTGGCCTGGTACAGCGCTCATCCGGACGCGATCGACGCGGGCTTTCTGCACGGTGTGCGCTCGGCCGTCGTCATCGGAGTGGGCAATGTGGCGGTGGACGTCGCACGGATGCTGGTCCGGGGCGCCGCGGAGCTGAACCCGACGGACATCCCGCAGGCGGCTCTCGACACACTGGCGGAGAGCGGGCTCGCCGAGGTGCACGTGGTGGGGCGGCGCGGCCCGGCGCAGGCCCGCTTCACCACCAAGGAGCTGCGCGAGCTCGGCGATCTGCCCGGCACCGAAGTGACCGTACGGGCGCATGAGTTGGCGCTTGATCCGAGCGACCCCGGCACGCTGCCCGGGGTGTCGCGGCGCAATCTGGAGGTGCTGCGCGGCTGGGCGGAGCCCGCGCCGGAGCCGGCCGCGCGGCGGATCGCCCTGCGCTTCTTCCTGCGGCCGGTGGAACTGCTCGCGGGCGAGGGGGGCCGGGTGGGCGCCGTGCGCTTCGAGCGGACGGCACCGGACGGACGGGGCGGGGTGACGGGCACGGGCCGGTACGAGGAGGTGTCGGCCCAGCTGGTGCTGCGGTCGGTGGGCTATCGCGGAGTGCCGCTGGACGGGCTGCCGTTCGACCCGGTGAGCGGCACCGTGCCGCACGAGGCGGGCCGGATCGTGCGGGGCGGTGCGCCCGCCCCCGGCGAGTACGTCGCGGGGTGGATCAAGCGCGGCCCGACGGGTGTCATCGGCACCAACCGGCCCTGCGCGAAGGAGACGGCCGCCTCGCTCCTCGCGGACGCGCCCGCGCTGCTCGCCAGGGAGGTGCCCGCGGATCCGGTGCCGGCGCTGCGGGCGGCCGGGTTCGATCCCGTGCCGTGGTCGGGCTGGCTGGCGATCCGGCGGGCCGAGGCCGCACTGGGCGCGCGGCTCGGGCGGAGCGTGGTCAAGCTGGCCGACTGGGACGCGCTGCGCACGGCGGCCCGCTCGGCGTAGCCGGACCTGCTCCGCCGTGCCGCGGAGGCGGGCGGCCGGGGTGACACACACCGGCAACAGTCCGGAAATCAACAAACTGTTCAAGGCGCCTACGGTCTCCTCCTGTTCGGATGTCACTCCCCACCCGCCGCTTGCTGGAGTCCCCATGGCCACCACCGCAGAGGTGCACCCCGTCGACGAGATACCGCCGGTACGGCAGCTGGCCGCCTTCGGGTTGCAGCACGTGCTCGCGATGTACGCGGGCGCCGTCGCCGTGCCGCTGATCGTGGGCGGCGCGATGAAGCTGTCGCCCGCCGACCTGGCGTATCTGATCACCGCCGATCTGCTGGTGTGCGGCGTCGCCACGCTGATCCAGTGCGTCGGCCTCTGGCGGTTCGGCGTGCGGTTGCCGATCATGCAGGGCTGTACGTTCGCGGCCGTGTCGCCGATGGTGCTCATCGGGACGACGAACGGCGGGCTGCCCGCGATCTACGGCGCGGTGATCGTCGCGGGGCTGGCGATCATGCTGCTGGCGCCGGTCTTCGGCCGGCTGCTGCGCTTCTTCCCGCCGCTGGTGACCGGCACGGTGATCCTGATCATCGGGGTCTCGCTGCTGCCGGTGGCGGGCGACTGGGCCGCCGGCGGCGCCGGGGCGAAGGACTTCGGCGCGCCGAGGAACCTGGCGCTGGCCGCCTTCGTGCTGGCGGTGGTGCTCGGCGTGCAGCGGTTCGCGCCGGCCTTCCTCGCCCGGATCGCCGTGCTGATCGGCATCGCGGTGGGCCTGGCGGTCGCGGTGCCGTTCGGGATCACCCGCTTCGGCGCGGTCGCGGACGCCGACTGGGTCGGCATCAGCACGCCGTTCCACTTCGGCGCCCCGGCGTTCCATGTGTCCGCGATCGTGTCGATGCTGGTGGTGGCGCTGGTCAGCATGACCGAGACGACCGGTGACCTGATCGCCGTCGGTGAGCTGACCGGGCGGAAGGTCGAGCCGCGGTCGCTGGCCGACGGGCTGCGCGCGGACGGTCTGTCGACCGTGCTCGGCGGGGTGTTCAACACCTTCCCCTACACGGCGTACGCGCAGAACGTGGGTCTGGTCGGCATGACCCGGGTGCGCAGCCGCTGGGTGGTCGCGGCGGCCGGCGGGATCCTGGTACTGCTCGGCCTGCTGCCCAAGCTGGGTGCGGTGGTCGCGGCGGTCCCGGCGCCGGTGCTGGGCGGCGCCGGTCTGGTGATGTTCGGGACGGTCGCTGCGAGCGGGCTGCGGACGCTGGCCCGGGTCGACTTCCGGGGCAACGACAACCTGACCGTGGTGGCCGTCTCGGTGGCGATCGGCATGCTGCCGGTGGGAGTGCCCACGGTGTACGACGGCTTCCCGGACTGGTTCCGGACGGTGATGAACAGCGGCATCAGCGCGGGCTGCCTGTCCGCGATCGTGCTGAACCTTCTCTTCAACCACCGTACGGCGACAGCGGGTTCGGGTGCCGGCGACTCGGCGGGGCAGGCGGGTTCAGGCTCCGCCGCCGAGCCGGCGGATCTGTAGCGCGGCGGCGGCGAGCACGCTGTCGAGCAGCCCGGGAAAGAGATCGTCCAGATCGTCCCGGCGCAGGACGTTCATCTTGGCGGTGCCCCGGTAGACCTGCCGGACGACCCCGCTCTCGCGCAGCACCCGGAAGTGGTGCGTGGTGGTGGACTTGGTCACCGGCAGGTCGAACTGCGAGCAGCTCGACTCCCCTTCACCCGCGGAGAGTTCACGGACGATCCGCAGCCGCATCGGATCGGCCAGCGCATGCAGCACGGTCTCCAGCCGGATCTCGTCCCGCTCCGGGTGCGGCAGCGCGCGGCCGGTGGTGGCGGTGTCGGTCACGGCGGCGCCCTTCGTCACATGGTCCTGGCCCAGCGATACACGATCGTGGCCCACGGACCATTGTACGACATCCATCGTAGTTTGACATCTCTCGTAGTACGAGGGTTATCGTACGAGTCGACCAGCGGTCCCGTGACGAATGGAGTCCGTCGTGAGCGCGCTCTTCGAGCCCTTCACCCTGCGCGAAGTCACCATCCCCAACCGGGTGTGGATGCCCCCGATGTGCCAGTACTCGGCCGCCCCGGAGGGGCCGCTCACCGGCGCCCCGAACGACTGGCACTTCGCGCACTACGGGGCGCGCGCCACGGGCGGCACCGGCCTGATCATCGTCGAGGCCACCGCCGTCTCGCCGGAGGGCCGGATCTCCCCCTACGACCTCGGCCTGTGGAACGACACCCAGGTGGAGGCCTTCCGCCGGATCACCCGCTTCCTGACCGCCCAGGGCTCGGTGCCCGGCATCCAGCTCGCCCATGGCGGCCGCAAGGCCTCCACCGACCGGCCGTGGAAGGGCGGCGCGCCGGTCGGACCGGAGGCGCACGGCTGGCAGCCGGTCGCACCCAGCGCGGTGCCCTTCGACGAACGGCATCCCGTGCCAACGGAATTGACGATCGATCAGATCGCCGTGATCGTCGGCGAGTTCGCCGGCGCCGCGCGCCGCGCGCTCGACGCGGGCTTCGAGGTCGCCGAGATCCACGGCGCCCACGGCTACCTCATCAACGAGTTCCTCTCGCCGCACTCCAACCGCCGCACCGACGCCTACGGCGGCTCGTACGAGAACCGCACCCGCTTCGCCCTTGAAGTCGTCGACGCCGTACGCGAGGTGTGGCCCGAGGACAAGCCGGTGTTCTTCCGCGTCTCGGCCACCGACTGGCTCCAGGACGGCGGCTGGACCACGGAGGACACGGTGCGCCTCGCCCGCGATCTGCACGCCCACGGCGTGGACCTCCTCGACGTCTCCACGGGCGGCAACGCCTCCGGCGTGACCATCCCGGTCGAGCCGGGCTACCAGGTGCCGTTCGCCGCCCGAGTGAAGGCCGAGACGCCGCTGCCCGTCGCCGCCGTGGGCCTGATCACCGAGGTGGAGCAGGCCGAGAAGATCCTGACGAACGGCGAGGCCGACGCCGTCCTGCTCGGCCGCGAGCTGCTGCGCAGCCCCTCCTGGGCCCGGCAGGCGGCGCGCGAGCTGGGCGCCGAGACCCGGGTGCCGGTGCAGTACCACCGGTCGGTCTGAGCGCGACGGCCCGCCGCCGGCCACCCCTCGGCACGGCGACACTGCCGGGCCTCGTCGCACGCCCGTCTCCCCCAGGTCCGCACCGGCCGGTGACAGGATGTGGGGGCGAGGGGAGAGCGGATGGGGCGCAGGGAACGGGAGGCGGTCGCGCGCGCGGCGCGGCTGTACGAGGCGGCACGCTCGCTGGCCGACGACCACGACAAGGCCGTCGAGGCGGTACGGGCGGCACTGCGGCCGATCGAGGACGCGGCGGTGGAGCAGGCGCTCGACGCCCTGCCCGTGGCCCGGCTCCAGGACGCCACCGGCGGGCGGCTGCGGCTGAACGAGGTGGACGGCAGCGGGCTGCACACGGTGCGTCAGGTGCTCGACGCCGGCCCCTACCGGTTGCGGCAGATCCCCGGGGTGGGTGAGCGGACCGCCGGTCAGATCGTCGCGGCCGCGCGCCGGCTCGCCGACGCCGTACGGGAGACCGTCGCCGTTCACCTCGACGTGGACCGGCCGCAGCCGCGGACGACGGCGCTCGTCAGGGCGCTTCAGGTGCTGGTGGAGGCCGGGCCGCAGGCGCGGCGTGCCGTCGGCGCGGCCGGCGTGCTCGCGCGGCGCCTCGCACCTCTGCTGTCCGACGCCGGGCCCGCCGCCGGGCGCCTGAGCCTGCTGGTCGCCGGGCAGGACAAGAAGGCCCGCGCGCTGGCGGCCGTCGAGCAACTGCGCACGGTCGTGGCGGACGCCGAGCGCGCCGGCACCCCCGGGGCGCTCGCGCAGGCCTCGGTGGACCTGCTGCGGGCGCCGTCGAACGACCTCGCGGCCTGGGTGGACTTCGAGCTGCGCTCCGCCGAGTACTACGGCCTGCTCACCGAGATCTCCGGGCGCGCTCCCGACACGGCGGCCGCCGAGGGCTTCCTGCCCGACGAGATCGCCGAGCGCGTGCACGGCCAGCAGGTGGACGACTCCGGGCTGCGGGTGTCGCTGCGCGGTTATCAGGCGTTCGGGGCCCGCTTCGCGCTGGCGCAGCGCCGGGTCCTGCTCGGCGACGAGATGGGGCTCGGGAAGACGATCCAGGCGCTGGCCGCGCTGGCGCATCTGGCCGCCGCGGGGCAGAGCCACTTCCTGGTCGTCTGTCCGGCGAGCGTCCTGGTGAACTGGACACGGGAGATCGAGGCGCGCACCTCGCTGCATGTCACGCCGTTGCACGGACCGGACCGGCACGCGGCGTTCGCCCACTGGAAGGGGCGGGGCGGGGTCGCCGTGACGACCTTCGACGCCCTGCGCGGATTCCCGGTGCCGGACGGGGTTGAGATCGGGATGCTGGTGGTCGACGAGGCTCACTGCGTGAAGAACCCCAAGACCCTGCGCTCCCAGGCCGTCGCCCAGTGGGCCGGGCCCTGCGAACGGGTCCTGCTCATGACGGGCACACCGATGGAGAACCGGGTCGCCGAGTTCCGCAACCTGGTCCGGATGCTCGACGAGGCCGTGGCGGAACGCATCGGCGACCGTGCCGGGCTGCCCGGTTCCGTGGCCTTCCGGAAGGCGGTCGCCCCCGTCTATCTGCGCCGCAACCAGGTGGACGTACTCGCCGAACTCCCCGCGCTCCAGCACACGGACGAGTGGGAGGAACCGAGCGCCACGGACGAGGAGGCGTACCGCGAGGCGGTGCGCTCCGGGAACTTCATGGCGATGCGCAGGGCGGCGTACGCCCGTCCCGAGCGGTCCGCCAAGCTCGTCCGGCTCCGCGAGATCGTGCAGGAGGCGCGGGAGAACGGGCTGAAGGTGGTGGTGTTCTCCGCCTTCCGGGACGTCCTCGGTGTGGTGCGGGAGGCGCTCGGCCCCGACCCGCGCCGGGGCGGCGGGCCGGTGCTCGGCCCGCTCACCGGAAGCGTGCCGCCCGATCGGCGTCAGTCGCTGGTCGACGAGTTCGCCGCCGTGTCCGGCCCGGCGGTGCTGCTGGCACAGATCCAGGCGGCGGGCGTCGGCCTCAACCTCCAGGCCGCCTCCGTCGTGGTCATCTGCGAGCCCCAGCTCAAGCCGACCGTCGAACAGCAGGCGGTGGCCCGGGCCCACCGCATGGGCCAGGTACGGCCGGTCCGGGTGCACCGGCTGCTGGCGCCGGGCGGGGTGGACGAGAGGATGGTGGAGATTCTGAACCGGAAGGCCCGCCTGTTCGACACCTACGCCCGCCGCAGCGCGCTCGCGGAGGCCACCCCGGACGCCGTCGACGTGTCGGACTCGGACCTGGCGCGCCTGATCGTCGAGGAAGAGCAGATCCGGCTGGGCCTGGCGCACGGCGGGCGGGGTGCCGATGGGGCCGGGGCGACCGGCGGCGAAGCCGACGACGCCGCTTGTGGCGCATCCGGCGAAGTCCCCGGCGGACTCGGTGGACCGGACGAACTCGTGACCGACGGCCATTCCTTTCCAGTGCGACACACGCACCCGGAACGGCTCCCGGCGCCGGAACGGTCGAACACCCCCTAGGGCCGCCAGCGGTCGTCGTATTCGGAATGACCGGCGAACGGCAGCGCGAGCAGGCGCAGGGTGGTGCAGGGCGCACGGGGGTGCTCGCCCTCGCGGCAGGTACGGCATCTGCCGTCGTCCCCGGTCCGGTGCTCCGCCAGCAGGGCCCGCTTCGCCCGGAGTTCACGCAGCACCCGGGCCGGATCGTGCCGGGCCACGTGGGTCAGCAGCTTCACCGGGTCCTCGGCACCGAACTGCACCATCGGCGTGTGCGTGGACCCGCCGTCCCGGGACGTGAGCACCTGCTCGATCTCGTCCGCGACGACGCCCCAGACCGCGCCGGGCGCACCGGCGACCGCGTCGCGGGCCACCCGTTCCTCCTCCTCGAAGCGGTGCCGCAGGAACGCCTCCAGAGCCGTCGTCGTCATGCGGCGCGCTCTCTGCGGCCGACCGATGCGGACAGCTCCCGCTGGTAGTCGGCGTAGGCCGTGCGCAGGGCCTCCCCCGGCCAGTCGGCCGGAAGGAGCGCGGGCGGCAGGACGGGGTCGGTGAGCAGGTGGCGAACGGCCGCCGCGCAGGCGGTGAAGCGGTCCGCCGGGCCGCGGCCGGCCGCCGTGTGCGCGAGCAGCGTCCGCGCGGTGGCGGCCCAGGCGGCCAACGGCCAGAGCCGGGAGGCCAGTTCGGAGGCGGGATCGTCGGGGCGGGCGGTGTACGTGAGGGCGACACGGTGCATGTCGGCAGGCAGCGAGCGGTCGAGGTTGGCCGGGCGCAGCCACACGCCCTCGCGGAGCTCGGACAGGCGCAGGGTGGTCAACCGGGCGCGCAGGTCGGCGCGTTCCGCGGGACCGCGGCCGGTCGCCGTGATCACCACCATCTCCCAGTCGCCGTCCCACGCGCGCGTGCCGGGACGCAGGGCCTCGTCCTGGCGGCGCTGGCGGGCCAGCAGCCGGTCGCTGAGCCGGTAGACGCCGTCCGTGCGCCGCAGGTCCCCGGCGGCCACCATCCGGCTGAGCGCGGCACGCAGCGTGGAGCCGCCCACGCCGAACGGCTCCACCAGCCGGACCAGGTCCTTCACCGGCAGCTCGGGCGGGTGTGCGCCGAGCAGGAGGCTCAGCACGGCCGACCGCGCGGACAGCGGCCGCAAATCCGCGTCCTCCGGCTCGGGCGGGACGTTCATGCGCATGGGCACGTACTCTACGTGCGCTCTCGTTGTTGCGTTGTTGCTACAGTCGCAGGAAGAGTGCAACATGACGGTATGGTCTCCACACCCGCACAGCAACGGCCGCAGTCCTCGGCTCAGCCGCAGTACGCCACGCACGTCGTCACCAACCAGGCCCCGCCCCTGGCCCCGTACGACGCCTCCGACGACCGGGCCCTGCTGGAGGGGTTGCGCCGGGAGGGCGCCGGGTGGGCCGAGGAGGACCTCCGGCGGCTGGGGGCGCGCGCCGGGAGCGCGGAGGCGCAGGAGTGGGGCGAGCTGGCCAACCGGCACGAGCCCGAACTGCGCACCCACGACCGTTACGGCCACCGCATCGACGAGGTCGACTTCCACCCCAGCTGGCACCACCTGATGCGCACGGCGGTCGCCGAGGGCCTGGCCGGTGCCCCGTGGGCGGACGAGCGGCCCGGCGCCCACGTGGCCCGCAGCGCTGGCGGCCTGGTCTGGGGGCACACGGAGGCCGGGCACGGCTGCCCGACGTCGATGACGTACGCCGCCGTCCCCGCGCTGCGCGCCCAGCCGGACCTCGCCAAGCTCTACGAACCGCTGCTCACGAGCCGGGAGTACGACCCGGAGCTGCGCCTGCCGACCGAGAAGCCGGGTCTGCTCGCCGGGATGGGCATGACCGAGAAGCAGGGCGGCTCGGACGTCCGGACGAACACCACGACGGCCACGCCCACCGGCGAGCCGGGCGTGTACACCCTGCGCGGGCACAAGTGGTTCACGTCGGCGCCGATGTGCGACGTGTTCCTGGTGCTCGCGCAGGCCCCGGGCGGCCTGTCCTGCTTCCTGGTGCCGCGGATCCTGCCGGACGGCAGCCGCAACACGTTCCGCATCCAGCGGCTGAAGGACAAACTGGGCAACCGCTCCAACGCGTCCTCCGAGCCGGAGTTCGACCGGACGGTGGCCTGGCTGGTGGGGCCGGAGGGGCGCGGGGTGAAGACCATCATCGAGATGGTCAACTGCACCCGGCTGGACTGTGTGATGTCCACGGCGACCCTGATGCGCAAGACGCTGGTCGAGGCGGGGCATCACGCCCGGTACCGCAGCGCGTTCGGCGCCCGGCTCCTCGACCAGCCTCTGATGCGCAACGTCCTGGCCGATCTGGCGCTGGAGTCGGAGGCGGCGACGACGCTCACGCTGCGGCTGGCCGGCGCGGCCGACCGCGCGGTGCGCGGGGACGCCGGGGAGCGGTCCTTCCGGCGGATCGCCACCGCCGTGGGCAAGTACTGGGTCACCAAGCGCGGCCCCGCGTTCACGGCGGAGGCCCTGGAGTGCCTGGGCGGCAACGGCTATGTCGAGGACTCAGGCATGCCCCGGCACTACCGGGAGGCGCCGCTGCTGTCGATCTGGGAGGGCTCGGGCAACGTCAACGCGCTCGACGTACTGCGCGCCCTCGGCCGCGAACCGGACTCCGCGGAGGCGCTGTTCGCCGAACTCGCCCTCGCGCGCGGGGCGGACGCCCGGCTGGACGCCACGGTGGCCGGGCTGAAGGACCAGCTGGCCGAAACCGACCAGGTGGGCGCCCGCCGGCTGGTCGAGCGGATGGCACTCGCCCTGCAGGCCTCGCTGCTGGTCCGGTACGCCCCGCAGCCGGTCGCGGACGCCTTCTGCGCGAGCAGGCTGGACGGCGACTGGGGGCACGCGTTCGGCACGCTGTCCGCCGGGACCGGCCTCGACGCGATCCTGGAGCGGGCCCTGCCCGGCCTGAACTGACCCCTCTCCCCCAGCGAGTGCCGGCCACGCGCGTGTGGCCGGTGACAGCCGACGGATCGCACACAGTCAGACCGTGACTGCGGACCGTTGTCAGTGCCGTGGTGCACACTCGCGATCAGGTGGCACTCGCCTGGGGGAGGACTACGTGTTCACGGGGATCGACGAGGTCGACTGGGCCTCGCTGCGGCATGCCCACGGCAGCGCGCGGGACGTGCCCGGATGGTTGCGGGCGCTGGAGTCCGCGGACGACGCCGAGCGGGCGGCAGCCCTCGACGGGATGTACGGCGCGCTGCGCCACGAGGGCGGGGTGTACGACGCGACACCGGTCTGCGTCCCCTTCCTGTTCTCGCTCGCGGCCAGAGCGGAGGTCCCGGACCGGGCCGGCATCGTGGAACTGCTGGTCGGCGTCGGCACGGCGGGTCCGGACGGGGACACGCGCGCGTGGGAGGCGGTGCGCGCGGGCGCGGAGGACTTCGTCCCGCTCGCCGCGGACCCGGACCCGGCACTGCGCGCGGCGGCGGCCGGGGCCCTCGTGCGGTTCCCGACCGAGCCCGCGCGGACCCTGGAGGTGTTACGGCGACGGCTGCGGGCCGAGCGGGACGGCCCCGTCCTGCTCGCCCTCGCCGAGGCGCTCGGCCTGTTCGCCCTCCGGCACCGCGCACACGCCGACGCCGCGGTGGACCTCCTGGCCGAGCTGAGCGCGCCGCCGCACGAAGCGGGGCTGCGGCTGGCCGCCCTCGGGCAGCTCGCGCTCGCGGCGCCCGCCCGGCTTCCGGCCGGCCTGGTGCCGACGGCGGTCCGGCTGCTGCGGGAGCGGTCCGCGCGGCGTGCCGGCGCCGCCGAGCAGCCCGCGGCCGACACCCTCGTGGGGCGGCTGCGGCGACTGCGTCCCTCGGACGAGGAGGGCGCCCGGCTGCTGCGCACCCTGCACACCGCGCTGGGCGACCGTGTGGCGGACCGCAGCGCCCTGCTGTCCGGGCAGTTGACCAGTGCGGACCCGGTGGACCGGTGCAACGCGGTGTGGCTGGCGGCGGCCCTGCTGCGCGGCTGGCGCGGCGACCACACGGCGACCGTCGCGCTGCTGGGCCGCCAACTGGGCGCGGAACAGGACCGGCTGCGGGACGCGGCGGTCGTGGTCCTGGCGGAGCTGTACGCGCTGGCGACGCCCGCGGCCGAGGCCCTGCACGCGCTCGTGTGCGCCCGGCCCGACCTGTGGACACACCGCTGGGAGCGCGGCTCCCCCGCGCTCGGCGGCCCGCTCAAGGCACTGGCCAGGAGCGGTGATCCCCGCGCGCTCCCGGCCCTGGCCCAGCTCCTGGCGGGCCCGGCCGCGCCCGTGGACCTGGGATTCGAACTGAGCCACCTGGGCGCCGCCGCGGCTCCGCTCGCTGCGGCGGTACGGCACCGGCTCGGCCGGGTCCCGCTGTCCTCCCCGTCCGCCGCCCGGCTCGCCGCCCCGCTGCTGGCGGCGGTGGCAGCCGCGGGGGACGCGGAGGCGGTCCCGGAGGTGCTGCGGCTGCTGTCGGACGCCCCCGACGCCCTGGGGACACGGGACGCGCTGGCGCGTCAGGTGATCACAACGCTGGAGGCCCTGGGCGCCACCGCGCGGGCGGTCCCGCTCCTGCACGCGCTCCTGCCCACCCGGCACGCGGCCGCGGCGGCCGGGGCGCTCTGGTCGGCGGACGGGGACGGCGCCGCCGTACTCCCGGTCCTGCTGCGGGAGTTGACCGAGGGCGAGCCTGCGAGCCGGTGCGTGGCCGCACGCCGGCTGGGCAGACTCGGTCCGGCCGCGCGGCCCGCGCTGCCCGCACTGCGCCGCGCCACCCGGTCGGGGCGGCCAGGGCAGCGGACGTCGGCCGCGTGCGCGCTGTGGCACATCGCCGCGGATCCGGAGCCCGTGCTCCCCGTCCTCCGTGCGGCCTGGGCGGAGGACCTGCGCGCCCGCGGCACGATCGCCCACTGCCTGACCACGATGGGCCCGGCCGCGGCCCCGCTACGGGACCTCGTCACGGCGGAACTGGCCGCCCCACGCCGCCATCTGGCCCGCGCGGGCGCGTCCTGCCGCCGAGGCGTACCGAACGACGAGGCACTGCTGCGCGCCTGCCGGGAGGTGCTGATGATGGTGTAGCGGGTGATGCGACCGGCGGTGCGGTGGGTGTTGTGGCTGATGATGCAGGGGTGTTGGGAGTGTTCGGGGTGGCTCGTGTGGGTGTGGTGGTCAGACCGTCCGTCCCCACTGTGGGCCGAGCCGTGCCCATTCCGTGTCCCAGGCGTCCATCCGGCGGCGTTCGAGCCGGCGGCGCAGGGCCAGACCGCCGACGAGCGGGACGGCCGCTGCGCCCGTGCCCACCAGCCCGCCGATGAGGGTGCCCCGGAAAGCGGCCTCGGAGGCGGAGGTGGGGCGGCCGACGAGACGGCCCTGGGGATCGGTCCAGACGGTGACCGGCGTACCGGCCTTGCTGCCGAGCCCCACCCTGACCTGCCCGGTGTGGGCGGTGCCGTCGGCGACCGTCCAGCGCACCTCGGCCCACACCCGCTCCTCTCCGGAGGTGTGGGCGTGCGGGGACGAGGTCTGCCTGGCCGCTCCCACGACACGGGCCACGACGGGCCGCCACTCGGCGCGCTCCCGGGCGAATCCGTGCTCCACCGCCCCGGCGGCCGCGAGACCGGCCAGCACCCCGGCGACGACGGTCAGCAGCCACGTGCCGAGCACCACCCAGGCCTCCACCACGTCGGCCCGGCGTTTGAGCGGGTTGCGCCGCCAGCGCCAGAGCCACACCTTCGGACCACGGAACGCCTTCAAAGGCATCCTCCTCACGAGCGCACCGACCGGCCGGACCGCCCTCCCATACGCGGGAGATCGCTCCGTTGCTCACGACGAGCCGTCTCCTCGACGGTCGCACGAGACACCCGGTTCGCGCAGGCACATGCCGGAACGCATCCGGCCGATCCCCGCCGCAGGCCGACGACACCGCCGTGACCTGCGCAGACGCACGCTCGGAGGGAGAGTGTCAGTGGTGGGGTGCAGACTGGCCGATATCTGACGACTACCTGGACAACGGCGTCCCGGAGGTGATCGGCATGACCGACGTTCTGCTGGCGGTGGGCACCCGAAAAGGTCTGTTCATCGGGCGGCGACAAGGCGGCGGCAGCTGGGAGTTCGACGACGGCCCGTACTTCAACGCACAGGCGATCTACTCGGTCGCCATCGACACCCGGGAGGGCCGGCCCCGGCTGCTGGCGGGCGGTGACAGCGCGCACTGGGGACCGTCGGTCTTCCACTCCGACGACCTCGGCCGCAGCTGGACCGAGCCCGAGCGGCCGGCCGTCAAGTTCCCGAAGGACACCGGCGCTTCGCTGGAGCGCGTCTGGCAGCTGCATCCGGCAGCGGCCGAGCCCGGCGTGGTCTACGCGGGCACCGAGCCCGCGGCGCTGTACCGCTCGGTGGACCGCGGCGAGAGCTTCGAGCTGGTCCGGCCGCTGTGGGAGCATCCGACGCGCGCGCAGTGGGTGCCGGGCGGCGGCGGTGAGGGGCTGCACACGGTGGTCACCGACGCCCGCGATCCGAAGGCGGTGACCGTGGCCGTCTCGACGGCCGGGGTGTTCCGCACGACCGACGGCGGCGCGAGCTGGGAGCCGTCCAACTCCGGTGTGTCCGCGGTGTTCCTGCCGGATCCGAACCCGGAGTTCGGCCAGTGCGTGCACAAGATCGCCAAGGACGCGGCCGACCCGGACCGGCTGTATCTGCAGAACCACTGGGGGGTGTACCGCAGCGACGACGCGGGCGGGCACTGGACCGACATCGGCGCGGATCTGCCGTCCACGTTCGGCTTCGCGGTGGCCACGCATCCACGCCGAGGCGACACGGCGTACGTCTTCCCGATCAACGCCGACGCGGACCGGGTGCCCGCCGAGCACCGCTGCCGGGTCTTCCGCACCACGGACGCGGGCCGTACCTGGGAGCCGCTGGCCGAAGGGCTTCCGCCGGAGGCCCACTACGGCACGGTCCTGCGGGACGCCCTGTGCACGGACGACGCCGACCCGGCCGGTGTGTATTTCGGCAACCGCAACGGCGAGGTGTTCGCATCGTCCGACGACGGCGACAGCTGGCAGCAGCTGGCCTCGCACCTGCCGGACGTGCTGTGCGTGCGGGCGGCGGTGATCGGCTGACGTCTCCCACGCCCGCGTGCGCGGCGGGAGCGCGGGCGTGGGCTCCGGGCTCCGGGCTCCGGGCTCCGGGCTCCGGCCATCGGTTGATCACGGGCCCGTGTACGGCAGTAGGGTGACGCCCGTGGCACCACGACCCTTGCATGAAATCGTCGAACCGGGCTGGGCGAAGGCCCTGGAACCCGTCGCCGGGCGGATCGCGCAGATGGGCGACTTCCTGCGCGCGGAGATCGCCGCGGGACGCGCCTATCTCCCGGCCGGATCCAACGTTCTGCGGGCGTTCCAGCAACCCTTCGACGACGTGCGGGTCCTGATCGTCGGTCAGGACCCGTATCCGACCCCCGGGCACGCGGTGGGCCTGTCGTTCTCGGTCGCCCCCGAGGTACGCCCGCTGCCGCCGAGCCTGATCAACATCTTCCGCGAGCTGAACACCGACCTGGGCCTGGCCCAGCCGTCCAACGGCGACCTGACCCCGTGGACCCAGCAGGGCGTCCTGCTGCTCAACAGGGCGCTGACCACGGCTCCGCGCAGCCCGGGCGCCCACCGCGGCAAGGGCTGGGAGGAGGTCACCGAGCAGGCGATACGGGCGCTGGCGGCGCGCGGCAAACCCCTGGTGTCGGTGCTGTGGGGCCGGGACGCGCGCAATCTGCGGCCGCTGCTGGGCAGCCTGCCGGCGGTGGAGTCCGCGCATCCCTCGCCGATGTCGGCCGACCGCGGGTTCTTCGGTTCGCGCCCCTTCAGCCGGGTCAACGACCTGCTGGTCCAGCAGGGCGGAGAGCCGGTGGACTGGCGTCTGCCGTGACCGTCCCCGGATATCTGGCGGTCGACTCCGGGGGCTCCGGTGTCCGGGTCGCCGTCGGCGTGCCGGGCCGGGCGCCGGCCGCCCGGCGGGAGTCACGGGAACCCGTCCGCACGGGTGCGCGGGGCATCGATCCGGCCCATCTGCTGGCGCAGCTCCTCCCCCTGGCCCGCGCGGCGGCCGTGGAGGCCGGCGTGGACGGGCTGGACACGGCCGTCGTCGGCGCCACCGGATTCGCCACGCTGGGTGACGCCCTGCGCGCCGAGCTGCCGGGCGCCCTGGCCCGGGAGCTGGGGGTGCGGCGGGTGGCGCTCGCCGCCGACGCCGTCACCGCCTACGTCGGCGCCCTCGGGCCGCGGCCGGGCGCCGTGGTCGCCGCGGGCACCGGGCTGATCGCGGTCGGCACCGATCTCGCCCGGTGGCGGCGGGCCGACGGCTGGGGGCATCTCCTCGGCGACTGCGGCGGCGGTGCCTGGATCGGCCGCGCCGGCCTGGAGGCGGCGCTGCGCGCCCACGACGGCCGCGACGGCGGCTCCGTACCCCTGCTGGCCTGCGCCGAGGAACAGTTCGGCCCGGTGGGCGAACTGCCGGGCAGGCT
This sequence comes from Streptomyces sp. NPDC025793, assembly GCF_055558375.1. Taxonomy (NCBI): domain Bacteria; kingdom Bacillati; phylum Actinomycetota; class Actinomycetes; order Kitasatosporales; family Streptomycetaceae; genus Streptomyces; species Streptomyces sp. NPDC025793. The sequence continues at coordinate 30,328 of NZ_JBVHMR010000033.1, read as the reverse complement.
CTACCCGCGCACCGACCGGCCCGCCGTGCTGGCCTCGTTCGCGCCCGCGGTGGCCGCGTGCGCCGCGCACGACCCGGTGGCCGCGGACGTCCTGCGCGCGGCGGCGCGGCACATGGCCGACTCCGCCGCGGCGGTGTGCCCGGCGGACGGGGCGCCCGAACTGGCGCTCACCGGCGGCCTGTTCGGCATGGGCGAGCCCCTCATCGGACCGCTGCGCGAGGAGCTGGCGAGCAGGCTGCCGCACGCCCGGCAGGTGCCGGCCGAGGGCGATCCCCTGCACGGCTCGGTACGCATCGCGGCCGACCTCGCGGCGGGGCGGCTCACTCTGCCGAGTGAACCGGCGATGCTCTCCGTGGTTCCCGTACGAGGGGGTTGAGCGAACGGGCGGGGCAAGTGGGACGAGATCACCGTAAAAGCGGATTGTTCGCCCTGTCGGCCCATGTTCCCGGCATGTGCCCGGAACACGTGTCCTTGGTGCGTAACTCATCAGACAAAACAGGACGGATACCGCTCACCTGCACCCTCCCCGAACGGAGGAACCCCCGAAGCCAGTAACATGCGGCGCCATGAGCTCCCCCACTGGACCCGCGTCCGGCCTGCCAGTACGAATGCCGCGACCTCGTCAGCCCGGACGGCACCGCCGACCGGAACCGCTGGCGGCTCCCGAGGGCGCGCCCGCGCTCGTCCTCGCGGTGCCCGGCGCGCCCAGCACCGCCACCCGTGGCCTCGCCGAGGAGGTCGTGAGCATCGCCCGCTCCGAGCTGCCCGGCCTGGACGCCCGGATCGGGTACCTGGACGGGGACGACGCCGAGTTCCCCACGCTCCGCTCCGTGCTGGCGCACGCCGCCGAGGAGCGCGCGGCCCGCTATGAGCAGGCCGTCGCCGCCGGTGTCGAGGGGATCAAGGAGCCCGACGGCCCGGTCGCCGTCGTCGTGCCGTTGCTGGCCGGTCCGGACAGCGCCCTGCTGCGCCGGATCCGCCAGTCCGTGATGGACAGCCGGGTCGCCGCCGAACTGACCGACGTCCTCGGCCCGCACCCGCTGCTCGCCGAGGGCCTGCACGTGCGGCTGTCCGAGGCGGGCCTGGCCCGCGCCGACCGTGCCCGGCTGTTCACCGTGGCCACCGCCGCGGACGGCATCATCCTGGCGTCCGTGGGCGGCGACGAGGCGGTGCAGGCGGCTGGGATCACCGGCATGCTGCTCGCCGCGCGCCTGGCCGTGCCGGTGATGGCGGCGGCCCTGGACCAGGAGGGTTCGATCTCCTCCGTCGCCGAGCAGCTGCGCTCGTCCGGCTCGCAGCAGCTGGCCCTGGCGCCGTACCTGATCGGCCCGGAGATCGACGCGGGGCTGCTCGCGGCTGCCGCCGAGGAGGCGGGCTGCGCCACGGCCGAGTCGCTCGGCGCGTATCCGGCGATCGGCAAGCTCGCCCTCGCCAAGTACACGACCGCGCTGGGCATCGCCCCGCAGCAGCCGCAGGGCACGCCGGTCCGCTGATTCCACGCCGGCACCCACCCGGCATCCGCACGGCCGAGGGCCCGCTCCACATCCGGAGCGGGCCCTTCGCACTCAGCCGAAGACGACGCAGGAGGCCGCGGGCACCGGCACCGAGCCGTCGTAGCGGGGCAGCCCCGTCGCCTCGTCCACGGCGAACCAGGTGACGTCGCCGGAGCGCTCGTTGGCCACGTAGAGGAAGCCGGCGCGCTCGGCGAGCGCGCGTGGCCAGTTCCCGCCGCAGGTCACCGCGCCGACGAGGCGGAGCGCGTCGCCCTCGACGGCGAGGACCGACAGGACGTCCTCGCCGCGCGTGGCGGTCCACACGAAGCGGCCGTCGGGCGAGACCACGATGCCGGACGGATAGGCGTCGCCCGCCGGGGCGCCGGGCAGCACGGGGACCTCGGTCAGCGGCTTCAGGGAGCCGCGGGCGGCGTCCCAGCGGCAGACGGTCACCGTCGGGGTGAGTTCGTTGACGACGTAGGCGTGCCGGCCTGCCGGATGGAAGGCCAGATGACGGGGGCCGGCGCCGGGGCGCAGGGCGATCTCGCGGTGCACGACGGGGACGCCGGCCGCGAGGGCGCACACCCGTACCGAGTCCGTGCCGAGGTCGATGCTGACGGCCCAGCGGCCGCTCGGGTCGGGCTGGACCTGGTGCGCGTGGGGGCCGCGCTGGCGCCGGTCGTGCGGGCCGGAGCCGGTGTGCTGGAGCAGTCCGGAGGCCTTGGCGGCGAGGGTGCCGTCCGGGCGCAGCGGTACGGCGGTGACGCTGCCGGAGCCGTAGTTGGCGGTCAGCACGTGACCGTCGTACAGGCCGAGGTGGGTGGGGCCGCTGCCGTCCACCGGCACGGGTGGTCCGGCGAGTTCCGGCCGCTGGCCGCCGACCCGGAAGGCGGCGACGGCGCCCTCGGCCGTCTCACTGACCGCGTAGAGCGTGTCGCCGTCGGGTGAGAGGGCCAGATACGACGGGTCGCGGACGTCGTCGGCGGTGGCGCCGAGCGTGAGGGCGCCGCCGTCCGGCGCGACGGTCGCGGTGACCAGTCCGGGGCCGCCCGCCGCCGTGAACGAGCCGATGAACGCCCGGTGCCCGCCGGAGCTGCCGTCCTGTGCCACCGCTGTCCCCTCTCGGTCGTCCCGGTGGAGCCGGTCCGGGGCCGACGGTAGCAGTCGATCACGCGGGGTCTAGACCAAGAGACACAGGGCGCGTCCCCGGATTGCGGCGTCGACTCGTGCGCCTACGAGCCGCGAGCCCGACGACCCCGGTGGGACGTCCGCGCGCGTCCTCCAGGCGGAAGGCGGACAGTGACAGCGCGTGCCGCCGCGCCGGACGGTGCCGCAGGCTCACTTGCCGGCTCCTGTGGACCACGGGGACCCCCGTCTCGAGTACCCGGCGCAGTACCGCCTCGAGGTTCTCGGCGTCCTCGGCGCACAGCACGTCGCTCAGCCGGGTGCCGGGCTGTACCGGACGGCCGTCGAGAGCGTCCTGCGTGGCATTCGTCTGCACGGTGGTGAGGTCCGTGTCGTGCAGAGCGATGGTGATCCGGTGCTGTGCGGACAGGGCCCGCAGGAGCGCCGCGCCGTGCTGATGGTCGGCGACGTGATGGGTGGCCGCCGCCAGCACGAGGAGCTCCGCAGAGGTGCCCAGCCTTGTGGTCCGGAAAGTGACGTCGACAGTGTGGCCGCACCGGTGCCACAGCCGTACCCGGCCGAACGCCGGCACGTGCGTGGCCCCGCTCAGGTCGTCCGGGAGGTCGGCCACCAGTTCCCGCACGGGGCGGCCGTGGACATCGTCGGCGGGAAACCCCGTCAGATCCTCTGCTGTCCCGGTCCACCCCACCACCACGCCTCGATCGTCGAGCACCGCGGCTGCCAGGCCGTCCAAGGCGGACACCCTGCCGCCGGGGCGGGCACCGGAGTCGCTCATCGCTGCTGGGGAGGCGCCTGCCGAGGCGGCGTTTTCACCGTTCACTGGGTGGTCCATGTCTCTGGCTTCCTGGTGGGAGCCTGCTGCTACGGGATACCGGCACGCGCGGACGTTCGCTGTCGGCCGCCCGGCTCGCCGACGGGTCACCGGGTACCGGCCGTGGAGGGCAGGTCCTGTTCGGCCCAGACGACCTTGCCGTCCGTTGCGGAGCGGGAGCCCCACCGGCGCGAGAGCTGTGCGACCAGGTGGAGGCCGCGGCCGTGCTCCTCGAGCGTGTGGGGATGGCGGGGGCGTGGCTGGCCGGTGTTGCTGTCGGAGACCTCGCACGTCAGCACCCGGTGATGGATGAGCCGTAGGCGGCTCGGGCCGTCGCCGTGGCGGATGGCATTGGTGACCAGCTCGCTGACGATCGACTCCACGGGCGTCACGAGTGGCTCCAGACCCCATTCCCTGAGCTGACGGGCGGCCAGGCGCCGGGCTGTCGTGACGGTGACCGGTTCGTTCGGCAGGTCCCAGGAGGCGACCTGAGCGGGCTCGAGAGCGCGGGTCCGGGCAAGGAGCAGGGTGACATCGTCGGCCGGTGTGTGACTGCGCGAGGTCTCCATCACTCGCGAGCACATGTCCTCCAGGGACGCGCCCGGCTGTGCCAGGGCGGCGCCCAGGCGGTCCAGGCCGACGTCGATGTCCTCGTCCCGGGACTCCACCAGCCCGTCGGAGTAGAGAGCGATCACACTTCCCTCGGGCAGTTCCAGTTCAGCGGACTGGAAGGGAACCAGGCCGAGGCCAAGGCCGAGCGGGGCTCCGGCGGGCAGGTCGGGGACGGTGACCCCACCCTGTGCGCCGACGATCAGGGGCGGCGGATGTCCGGCCCGCGCCATCGTGCACCGCCGGGTGACCGGGTCGTAGACGGCGTACAGACAGGTGGCGCCCACCACCGCGGGGGCCTGGCCGGAGTCATCGGAGTCCTCGTCGTTCAACCGTCGGACCGTGTCGTCGAGGTGTGCCAGCAGTTCGTCGGGAGGCAGGTCCAGGTCGGCCAAGGTGCGCACGGCGGTGCGCAGCCTGCCCATGGTCGCAGCGGCGTTGATGCCGTGGCCGACCACGTCGCCGACGACGAGGGCCACCCGGGCGCCGGACAGCTCGATCACGTCGAACCAGTCACCCCCCACGCCGTGGTCCATATCGGCCGGCACATAGCGCGAGGCGACCTCGACGGCGGCACCGCCGTCCTGCGCCCGATGGGGCAGCAGGTCGCGTTGCAGCGTGAGGGCGGCGGTGCGTTCACGGGCGTACTGGAGCGCGTTGTCCAGGCAGAGCGCCGCGCGGGTGACCAGCTCCTCGGCGAGGAGCAGGTCGTCCTCCTGGAAGGGCGTCTGCTCCACGGAACGGCCGAACAGCGCCAGTCCCAGCACGCAGCGCCGCGCACGGATGGGTACCACCATCAAGGAGTGGACGCCGCTGTCACGCACCTTCTGAGCCCGCACCGGATCGTGGTCGACCCAGGGACCGGCACGGGTGTCCAGCACCGGCTCCAGGTAGGACCGGCCCGTGCGTACGGCGGCGGTGAACGGCGAATCCGGATGAGCGTGGACCACCTCTTCACGCACCCACGGCAACTCCAGGACACCCAGGTCGACGGAGGCCACACCGGCACGGCGCATCAACTGCGGACGGCCACTCGCCGTGCCGATCCGTGCCGACGGCTCGACGCCGAACGGAACAGACTCCACCAGATCGACGAGGGCGTGGTCGGCCAGCAGCGGTACAGCCAGCTCGGCCAGTTCCTGCCCGGTCCGCATCACGTCGAGAGTGCTCCCGATGTGCGTACTGGCCTCGCTGAGGATGGCGAGGCGCTCACGCGCACGCCTGTTCCCGGTCACGTCCACGGTCATGGAACACACGCCCACTGGCGTGCCGTCCGCGCCCTGGAGGCAGAAGAACGAGGCCGAGAACGCATGCTCACGGCGCCGATCGGCAGGCGGCCACGCCCGGTACTCGTGCACCATCGTGGTCCCGCTCTCCAGCACCTGCCGCATCACCACCTCAAGGGCTTCGGCCTCGACGGCGGGCAGCGAGTCCTTCAGGCCGCGCCCAAAGCGTCGGTGACGAGGCACGCCGTCGTGACGCTCCATGGCATCGTTCACCCAGAGACAGCGCAGCCGCGGGTCATAAACGGCGATGCCGATCGGGGCTCGGGCAAGGAGCGACTCCCGCACCGGTCCGCCGGTCGCCCCCGAGGACAAGGAACCTATGTCGGTCACGGACATCAGCCACCGGGTGGCGGCGTCCTGCCCCCACAACGACGAGACCCGCACCGTCAGCCTGAGCGTGTGGCCGTCACGGTGGCGGATCGCGGCGGTGCCGGACCAGCCACCCCGCGCCCTGCACTGCTCGGCGAACGCCGGCGCCCCCCGGGCGTCCTCGGGTGGTGGCAGCACGTGTGCGGCGGACCGTCCCACCACCTCTCCGGCCGAGTAGCCGACAAGCTCCTGCGCGGCCTGCGTCCAGCCCACCACGGTGCCCTCGGCATCGAGGACCGCTATTGCGGCGTCGGGTATCTCACGGTGGCTCACCGGCTCGGCGAAGGGTGTGTGGTCGGTGTACGTCATCGCGGTTCATCCCATCGGTGCGGAGGTGAAGGGAGCGTCGGCACGTGTCGCGACGGCTCTGTGTGCAGCGGTGGTGAACGGCGTTGTCCGGTTGAGCGGCACACGTGGGGCATGTCTATATGCGACATTCCGCCCACTTATGATGAAATAATCAGATGCAATCCTTTCATCGTCAAGCCCTTCATCAGCATTGACCAAATGATCAAGAGCTGTGGACGAACAACTGCAAGCCCTGGATGATCCGGCTGAGCGCCTCGCCGCCATGCCTGCGACTCAGCGCCTCGCTGCAGCGCAGGGTCTGGGACGGCAGGGCCGAGAAGCTCCCGCACGCGCTCGGCTTCTCCACGGACGAAGCCCGCGGCAGCGTCCGGCGCCCCCTTCCCGCCGTAGCCTGACGAGGACGCCGTGCCCCTCGGTTCACAGTTGGATGGGCAGGTGGCGGGGTCCGCGGAGCATCGCGTTCTGCCGGTACGGGGGCGGGTCTTCAACCAGGCGGGCGCTGCCGAGACGGGGAAGCAGGGCGCCGAGCGCGGCATACGCCTCGACGCGAGCCAGGGGTCCGCCGTAGCAGGCGTGGATGCCGCTGCCGAAGCCAAGGTGCTGGTTGTCCGGGCGGGCGGGGTCGAACCGGTCGGGATCGCGGAACCGCATCGGGTCGCGGTTGCCCGAGGCCAGGACCAGAACGACGGACGCGCCTGCGGGGACGAGGGTGCCGGCGACGTCGATGTCGGCGTGCGGGATGCGCTCACGCATGTGGACCGGGGGCTCGTAGCGCAGCAGCTCCTCCACCGCACGCGGGAGCAACTCCGGTTCCCGGCGCAGCCGGTCCAGCTGCTCGGGCTGGCGCAGGAACGTGAGGGCGCCGTTGGTGATCAGATTGACCGTCGTCTCGTGTCCGGCGATGAGGAGCAGTACAGCGGTTTCCGCGAGTTCCTCGTCGGTGAGCCGCATAGCCGGGTCGGCCTCGTTGACGAAGGCGGAGAGCATGTCGTCGCCCGGCTTGCCGCGGCGCTGTTCCGCGAGGTTCAACAGGTAGCCGCCCATCTCCATCCGCGCCTGGTCGCCGGCCTTGTCGGTATCGGCGGTGTCCTCGTCGGGCCTGACGTCCGCGGCTGCGACGATCGCGTCGGACCAGGCCCGGAAGAGCGGCTCGTCCTCGTGCGGCACGCCGAGCAGGCGGCAGATCACGGTGACGGGCAGCGGGTAGGCGAAGTCGTCGACGATGTCGATCTGCCGACCCACCTCGAACGGCTCCAGCAGTTCCCTGGTGATCCGGTCGATCTCGCCGCGCATGCCGTCGACCCGGCCCGGGCTGTGCGGGGGGCCGAAGGGCCGCATGGCGAGGGTGCGCAGCCTGTGGTGCTCGGGGTCGTCGAGCCGCAGGAAAGGCGGCTTGCGGGTCGCCTCGCCGCGGGTGCGGGGGTCGGCGCTCATCCGTGGGTCGTGGAGCAGAGCGGCGATGTGATGGTAGGTGCCGATCAGGTAGCCGCCGTCGGCCTGCGGCACCACGGGACCGGCCTCGCGGAGTTCCGCGTACAGCGGATAGGGGTTGGGGCGGCTGGCGTAGTCGGTGATCCGTGCCAGCAAGGTCGCGGAGTCCATGACGGCTCCTCGTAGGGGGCGGGGTGGGGGCTACACCACCGTCAGCCGGCGGTCCGGAAGGTGACCGGTGAGTGCGACGGTCGGACCGTGCGACAGCACGGAGGGGTCCGGTACGGCGGAGGGGATCGCGACGTCGGCCGCGATCGCACGGTCCTGCGCGCCGGGCGGGGGCGGGAACGGAGCGGCGGTCTCGATCAGGTGCCGGTAATAGTCGAGCGCCTTGGCCATGTCGACGGTGACGGCTGCGGTGACCCGGCCCTGGTAGCCGTAGACCATCGCCAGGCGGCGTGCCTCCAGGGAGCCCTGGGCGATGACCACGTGGTCGGAGTAGGTGGGCACGCCCACCGACTTGATGTTGAGCCCGAACTGGGTCGACCAGAAGACCGGGATGGCCAGGTGCGGGCGCTGCAGCGGTCCGGGGTTGACCATGTTGTGGGCCGCGACCTCGGCCTGCTCGACCGCGTTGCCCCAGTGCTCCAGGGAGAGCATCTGGTAGCCGAACAGCGGGTGGGGGAAGCGGGAGACGTCGCCCGCGACGAAGACGTCGTCGGTGACGATCCCGTACATGTTGAAGGCGCGGCAGCCTGCGTCGCAGGCGATGCCGCGCGGGCCGGCCGCCAGCCCGGACTCCGCCAGCCATTCGACGTTGCGGATCGCGCCCAGCGCCACGACGCACACGCCCGCCTCGACGCGGCTGCCGTCGGACAGCTGCGCGCCGGTGAAGCTGCCGTTGCCGTTCAGGGCGGTGACCGTCACCCCGGTGCGCAGATCCACGCCGTGGTTGCGCTGCATGACGGCGGCGAGCTTGGACAGGGTGCCGCCGAGCGCGCCCACCAGGGGTGCGGGGCCGCGCTCGGCGACGGTCACCTCAAGGCCCAGTTCCCGGCAGGCCGAGGCGATCTCCGAGCCGGTGAAGCCGCCGCCGATCACCAGCACCCGCTCCGGCCGCGCGGCCAGCCGCTCGGCCAGTCCCGCGCCGTCCTCGCGCGTGCGCAGGGTGAACACCCCGTCCAGGGCGCCTTCCGCCGGGTTGGGCCAGGGCCGCGCGCGGGTTCCGGTCGCGATCAGCAGCCGGTCGTACGGCAGGGACTCACCGTCTTCGAGCGAGACCCGTTTCGCCAGCAGGTCCACACCGGTGGCGCGCACGCCGAGGCGCCACTCGGCGTCCGGGTCCCGCCGCATCGGCAGCTGGAGGGTGTCCGCCGTCGCCTGGCCCAGCAGCACCTGCTTGGACAGCGGCGGCCGGTCGTAGGGCACATGCGGCTCGTCCCCCACCACCGTCAGTGAGCCCGTGAACCCTTCCTCGCGCAGCGCCTCGGCCGCTCTCAGCCCGGCCAGCGACGCGCCGATGATGACGATGCGGCCGTCCTTCAGGTCATCGGGCACCGGTGCTCACCTCTTCCCCGAGGAGGATCGCCTGCACCGGGCACGCAGCCGCGGCCTGGCGTACACGCTCCACCTGGTCGTCGGGCACGGCCGTGGCGTACAGCAGTCCCTCCTCGCCGTGCAGCTCGAACACCTCCGGCGCGAGGAACACACACTGCGCATAACCCTGGCAGCGTGTGAGGTCGACAACGGTCCGCATGTCCACCACTTCTTCCTCCGTTGTCACACCCCCCTCATCTCCAGCATGGGACCAGACCCGGATGCCTGCACGCCTTGTGATCGAGAGCCGGTATTCGGGCCGGCACGGTGAGAGGGAAGTGGATGAACTCCCGGGAAGTACCTTCCAGTTGCTGAAAGGCGTTCAGGTACGCCCCCTTCGGCCAGGCGGTCCGGGTGACCCGAGTCACTGTCACCGTCTCCCCATTTCCATACGTCGTATGGTTATCCTGGCAGGGCAATTCCATACAACGTATGGAACTGCTGGCGGACAACGCCACCCAACGCCGGGCGCCTCACATCGCCTGCAAAAGCAGCCGTTGGTGCAGATCGCACCAACCGGAAGGAAAGATCATGAAGAAGCTCACGAAGCGGATTGCTGTCGCCGTTTCCTCCGTGGCGGTCGCGGGTGTCGCCGTTGTCGGTGCCGGGGGCACCGCTTCGGCCGCGACTCCCGCCTCTGTGCATGTCCAGCGGTCGGCCGTCGGCGTCAACGCCGCCGACTACCGCTGGGACCACGGCGTGGGTTACCTGATCGAGCAGGGCTACTGCTGGGACGGACAGCGTGGCTGGCACCACGACGACCATGTCGCCGACTCCCTCTGGCACAGCCGCGATGGTCGCTGCTACCGCTGGGACGACGAGGGGCGCGGGTGGAAGTCCGACAGGTCCTACCGGCACGACTGGAACCGCTACGAGCGCGACGGCCGGGCATGGGACCACCACGACTGGAACCGCGGTGACCGGGACTACTTCGGCTGGGACCACTACGACCGGAACCACGGTGGCTGGGACTACTACGGATGGGACCACTCCAACCGGAACCACGGTGACCGGTAAGACAGGTCCCGCCTGTGCCCCTGAGCGGAGGCCGTCCCCCTCGCCTTGGTGCCTGTCGGCGGCAGGGATGCGACCGCTGGTCACGGATCGGCGGTCCCCTGCCCGCCGCCCGGGCGGGCGATCGAGCGGGCGATCGAGCGAGGGCCTGCTCCCTGCTCCCCTCTACACCTGCCTGCGGCACCACCTCGTGCCACAGGCGCGCGTCGCCCAACTGCCGCGACGCCACCACCCGCGCGGTCCGCCGATGCCGTCCGGCGCCCGGGCCCCGCTGAACACCTCCTGATTCGATGCGTGCTTGTCGCCACGAGCGCCGGGCCGCAGCCGAGGCAAGGGGGTGCCTTGGAGTGAATGCCCATGGAGCCTTCGAGGACCGTGGTTCGGGCGGTGACCGCGCAGCTCGTCGTCTCGCGCACCTACTCACAGCCCTTGTGCATACGGCTGCGGTACGAGCCTGCTGATCCCTGCGTCGTCCGTGCCGCCTTTTTCGTCCACAGCGACGAGCCGGTCGAATGGGTCCTGGGGCGTGACCTTCTGGCCGACGGCCTGAACGGTTGCGCAGGTCATGGAGACGTCCGGATCCGGTCGGCCGCCGACCGTGGTGACCCCGCGATGTACATCGCTCTCGGGTCTCGCGCGGGCACCGCCCTCATCGAGGTCCCCCTGCGCGACGTCAAGACCTTCCTGGAGCGCACGGAGGCCCTGGTGCCACGGGGCACCGAGTCGGAGCGCATCGACTGGGACGCCGAACTGGCATACCTGCTCTCGCAAAGCTGACCACTGAACATCCATGCTCAGACAGAAAAGGATCGACTGTTCATGTCCCAGTACCAGCTTCGTGTCTACACGCTGTGCAGCCGGAAGGCGCTCGTCGCCTACGAGGACATCTGGTCCAAGCACATTCCCGGCATGGCGAAGCACCGGATCACCACGCACGGTGTCTGGACGGTGCCCGCGGCTTCCGGCAGTGAGACGCCCCAGCTGTACGCCCTCGTCTCCTACAGGGACGGCGACGACGTGGAGGAGCGGCTGCTGGCGTATCTGGCCAGCCCGGAATTCCGCGCCGATATGGAGGGCTTCGACCTCAGCCGGATCGTCGCCGTCACCGAGACCGCGCTGACGCCCACCGCCGACTCACCCTTGCGCTGAGGGTTCTCGTGCGACCGGATGCTTCGGCCACGGGGGCCGGCGTCCAACAGGTCTCGTCATGGGGGAGATCCCCCGGCAGGGGACATGAGGGGCGGCCGGTGCAGATGACGTGAGGGCGTGCGTTCGATGATCAGGAAAGCGGCGTCGTCGGTGAGTCGCCCTGCCGTGTGATCGAGCAGGTCGCGGTGAATGTGGTGCAGCAGAGCGTTGGGGCTTGAGGCGGGGAAGGTGGCGACCCGTTCGGCGAGGGGGTAGAAGGCTCCGTCCGGTGAGCGGGCTTCGATCACGCCGTCGGTGTAGAGCAGCAGCATGTCACCCGGTTCCAAGGTGAACGGGTCGGTGCGGTCGTTTCGTACGCAGAGGGCGCACAGGCCCAAGGGGGGCGCGGGCCGGCGGGAGTACAGGACGGTCACCTGGTCTCCACGGACCAGCAGGGGCGGCGGATGGCCGCAGTTGAGCATCTCGGCCTGCGGGCCCTGATCGGGGATGTCGAGCAGGACAGCGGTGATGAAGTGCTCGTCGGCGTCGTGCACGGTGTCGGCGACCTCCTCCAGGTTCCGGCAGACGCTGTCTTCGACGGCGGTGACGAGCTCGGGCAAGGTGTCGTACCGGTGAGCGCCCTCACGGAACGCGCCCATCACCACCGACGCCTCACCGATGGAGGCCAGCCCATGGCCCCGGACATCGCCGATGAGCACCCGGGTGCAGGGATGATCGGCGCGGGCGACCGCCAACAGGTCGCCCCCGATCTGGGCCTCCTCCTCCGCGGCCAGATACAGCCAGGCCACCCGCAACGGCCCGACCCGGCGGGGCGGAGGCCGCAGCAGAATCCGCTGTGCCGTCTCGGCCACCGACCGCACCCGGCTGAGCTCCCGGGCACGCCGCTCCCGCACGTAGGTGATGAAGACCACCAGAGCCGACAGCACGGCCAGGGCGATGAGCTGCGCCACGTGGTTGGTCGTGGTCAGCCCGCCGTGGAAGACGGAGATGATCACCAGGGCTGCCTGCGCCAGAGCCCCGACCAGAGCGGTCAGCCGCGGACCGGCGAAGGAGGCGGTCAGAGTCGGCGCGATGACCAGCAACGGGCCCAGATGAACACTGGTGCCGATACCGATGTCCGTCACGGTGATGGCCACGATCAGTGCGAGCGCGATCACCAGCAGCCCGCGCCCCGCGCGCTGCTCCAGGGGGCGGTCTCCCGATACACCTCGCGCACCCATACGCCCTTTCTACGCCCTCTTCGGCCGTACACGCCCCCGCGTCGGTTGCTGTCGAGGTCGGTACGGCTCGCGATGGTGCATGTGAGCGCGGGCGGGAGTACTCGCCCATAACGGCTGGTCACCAGCCCAGGTCAGCGGGGGAAACTGGTTCCGGGCGGTGCCGCCGTGGCCAGAGCGGGTCCGTGGTCCGGAGCGAGCGAGCCGAACGCCGGCGTCCTGGGTCCTGGCCACTGCCAGACGCTCGGTTCCTGGAGCCCTACGAGATCGGGGCCGTGTACACCGTCCAGGCGAGCAGAGCGTCGGCGAAGGCGATCGGCGCAGCGGCGCGGAAGGAAGGGGTGGCCGACTGCGAAGAACGGACAGAGGCGGTGACGCGGTAGCGAGCCAGCACGTTGAGGTTCTTGTGCTGAGCGGGGACAGCCGCGCAATGTCCTCGTCACGGATCTCCTGGCCACTTCCGCGTGCAACCGGCCGACGGTTGCGTCGATGTACTTGGTGGTCCCCAGCACCACGGCGTTGGGAGCCTGACGGCAGCCGGCACCGGCGGGTAGACGGTTGCCCTGCCGACGCCGGCACGAGTCGCAACCGTTTGATGTGTCACGGCCTCCAGCCCACCTTCCGTGAGCAACGCGGTGGCCGCCGCGACCATGGCCTCACGACTTCCGAGAAGCCGAGGTCGTGCTGGTCGGACGGCAGGGCGAGGTTCACGATGGTGCCGTCGAGGACGCCCATCAGCATGGACAGTGAGATGACCAGCAGGATCCACCAGCGGCGCTGGTGCGACGGGTCGGGCACATTCTCAGGTGCGGCCTCGGCGCCGCGAGCAGCGGCGGCGGCGTTCCGGGACATGGAGGGAGCCCTCCGGACAGCGGACGGGGGATGGCGGAAGAGAGACAAGAACGGAAGAGAGATCAGGTACTGCTCATCCGGTACGGGGCGCCCCTTCGCGCTCGGGGGCGGGAGCACTCGGCGGCATGGCCGCCTCGGTGAACGGGTGGCGCGGGTGATTCAGCTCGACGAGGCCGACGGTCTCCCAACTTCAGGAGGGAGACCAGGAAGAAGCCAACGACCGTGGTCATTTCACGGTTCAGCGTCGGCATACGGCTGCCGTGCAGAGGCTGTGGAACCACCCCGCCGGGCGGTGTTCCCCGATGTGAGGGGGGTGGCTCGCGCATGTCGCAGCCTGAGATCGCCCGACTGCGGGGGCGACTCAGGGGCCAGTGCCTGGGGCGCAGCGCCTCAGGAGGATTGGCTCAAAGGCCGGCGTCCCGGCCGTCACGATCGCCGGTGAGCCGGCTTTCCAGGCCCGTGATCAGCGTGTCCAGCACGAGGCGGAACATGTGGTCCTGGTCAGGGCCTTCAGGGGCTGCATCCGCAGAGCCAGGGTCTGCATCCGCGGCCCCGTTTTCGTCGGCGTCAGGGCCGGGGGGCCTGAGGTTCGCCCACTGGTGGAGTGCGCCGTTGAGTTCGGCGGTGAGGACACCGATGACGACGGCGACCATCAGCGCGGCGATCTCCGGGACCTCTGACTGCGGCACGCCGGCAGCCGCCACGATCGCGGTGAGCGCGGTCCAGAACGGGTCGTCCTGCTGGATGAAGTCGGGCTGATGGCTGAACGAGTAGGCCAGCAGCTTCGGATGACGGTGTGCCAGCGTCCGGAAGTCCGTGGCGAGCAGCCGGATGCGCTCCTGCCAGGGGGCGTCCTCCAGTGTCACGGTGCGGAACTGCGCTCCGACCATTCTCGTCACGCCGCGCAGCACGGCTTCCTTGTTCGCCACGTGGTGGTACAGCGACATCGGGTTCGCATCGAGCACGGTCGCGAGTTTGCGCATGGTGAGCGCCTCGACCCCGTCCTCGTCGATGAGCCGCAGGGCTGCGACATAGATCCCGGCCTCGGTTAGAGGCACGTCTCTCTTCCTGGTGCCCCGCGGGGGGCGCCTCGCTTTTTCCATACCACGTACGATATCAGTTCCGTACGGCGTATGGAAATGAGCTTCCTCACAGCTGTCGCCTGGCCGCTCGGGGTTGCGCTCCACTTTCCGTACTGCGTACGGTTTCAATTCCATACGACGTATGTTTCTGTCGTGCAGCGCGGCATCGGCCGGCGCCCTTGCCCTTCCCCCTCTTCTCCACGCAAAGGAGCAAGCCATGACCACGCACTCCGCGAACGGCCTTCGCCCCATCCGGTCCCCGCGCGGGATCCCCCTGCTCGGCAACACGCCGCAGATCCCCGACACCAACCCGGTCGCGTACTTCGGCGAGCTGTCCAAGCAGTTCCCCGAGGGCCTCTACGGCATGGACATCGCCGGTATCGAGCAGGTCTTCGTCTACGACCCGGACCTGGTGGCCGAGGTCTGCGACGAGACGCGGTTCTTCAAGCAGATCGACAAGACGCCGCTGCACCACGTCCGGGACTTCGCGGGATCGGGCCTGTTCACGGCCCACCAGCACGAAGAGGAATGGGGCATGGCGCACCGCGTCCTGCTGCCGGCGTTCAGCCAGCGGGCCATGAAGGCCTACTACGGGCAGATGCTGGAGATCGCCCAGAACCTGGTGGGCAAGTGGGAGCGCCGGGAGGGGCAGCCGGTCAACATCACCGACGACTACACCCGCCTGACGCTGGACACCATCGCCCTGTCGGGGTTCGGCCACCGGTTCAAGTCCTTCGACAAGGATGAACTGCACCCCTTCCTCAACGCGCTGCTGGGCGCGCTGGTGGAGTCGCTGCGGCGCTCGCAGGAGCTGCCGATGATGACCAAGCTCCGTAAGGCGGACGACAGGAGGTACCGCGACAACATCCGGCTGATGCAGGACCTGGTCGAGAGTGTGATCAAGGAGCGCCGCGAGGGGACGGGCACCGGTGAGGAGGACCTGCTGGGTCTGATGCTGGAGGCCACCGACCCGGAGACCGGCAAGCTGCTGGCCGACGACAACGTCCGCGACCAGGTGCTGACGTTCCTGATCGCCGGCCACGAGACCACCAGCGGCCTGCTGTCGTTCGCCACCTACTCGCTGATGCGCAACCCGCACGTCCTGGCCCAGGCGTACGCCGAGGTGGACCGCCTGCTGCCTGGCGACACCGTCCCGGACTACGACACGATCATGCAGCTGGACGTCATCCCGCGGGTCCTGGACGAGACCCTGCGCCTGTGGGCTCCCATCCCGGCGTTCGGCAAGGCCCCGCTGGAGGACACCGTCATCGGCGGCCGCTACCAGCTGAAGAAGGGAACGCGGGTCAACATCCTGGAGGGCCCGCTGCACACCCACCCCAAGGCGTGGGAGCGCCCCGACGAGTTCGACATCGACCGGTGGCTGCCGGAGAACCGCGCCCAGCAGCACCCGCACGCGTACAAGCCGTTCGGCAACGGTCTGCGGGCCTGCATCGGCCGTCAGTTCGCGCTCACCGAGGCCCGTCTTGCGCTGGCGCTGGTGCTGCAGAAGTTCAAGTTCGCCGACACCAGCGACTACAAGATGGACGTCCGGGAGGCGCTGACGCGCAAGCCCGGTAACTTCGAACTGATCGTCCGCCGTCGTCCGGAGCACCAGCGGACCGTCTTCGGCGCCGCGGACGTGCAGAGCGACGACACGCAGGCGCCGGCCGCGGTCAGCGGCGTCGGGGTGAACCTCACCGTCGCCTACGGTTCCAGTCTCGGCTCCTGCGAGGACCTGGCGCGCACCATCGCCGACCGCGGCGAGCGCTCCGGCTTCGGCACCACCCTCATCAGCCTGGACGAGCTGGGTGACAACCTGCCCACCGAGGGCCTGCTCGCCGTCGTCGCCGCCAGCTACAACGGCAAGGCCCCCGACAACGCCCAGCGCTTCGACGACCTGCTCGCCGCCGGTCTGCCGCAGGGTGCGCTGTCGAACGTGCGGTTCGCGCTGCTGGGCGCCGGCAACACCCAGTGGGTGGCCACCTACCAGGCATTCCCCAAGCGGATCGAGGAAGGTCTGCTGGCGGCCGGCGCCACCCCGGTCGTCGAGCGCGGTATCGCGGACGCCGCCGGTGACTTCGACGGCATGGCGAGTCGCTGGATGAACAACCTGTGGGCCACCCTGGCCGAGGAGTACGCCGCCGACACCTCCGAGACGAGCGGCCCGCGCTACCAGGTCCAGCTGCTCACCGAGTCCGACGTGCGCCCCGCCATCGTCTCCGAGCAGGCGCACCCGCTCACGGTGGTGGCCAACGAGGAGCTCGTGGCGGACGCGACCGGCCTGTGGGACTTCCAGATCGAGCCGCCGCGCCCGTCCGCGAAGTCCATCACCTTCGAGCTGCCGGACGGTGTCACCTACGACACCGGCAACCACCTGGCCGTCTTCGCCAAGAACGGACCGGCCCTGGTCGACCGCGCGCTCACACGGCTGGGTGTCGAGTACGACCAGGTGCTCCGTCTCGACCAGCCCAGCGGCGGCCGCACCCACCTGCCGGTCGGCACCCCCGTCACCGCCGGCATCCTGCTCACCGAGTTCCTGGAGCTGCAGGACGTGGCCACCCGCTCCCAGATCCAGACCCTCGCCGAGCACACCCAGTGCCCGTGGACCCGGCCGCAGCTCCAGGCGTACACCGCCGACACCGAGGAAACCGAGGAGCGCTACAGCAAGGAGATCCTCGGCAAGCGCATCTCGGTGCTGGGCCTGCTGGAGCGCTTCCCCGCGGTCGAGCTGCCGCTGGCGGTGTTCCTGGAGATGATGGGCCCGATCCGTCCCCGGTTCTACTCCATCTCCTCCGCCCCGTCGGCCAACCCGCGCCATGTGCGCCTGACCGTCGGCCTGCTGGAGGGCCCGGCCCTGTCCGGCGACGGCCAGTACCGCGGCACCTGCTCCGCCTACATCGCGGGCCTCGAACCCGGGGATGTCATCTACGGCTACGTCCGCGTGCCCTCCCCGACGTTCGCCCCGCCCGCCGACCCCGCCACGCCGCTGATCCTCATCGGACCGGGCACCGGCATCGCTCCGCTGCGCGGCTTCCTGGAGGAGCGCGCCTGGCAGCACGCCAACGGCACCCAAATCGGCCTGTCCCAGGTGTTCGTCGGCTGCCGCCACCCGGAGCACGACTACTTCTACCAGCAGGAGATGCAGGACTGGGAGCAGGCCGGCATCGCCCAGGCGCACATCGCCTACTCCGCGGTGACCGGCCACCCGGCCCGGTTCGTGCAGAACGCCATCGCGAACGCCGCCGACACGGTGTGGCAGGCCATCGAGGACGGCGCGTACATCTACGTCTGCGGCGACGGCCGCCGCATGGCACCCGCCGTCCGCGAGGCCCTCGCCGCCATCCACCGTCAGAAGACCGGCAGCGACGACGAGACCGCTCAGCAGTGGCTCGCCCAGCTCGAGGCCGACGAGCGCTACCAGCAGGACGTCTTCGCCTAAACCGTCGCATGCCATCAAGGCGTGCGACCCCCAGCCGCCCCTAGGCGTGCGGAACCCCCCGCTGCCGTCCGCACGCCTACCGGCCACCACAAGCCCGCCAGACACCACACGGCACCCACCGGCCCGAACCGCAGGGCGGTGCCGCTCGCAGAAAGCCGACCCCCATGGACACCATGCTCGCCGGACGCTTCCACCTGGACAGCAAGAAGTTCGCCGTGGAAGAGGTCCCCATCCCCGTGCCCGGCCCGGGCGAGGTCCTCATCGAGGTCAAGGCCGCCGGCGTCTGCCTCTCCGACGTCCACCTCCTCGACGGCTCCCTCGTCCCACTGTTCGCCACCTCCGACACCATCACCGTCGGCCACGAGGTCTCCGGTGTGGTCCACACCCTCGGCCCCGACCTCAAGCGCCACCTGCCCGTCGGCACCCGCGTCACCCTGGAGGCCGGCAAGACCTGCGGCACGTGCGCCGGCTGCGTGCGCCACCGCCCCTGCACCCGGATGCTCACCGCAGGCATCGACTACGACGGCGGCTGGGCCGAGTACGTGATCGCCCGCGAGGACACCCTCGTCCCCGTCCCCGACAGCCTCCCCTTCGACCAGGCCGCGATCATCCCCGACGCGGTCTCCACCCCCTACGCCGCCGTCGTCGCCACCGCGGGCGTCCGTGCCGCACAGTCCGTCGGTGTCTGGGGCGTGGGCGGAGTCGGCGCGCACAATGTACGCCTCGCCCGCCTGGTCGGCGCCGCCCCGATCATCGCCGTCGACCCGCTGCCCAGCGCCCGCGAGCGCGCCCTGGCCTTCGGTGCGGACCTCGCGCTCGACCCGGCGGCCCCCGACTTCGCCGACCAGGTCCGCGCAGCCACCGGCGGACGCGGCCTGGACTTCGCCTTCGACTGCGCCGGCGTCCCCGCCGTCCGCGACCAGGCCGCCTCCGTGCTCGGCCTGGGCGGCTCCCTGATCCTGGTGGGCATCACACCCCGGCCACTGACCATCACCGAGGGCCTGACCTTCAACTACCTGCAGAAGCAGGTGCGCGGCCACTACGGCGGCTTCCCCGAGTCCGTCTCCGAGCTGGTGCAGCTGACCGCGGCCGGACGGCTCGACCTGGCTCCCTCCATCACCGACCACATCCCGCTCGTCGAGGCCGCCGACGCCGTCCAC
This sequence comes from Streptomyces sp. NPDC025793, assembly GCF_055558375.1. Classification (NCBI taxonomy): domain Bacteria; kingdom Bacillati; phylum Actinomycetota; class Actinomycetes; order Kitasatosporales; family Streptomycetaceae; genus Streptomyces; species Streptomyces sp. NPDC025793. Next base: position 11,365 of record NZ_JBVHMR010000033.1, on the reverse strand, counting down.
CGACTGGAGAACAAGATCGGCGACCCGATCCGCCTCATCCTCGTCCCCTGACGCCCGTCAGCAGGACGACAAGCCACCCTGGGCAGGGGCGAGTGGGCGCCGGTGCGTGAGGGAGCACCGGCGCCCACGGTTTCCCGGCAGCCAGAACTCGTGGAGATGGAGCCATGCAGCCGACCAAAGCACCGGGCCGCACGCCGCAGCGCAGCGACGCCCGCTCGAACCGTCAACGCATTCTCGCCGCCGCTCGGCGGAGACTGCGGGACGACCCCGACGCAAGCCTCGACAGCATCGCCCTGGCGGCCGGCATCGCACGACGCACCTTCTACGGACACTTCGCCAACCGGCAAGCGCTCATCACCGAGTTGACGCAGGAAGCAGCCCGGGCGCTTCAACAGGCGTTCGCCGCAACCCGTATCCCGGGTGCTGATCCGTTGGAGGCAATGGCACGGATGGCCCTGGCGGCATGGGCGGTGGGCGACCAGTACCGCGTGCTCATCTCCTTGGGGCGCCGCCACTTGGGAGAGGAGACCATCCGTGCCACCTTGGCCCCTGCCCGCGAAGAGGCCATCGCGGCCATACGACGTGGCCAGCACGAAGGCGTGTTCGCGAACCACGTCCCCGCGCCCGTCCTCGCCCAGGCGCTGGAAGCCCTGATGCTGGCCCTCGCTGAGGAGAACACCGCATCCATGTGGGCGGACCCCACGGGTGAGGCTGCGGTGACAGCGTTCCTCGTCGCCGCCGGCGTGGCACCGCAGATCGCATCGCGCCGAGTTCGGGCCGTGTTGCGTGAGCAAGCGTGACGCCCGGTCAGGACGGCTGTACCGACTCATTGACCAGCGTCGATCGAGACGCAGCTAGGGCCTGTCGTCACATTCCCGTCGTCCGCCCGACGGGCGGGCCACGCGGCGTCCGGTGCGTGCAGCTGCATGGTGGGTGTCGCGTACGCCGTGGATCAGAATGGCGGGCCTGAATGAACTCCTCCAAGGGTGAATCTCTGGACATGTGTGGGACGGCGTGCGCGAGCAGCTCACCCGCAGCGACGTGGAGGCTTGGGACCTGCCCGGTTTCGGTTCGCCGCGACCCGAGGGCTTCGACTGCACCGAGGAGGAGTACGTCTCCTGGCTCATTGAGCGGTTGGAGGCAATCGGCGAGCCGGTCGACCTGGTCGGCCATGACTGGGGCTGCCTCCTCACCGCGCGCGTGGCTTCCGTACGGCCGGACCTGATCCGCACGTGGGCCGGCAGCAACGGTCCGGTCAGCGCCGCGTACGTCTGGCATCCGCTGGCCAAGCTGTGGCAGGACCCGGTCGCGGGCGACCGCTGGGCCAAGGAGTACGACGCGGCCGCGTTCGCCAAGGACCTGACCGACAACCTCCAGATCCCGGCTGAGCCGGCCGAACAGACGGCCGGCCGCATGGACGAGACCATGCGCGACAGCATTCCCAAGCTGTACCGTTCCGCATTGACGGTCGGTGCCGAGTGGGAACCGGATCTGGCGGACCTGGCCGGACCGTCTCTGGTGTTCTGGGGGGCGTTCGACCCGGTCTGCCCCGTCGAGTTCGGCGAGAAGATGGCCGCTTCCGTGCGCGCCACCCGCTTTCTGAGGCTGGACATCAGCCACTGGACGCCGATCCAGAAGCCGGCCGAGGTCGCCGCCGCCCTCAAGGAACACTGAAGCAGCTCCAGGGGGTGACTGGCGCGCCCCGCCACGAGCGCCCGTGGGTGCGTGTCGGGCGGCGAGACACCGTGCTGCCCGACGCGCGCCCGCGGCGGCTTCGTGGTGGGCGGCGCTGACATCCGGCTCCCCGGCATCGCTGAAATGGCTCACCGGCTGAGAGCGACGATCGTGGCGACCGCCGCGGGCCCTTGGCTGGTCTCGCGGCGGGTCCGACGAGCGATAGGCCGTGGGTCCGGGCCGATGACACCGCATGGCGACCCAGTCCGCAGGCATGGGCCGCCATGTGGTGTCCACGACCTCGTGGATCATCGGCGGCCCGGCATGCAGTGCGACGGTTGCCGTCGTACGTGGTCCATCGCGCCTTGGCCAGCGGCGGCGCACATCGCGCCGGACTTTCAGGCGAGACCGGGCAGCGGGCGCCGGGTGACGTCGTGCGCATCGTCCGGGGGGAGGCCCAGCATGCGCAGGACCATCTCGGCCAGGTCGGAGGCGGTCTCGTCGCCGTCGAGGTCGGGGCGGGCCAGCCGCAGCGCGACCAGGGACAGCAGGGTCCCGCCCAGAGCGGACAGGGCCGTGGTCGGGTCGGTGCCGCTGAAGCGGCCCGAGGCGATGCCGCGTTCCAGATCACGAAGCGCTCGCGGGGACAGGCCACGCTCGGAGTGGATCTGGGCCAGGCCGCGGTCGCGCAGGATCCGCATGAGCTCGGGGTGGGAGTCGGCCATCCGGGCGGCGAGCCGGAAACCCGCCGCGACGAGTTCGGCGGGGTCCTCGATCCCTTCCACCCGCTCGTCGATGACCTGGCCGAACTCCTCCAGGGCGTCGGTCACCGCGGCATCGAACAGCTCCGTCTTGGACTCGAAGTGGTTGTAGAAGGAGCCGAAACCGACGTCCGCGCGCTCGGCGATGGCCTGGATGCTGGCGCTGGTGTCCCCGCTCTCCGCGAGGATCTGCCGGGCCGCACGGATGAGTGCCCGACGGGTCTCGGCGCGGCGCCGTTCGAAGCGGTTGCGGGGCGGGGCTGACGTCGGCATACGACCGAGTGTAACAACCGGGCCGATGACACCCGCACGACTGATGATTCCCTCAATTCTTTGGGTCTGCTCTATTGACGATGAGCAACGGCAAAGTTGATGATTTCCTCATTACGGCAGTGTTGCTTGGAGGGCACCATGTCCCACACCCCCGTTAACAGGGCTGATCTGCAGACGCCCCATCAAGATCTCCACAGCGAGCTGGGTGCCCTGCGCGGTGAACACCCCGGACGAGCGCGCAACCCCGTCATCAAGGTGGCGGACCTTGCCTGGCTGGAGTTCGAGAAGCCGGACCTGGACCGGGCCGAGGTGTTCGCGCGTGACTTCGGGTTCGCGATCGCCGCCCGCACCGAGCGAGAGCTGTGGCTGCGCGGCACCCTCGCGGGCTCCCCATGCATGGTCATCCGGCGTGGGCAGGCGTCCCGCTTCGTCGGGCCGGCGTTCCGTGCGGCCGAACGGGCCGATCTGGACAGGCTGGCCCGCGCGACCGGAAGTGACGTCCGCGACATCGACGTCCCCGGCGGCGGACAGGCGGTCGCCCTGCTCGATCCCTCCGGCTTCCCGGTCCGGGTCGTGCACTGCGCCGAGCAGCTGCCCGCCCTGCCCGAGCAGCAGCCCCTGATCCTCAACACCGGTACCGAGCGCCGTCGCACGAACGCCACCCAGCGGCCGCCCCGCGAGCCGTCGCGCATCCAGCGACTCGGGCACGTGGTGCTGGAGACGCGGGTGTTCATGCGGGCCCTGAACTGGTACCTGGACACCCTCGGCCTGATCGTCAGCGACTTCCTCTTCCTGGACGGGCAGCGCCGGCGCGGGCCGACCATGGCGTTCATCCGCTGCGACCAGGGAAGCCTGGCCGTCGACCACCACACCCTCGCCCTGCACCTGGGGCCCGGCACCGGATACGTCCACTCCGCCTACCAGGTCACCGACCTCGACGCGATCGCCGCCGGCGGCGAGTACCTGGCCGAGCGCGGCTATCGGCGCAGTTGGGGGATCGGCCGGCACATCCAGGGCAGCCAGCTCTTCGACTACTGGCGCGACCCCGACCGCTTCATGCTGGAGCACTTCGCCGACGGCGACCTGTTCTCCTGCGACCTCGAACCCGGGTGGGCGCCGATGTCGGCGAGCGGCCTGGCCCAGTGGGGGCCGCCCGTCACCCGTGACTTCCTCGGAGCCAACCCGTCCCCCGCCAAGCTGCGCGAAGTCATGCATGCCCTGCGCGGCGACAGCGAACTCGACCCCGCACGCCTGCTGGGCCTGATGAAAGCGATGAGCTCATGAGCACCAACGTTCTGCGCACCCTCGACGGCTGGTGGGTCGTCCGCAACGAGCGGGCCGTCCGCATCGAGACCAAGGCCGTCACCACTGCCGAGCTCCTCGCCGACCGGGACGCGGTCCGCGAGGCCGCCGCCTCCGGCGACAACGGCACGCCGGTGGTCGACCTGGTGGCGCTGCCTCCGGTCACCACCCCCTGTCGGGTGGTCGCCCAGATGGTCAACTACCGCAGCCACGCCAAGGATTCAGGCTTCACCGGAGACATCCCGCCGACCTTCTTCCGCAAGGCGTCCGGCTCGGTCAGCGGCCCGCACGAGACGATCGTCCGCCCGGCGCACGTGAAGTTCCTGGACTACGAGGTGGAGCTCGGCCTCGTCATGGGCGCGACCCTGCCCGTGGGCACCGTCGTCGAAGAGCAGGACCTGCCCCGCTACGTCGCCGGGCTGGTCCTGACGAACGACGTCAGCGCCCGCGACGTGCAACTGACCAAGACCCAGTTCTACGAGAGCAAGTCCTACCCGACCTTCACCCCGGCCGGGCCGTACCTGGCCCTGCTTGAGCCGGACGACTTCGCCCATCTGCTGAACCTGCGACTGCGGCTGTCGGTCAACGGCGTGCAACGTCAGGACCGCACCCTCGCCGACATGATCGTGCGGCCCGCGCAGGCGCTCAGCCTGCTCGCCCGCTTCCAGACCCTCGACCCCGGCGACCTGCTGCTGACCGGCACCCCAGGCGGCACCGCTCTCAAAGCCCCGCCCAAGCCCGTCGCGAAGATCAGCGCGTTGCTGCCGCCCGCGGTCAGGTGGAAGGCGTTCTTCAAGGGGCAGGCCAAGAACCCCCTGTACCTGCATGAGGGCGACGTCGTCACCGCCACGATCGCCACCCCGGACGGGCGGATCGACCTCGGCGAGCAGCGGAACCCTGTGGCGGACGCGAGGTGAGCGCCGTAATCCGTAGACCGGTGGTGATCATCGGCGCGGGGCCCGTGGGCGTCACGGCCGCGCTCCTGCTCGCCCAGCGCGGAGTGCCCAGCCTGCTCCTGGAACGCCATCGGGACATCTACCCCCTGCCGCGCGCCGTCGTCGTGGATGACGAGGTCCGCCGGATCCTGCAGAGCGTCGGCGTTCACGAGGAGTTCGCCGCCGTCGCGCGCCCGGCCCGCGGGCTGAGGCTGCTGGACCCCCGGCGCCGCGTGATCGCCGAATTTCCGCGGTCCCTGCACGGACACCACGGCTTCCCGCAGACCAGCATGTTCGACCAGCCCGAGTTGGAATGCCTGCTGCGCGCTGCCCTCAAGCGCCGCCCCGAGTGCGAGCTGTGGGGCGGGGTGGAGGTCGTGTCCGTCACCCAGGGCACCGACGGATCACACACTGCGACGGGTCCGGTCCGGGTCACTTTCCGCCGCGACGGCAGCGACGAGGAGGAGCAGGTGTGGGCCGATGCCATCCTGGGCTGCGACGGCGCGGGGAGCCTCACCCGTGACGCCATCGGCGCCGTGTGGGAGGACCTGCACTTCGAGGAGAGTTGGAGGGTCATCGACGTCCGCACCAGCCTTCCGGTGCGCACCTGGGAAGGCGCCGAGCAGATCTGCTGCCCCACCCGGCCGGCCACGTTCATGCGCGTAGGCGAGGACCGCTACCGCTGGGAGTTCCGGATGGCCGAGGGCGAGCTCCTGGACGGCCCTGCAGGGCTGGAACGCTTGCGCGAGCTGGTCGCCCCCTGGGTGGACGTGCCGCTCGACGCGTCGCCGAGCGACGGCTTCGAGGTGATCCGGCAGGCGCAGTACACCTTCCGCGCCCGCCTCGCCGACCGGTGGCGCAGGGGACGCGTCTTCCTGCTCGGCGACGCCGCCCACCTCACCCCGCCCTTCATCGGACAGGGTCTGTGCGCGGGCCTGCGCGATGCTCGCAACCTCACCTGGAAACTCGCCCGCGTCCTCCAACAGGGCGCAGACGAACGGCTGCTGGACACCTACGAGCAGGAGCGCAAGCCGCACGCCCGCCACGTGATCCGCCTCGCGGTCGCCATCGGCTGGGCCATGACCGGCGGCCAGGACCGTGGGGCGGCGCTCCGCCGGACCGTCGTGGGTGCGGCCTGCCGCATCCCCGGCGTGAGCGCGACGGTCAGCCGCGACCTCAGCCCCGCCCTGAGCGCCGGTCCGCTCGTACGGCGCCGCCCCAGCCTGACCGGACGTGGGCCTGCCGGCACCTTCTGCCCCCAACCCTGGATCCTGCGGGACGGCAGGCGCGTGCGCCTCGATGACATCCTCGGCGACTCCTTCGCCGTCCTGACCGCCGTACCGCCCACCCCGCGGATGACGGGCGTGGCCACAGCACTCGACGCACCCACGGTCCACGTCGGCGACCTGGACGACGACGGCACCCTGGCCGCCTGGCTGGCCCGCGGCCGCGCCGACGCCGTGCTGCTGCGCCCCGACCGCGTCGTACTGGACACCGTCCCCACCGGCACCGGCGACTTCACCGACACCGCCGCCTGGGCTCCCCTGCTGCACACGGCCCGCCGCCCCGCCGAAGCCCGGCCCGATCCCTTGCCGAGGAGCACCACGCCATGACCACCCCGCACTCCACCCCGTATCCGGTGCCCTTCCTTCCTCCGGACCCGAAGGCGGCCGCCGGCAGCCGCATCGCGGACTTCGCCCGCTGGGCAGCCCGGCACCACGGCGCCGCAGGGCTCCAGGACCCTACCGACTACCCGGCCCTGCACCGCTGGTCAGTCACCGACCTGGAAGGATTCTGGGCGGCGGTGTGGGAGTACTTCGAAGTCGACGCGACCACTCCGTACGAGCGGGTGCTGGCCGAAGAAACCATGCCCGGCACCCGCTGGTTCCCCGGTGCCACCCTCAACTACGCCCACCATGCCCTGCGCAACCTGCACCCGGACGCCCCCGCGATCACCGCGCTGGACGAGACCGGAGCCGGCTACGAGATCACGGGCGGGGAACTGCGTGCCCAGGTCGCCTCCGTCGCGGCCACCCTGCGCGACCTCGGCGTCGGACAGGGCGACCGGGTGGTCGGGTACCTGCCCAACACCCCCCACGCGATCATCGCCTTCCTCGCCACCGCCAGCCTGGGCGCGGTGTGGTCGGTGTGCGGCCAGGACTACGCCCCCAAGGCCGCCGCCGACCGCTTCGCCCAACTCGAACCGACCGTGCTCATCACCGCGGACGGCTACCTCTTCAACGGCACCACGCACGACCGCCGCGCCGCCTCACTCGACCTGGCCGCGGCCCTGCCCACGCTGAAGGCCACGGTCCTCGTGGACCGCGTGGGCCTCGCCTGGCCCGAGACCAGCACCGCGGGACTGACGGTTCCCTGGGAGGACGCGGCCACCCGCACCGAGTACCTCACCATCACCCCGGTGCCCTTCGACCACCCCCTGTGGATCGTCTTCTCCTCCGGCACCACCGGCCTGCCCAAGGGCATCGTCCACGGGCACGGCGGCGTCCTGCTGGAGCACCTCAAGACCCTCGGCCTGCACAGCGACCTGGGCGTCGGGGACCGCCTGCTGTGGTACACCACCACCCACTGGATGATGTGGAACCTGGTCGTCTCCACCCTGCTGACCGGCGCCACCACCTGCGCCTACGACGGCAGCCCCGCGCCGGTCGCACGCCCGGACATCCTCTGGGAGCTGGCGGCCCGCCACGAGGTCACCGTCTTCGGCACCAGCCCCCAGTACCTGCTGGCCATGGCCAAGCTCGGCGTCGACCCCTCCGTGCACGACCTGTCGGCGATCCGCGTCATCGGCTGCACCGGCTCAGCCCTGCCCGCCTCCGCCTACCCCTGGGTCCGCGACCACGTCGGCGCAGGCATCCGGCTGGCCTCCACCAGCGGCGGCACGGACGTCGTCTCCGGCTTCGCCGGCAGCGCCCCCACAACTCCCATCCGGGCGGGCGAGCTGTCCGCCCCGAACCTGGGCGTGGCGCTTGCGGCGTACGACAGGGCTGGACGGCCGGTCGTCGATCAGGTCGGGGAACTGGTCGTGACGCGGCCCATGCCGTCGATGCCGCTGTACTTCTGGAACGACCCCGACGGCAGCCGCTACCGGAACACCTACTTCGCCGCCTACCCGGGCGTGTGGCGGCACGGCGACTGGATCACGGTCACGGGTCATGGCTCGGTGATCGTGCACGGTCGCTCCGACGCCACCCTCAACCGCAACGGCGTGCGCCTGGGCAGCTCCGACATCCACGACATCGTCGAACGTCTCCCCGAGATCACCGAGGCCCTCGTCATCGGCGCGGAGGAACCCGACGGCGGCTACTGGATGCCGCTGTTCGTCGTACTCGCCCCCGAAGTCACCCTCGACGACGCCCTGCGCGAGAAGATCCGCGACGCGATCCGCACCGGCACCTCACCCCGCCACGTCCCCGACGAGATCCTCGCCGTACCGGCCATCCCGCACACGAAGACCGGCAAGAAACTCGAGGTTCCCGTCAAGCGCCTGCTCCAGGGCACCCCCGCCGAGCAGGTCCTCAATCCCTCGGCGGTCGACAACCCGGACCTGATCATCTACTTCGCCGGCCTGGGAGCCGAACGCCGTCGGCTCCCGTACCAGCACACCCCCGAGGGCGTCTCGTGATCCTCTCCACCTCGCTGACCTGTCTCATCGCGTTGGTCTTCACCCTGCTGGGCACAGCGAAGATCCTGGCCCTGGGTCCCATGCCGGAGCTGGCCACCCACGCCGGCTTCACCACCGCGGCCTACCGGGTCATCGGCGGCCTGGAGCTGGCAGCCGCCGTCGGCGTAGCGCTCGGCCCGGTCGTACCGCTGTGCGGCGGCCTGGCCGGTATCGGGTTGCTGATGCTGCTCGCCGGTGCCGTGATCACGCACGTGCGCAAGGGCGACGGGGTGCCCAAGCTCGTCCCCGCGGTGGCGTGCACAGCCCTGGTCGCCTGGTATCTCGTGCTCCTTTCCGGCCTGTGACGCGTTCAGGTGCTGACGGCCGCCTGTGGCAAAGGCTCCGTCCCGCACGCGACCAGGAGCCACCGGGCCTGTGAGCGGGCCCCCGCTGAGGCTGGCACACTGAATCTGTGGTTCCGCTGATGACCGCGGCCCCATGGGCCTCGTCCTCATCACTCACAGGCGCCGGCGTGGTGTCGATCTGCGCACTGCTCTTCACCGTCGCGTCGTTCTGGTGGCTCAACGCCCGGCAGGGACGCCTGAAGGCGTGGGAGCCTCATGCCTTCGCGGCGATCGTGCACGGTTCCACGGCCCGCTTGCGGCTTCCGCTCGTCCTGCACAACACCGGTCCCAAGCCGATCGTCGTGCAGGACCTCATCCTGACCTTCCCCGACGAGCCCGCATCCCACCTGCCACTCCTGTGGGTGTGCTCCCCGTCCCGCCTCCAGCCGGGACCGGACGAGGAAACAAGGCTGCCGGCCGGCTTCGTCGTGCCCGGCAGAGAGGCACAACAACTCTTCATCGAGTTCGAGGCACCGTTTTCCGGATTCATCCCGGAAGCCCGTGACTACAAGGCTCAGATACAAGTGCGGGTCGGCCACCGCAAGGGGTGGCGCCCCCTGCTGACGTTCACCTTGAGGGCTGCCAACATCATCGATCCAGATCGCTACACCGTCTACAACAACGCACCGGTCGAGCTGACGAAGGAAGATCAGAGGAGAGCCGATGCGGCCCTCCTCAAGCTGCTGGAAGAGCACGGGGACGACTCCCCTCCGGACGGCAGGAGACGGAGAGATCCGCCGGGTGACGGCGACGCCGAGACGAGCGGTTGATGCGGAGTCCCGGATCGGCGCGGCGGGCATTCTCTCGGTGGTCATGGTCCACCACCGAGATCGTTCCCCACGCTGGGCGTAGCGTGAAGTGACGGATGCCTGTCCGAACTCGTGCTGCAGCGAGCGGGTCCGCGGCACGAGCCTTGGCGGCCTGTGAGCCCCGCTTGCATGATCGCCTCGGGTGAGCCGGTAAGGGTCTGAAGGAGTCCGATGCCGATCACAGTCTCGGCACCGGTCAGGGCGCCGACCCCGGCAGCGCTCTGCCTGGAGCGTCCGCCGGGTTCCTCGCGGACGGAGAGACGAAGGGCCACTGATGCCTCGATCCATGCGCGCGCTCGTAGCCGTAGCGGCCGGCGAGCCCACCGATGTCCTGCGGCTGGAATCACGGCCTGTTCCCACGCCGGACGCCGGTCAGGCGTTGATCCGTGTGAAGGCGACCCCGGTTCACGCGAGTGATCTGCACGTGCTGCGCGGCCGCTACGGCTTCTCGCCTGAGTTTCCCGCTGTCGGGGGCAACATGGAATGCGTGGGCCTTATCGCAGACCTCGGCCCGCAAACCGACGGACTGAAGGTCGGAGAGCGCGTGGTGGTCGCCGCGATCCCGGCTGTACCCGGGCCTCCTGTGGCAGGCACCTGGCAGGAATACCTCGTCGCCGACACATACAGGCTGCTGGCGGTCCCCGAGCAGCTGAGCGACTCCAGCGCCTGCCAAGTCGCCGTCAATCCATTGACCGCGCTGCTCCTCGTTACGCGCGAACTCGACGTACAGCCGGGCGAATGGCTGTTGCAGACCGCCGCCGGCTCCACCGTCGGCCGACTCGTGATCCAGTTGTCCCGGCATCTGGGGATTCGCACGATCAATGTCGTGCACCGACGCACTGCTGTCGAGGAGATCAAAGCGCTCGGTGGAGATGAGGTCATCTGCACCGAGGACGAGGACCTGATCCAGCGCGTCGCTGAGATCGCGGGACCGGCCGGCGTGCGGAAGGCCATCGACTGTGTCGCGGGCCCCGTCGGCGCCCAAGTGTCCCAGGCACTGGCTCCGGGAGGAGAGCTGGTGGTCTACGGCGCGCTCTCCACCCACCGGCAGACCGCCCCGGCGGCTCTGACGATCCCGCTCCAGGCGCGCTCGGTCATCTACGAGACCAAAACGGTCCGTGGGTTCTGGCTGAACCGCTGGTTCGGCACCGCCTCCTCGGAGGACACGCTGCACGCGCTGGCCCGGGTGCGCGGCCTCGTCGTTGATGGGGTGCTGAGCATTCCCCCGGGCCGGCCGTTCCCGCTCGAAGCCTTCGCAGAAGCCGTAGCGCTCGCCGAAGCACCCGCACACGGCACCAAGCCACTGTTCGTCTTCGACGAGGGCCGTTACGAGGGTGATGGGTAGGAAGCCGTCCCGCTGAGACCCCTCCAGAGGCATTCGGCTCCGCAGAGGCGAAGGCTATGACTGTTGGTCGCGAAGGGCCCCGGGGTCACGTCCGCTGGAGTGGTGTATCGACGGCCACTCGGTGATCTCTTCTTTGAGGCTATGCGGTGAGTTCGGTCGGGAGGACGGTCTCGTCGGTTTCTGACTCGATCGGGTGGAGGCGGGCCTTGGCCAGGAGGTCGAGTCCCATGTACCGGCGGG